>CALRZT010000246.1:0-7828 GCA_943372725.1 Pseudoxanthobacter soli DSM 19599
AGGCCCCGGCCGAGCCGCGCCGCGCCACCGCCTCGTTGGCGGCGCGCCGGAAGCCGCGGCCGGGCGAAAGGAAGGAGACGGCCTCGAGGAGATTGGTCTTGCCGGCGCCGTTCTCGCCGACGAGCACCACCGCGCCGGGGCCGAGCCCCAGCACCAGCCGGCCGTAGTTGCGGAAGTCGGTGAGCCGCAGCGTCGACAGGAACGGCGCCGTGGCGCCGGGCCGGACGGTTTCCGTCACACCCGCATCGGCATGAGCACGAAGAGCGCGCTCTCGTCGCCGCCGTCCTGGATCAATGTCGGCGAGCCCGGGTCGGCGAGGCGGAAGCGCATCGTGCCGCTGCCGATCTGGTCGGCGATGTCGAGGAGATACTTGGCGTTGAAGCCGATCTCGAGCGCCTCGTCCTCGTAGTCGGCCGGCACTTCCTCGCTGGCCGAGCCCGAGTCCGGGTTGTTGACGGCGAGCACCAGCTTGCCCTCGGAGATCGACAGCTTGACCGCCCGGCCGCGCTCGCTCGACACCGTCGAGACACGGTCGACGGCGGTCTTGAAGTCGTCGCGCTCGACGGCAAGCTCCTTGTCGTTGCCCTGCGGGATGACGCGGGCATAGTCGGGGAAGGTGCCGTCGATCAGCTTCGAAGTGAGCACCACCGTGCCGATCGAGACGCGCAGCTTCGCCTCCGACAGTTCCACCGTGGCGATCGCCTCGGGGTCGTCGATGAGGTTCTTGATCTCGCCAACCGTCTTGCGCGGCACGATGACGCCCGGCATGCCGGCCGATCCCGCCGGAGCGGCGATGTCGGCCTGGGCGAGGCGATGGCCGTCGGTGGCGACGGCGCGCAGCGTCGGCCCGCCGCGGCCGTCGATGGTGTGGAGATAGATGCCGTTCAGATAGTAGCGCGTCTCCTCGTTGGAGATCGCGAACTGGGTCCGGTCGATCAGCCGCCTGAGGTCGGCCGCCTTCATCTCGAAGCGGTGGGTGAACGGCCCGGCGGTGATGTCGGGGAAATCGGTCTCCGGCAGCATCTGCAGGTTGAAGCGCGAGCGGCCGGAGCGGATCGACAGGTTGGCGCCGTCAGGGGCCGTCTCGAGCGACACCTGGGCGCCGTCGGGCAGCTTGCGGACGATGTCGTGCAGGAGGTGCGCTGGCACGGTGGTGGCACCGGGCTGCTCGACCATCGCCGGCGTCGTCTCGGTGATCTCGAGGTCGAGGTCGGTCGCCTTCAGGCGCACCTCGCCGCCGTCGGCCCGCACCAGCACGTTGGAGAGGATCGGGATGGTGTTGCGACGCTCGACGACACGATGCACGTGCGAGAGCGTCTTCAGCAGGTGAGCCCGCTCCAGGGTCGCGCGCATCGATGTCGGTCCGTCTTCAGGGTCAGGAAAGGGGACCGGCGCCGAGGACCAGCGCCGGGGGCGCCGAACCTGCCCGCTGACGACGCCGGATGCAAGGGGCGGCGTGGCGGGCGATCGGCCGACCCGGCGGAAACCGGCGCTCAGCGCGCCGGCTCGTCCTCGATCTGACGCTTCAGGAGTTCGATGTCGTCGGCGAGACGGGTGTCCGTCTTGGCGAGCTCGTCGATCTTGCGCACGGCGTGCAGCACCGTGGTGTGGTCGCGGCCGCCGAAGCGCCGGCCGATCTCCGGCAGCGAGCGCGGCGTCATCACCTTGGCGAGGTACATGGCGATCTGGCGCGGCCGGACGATCGCCTGGGTGCGCCGGGCCGAGACGAGGTCGGTCTTCGGGATCGAGTAGTGGCGGGCGACGACGCGCTGGATGTCCTCGATGCGGACGCGTCGGCCCTCGCGCTGCTTCAGGAGATCGCGCAGCACAGTCTCCGCCATCTCGATCGAGATCGGCGCGCCGGTCAGCTGGTTGTGGGCGACGAGGCGGTTCGCCGCGCCCTCGAGGTCGCGCCCGTTGGTGGCGACGGCGCGGGCGACGAAGTCGATCACCGCCTCCGGCACCTCGACGCCGGGGAAGGCGACGCGCTGGGCGGCGAGGCGCTGGGCGAGGATGCGGCGGCGCAGCTCGGCATCCGGCGGCATCAGCTCGACCAGCAGCCCGCCGGCGAGGCGGGAGCGGACGCGGGCATCGAGGGATTCGAGCTCGCTCGGCGGCCGATCGCCGGCGACCACCACTTGGCGGGCCCCGTCGATCAGCGCGTTGAGGGTGTGGCAGAACTCCGCCTGGCTGCGGTCGCCCTGCAGGAACTGCATGTCGTCGATGATCAGGAGGTCGATCTCGCGCAGCGCGTCCTTGAAGTTGAGCGCAGTGTGCGCCTGCAGGGCGGTGACGAAGCGGTACACGAAGTGCTCGGCGGTGAGATAGAGCACCCGCCGGCCGCCGGCGCGCTGCGCCTCGCCGGCGATCGCCTGCAGCAGATGCGTTTTGCCGAAGCCGACCGGCGCCTGCACGAACAAGGGGTTGAACGGCACCGCCTCGCCCGGCCGGGCGCCGGCGACCTGCTTCGCGGCGGCGAGTGCCAGCGCATTGGTGCGGCCCTCGAGAAAGGTCTCGAAGGTGAAGCGCGGATCGAGGGGCGAGCCGGCGAGGGCGGAATCGCGCCCGCCGTCGCTGCGACCGCCGTCGGAGCGGCCGCCATCGGGGCGGGGGGCGGACGGACGGGCGCCGCCGGTGACGGAGGTCGACCGGCGCTGGCCCTCGGAACGGCGCGGCTCCGGCGCTGGCGCACGCACCGCCACCGCCGCCGTCGGGGCGGCGACGGCCCGGCCGCGGCCGGCAGTGCGCACGGCGATGTCGACGCGGCGAAGGCCGCCGCTCTCGATGCGCCAGAGCTCGGCGATGCGGTCGCCGTAGTTGCCGTGAATCCACTGCTTGAGGAAGCGCGTCGGGACTGACAGCCGCAGCGCCGCGGCGTCGCTGTCCTCGAAATCGAGGCGGGCGAACCAGCTCGAGAACACCGCCTCGCCGAACTCGGCCCTGAGCCGCGCCTTGACGCGGTTCCAGACCTCGGCGGCGGGCTCGCCGGCGATCTCGACGGGTCCGCCGTCGCAGGGCACCTCGCCGTCGGCGGGCCGGCCTTCCGACGCAGCGTCCTGCGGCACCGAAACCGGTCCCATCGCGCCCAGCGCCTCTCCGTCGTCCGAACCGTCGTCTGCGAAACTGTCCATCGTCGCCCTCGTCGCCACCGGCCCGTCCGCCGGTTCCGTCCCGTCTTCAGTCGTGTTCGTCCCCCACACCCTCGCCGGCCCGTCACCGGGCCGCGTCACCGATCCCCTCCACCAGTCGTCCCGTTGGGCGGCAGCCGCCGCACGCCGTACCATCAGCCCTGCGCCCACGGCAGGCCGCGAGCCTTCCAGCCGTCGACGCCGCCCCGGTGCCCCTCCGGGTCGAGCGGTCCCTCGAAGCCGTTCTCGATGTTGAAGGCCCGCCCGAAGCCCGCCGCCGTCAGCGCGATGGCAGCCGAACGGCTGCGCGCCCCGGAGCGGCAGAGCAGCAGCACCGGCGCATCCTTCGGCACGCCGTGATCGCCGAAGTGGCGCTCGACGGTGGCGACGAAGTCCGGCCGCGGGCCGGCCGACGGGAAGCCCTGCCACTCCACGAGCAGCGCCTGCTTGCCGAGCGGGCGCAGATCCGGGGTGCCGACGAAGTTCCACTCCGCGACGGTGCGGACGTCCACGAGCACCGCCTTCGGATCGCCGGCGAGCAGGGCCCAGGCCTCGTCCGGCGATATGTCGCCGGCATAGGAGTTCGCTGCGTCAGCGGGCATAGTTGTTCCCCCGCGGTGCCGCGCACCGCCGTCTGGCCAAGAATGGGAAGTGAGATTTTCGTCGCGAGGGACGTACGAAAGCCGCTCGCTAAAGTCTAGTCCTTGCGTTCAGTTCGGTGCGCATCTGGAAATTTCCTAATCTTGTTTAGGTTTCTGGACACCTGAACGCGAACAAATTTACTGCGCCGCCCAAAATAGGCGTTGCAATTGGACTCAATGTTTGATGAGCCGGGAGGCGCGCCCCCGATGGCTTCGAAAATACACAGAGGGGGTGGGTGCCGCAACAGCTTGAATCGCCCCGCGACGGCCTCGCGCACCCGTCACCGACCCGGTCGCGCCACCCCGGAGGCGGTGGTCGCCGGGCAAAACGTGCAGACTCAAAGCCTTGCCACAATTGCCCGGCGCGACGGTCGCCGAGGCACCGGAATGTAAAAAAAATATTAGCCGGACGCCTTGACTCGCCTCCCCGGCCGGGGAGCGTCGAGGAGCACTTGCGACCTGTCGCTAAGGCCTTGCGGGAGCGCCCTTTTTCGAGTCAGCTCGAAAGCCGGCGAAGCTCTGTGTGGCGGCTCGGCAAAGCTTAGCCGCCTTTGCCTGTGGACGGCCGTGGACGAGGTCGTTCGCCCCTTGACGCGGCCCTTCTGACCGGGCAGCGACCACCCGATTCCTTCCCTCCCGACGCCGCATCCCGCGCCGGGTCCGGGCGCCGAGGGACGATCCTTCGGAGGTGGTGGGTGGAGGCGGACGGGGCGCCGGGGGAAGGTGCTGCAGCCGACGGGCGCCGCCGCCGGCGGACGGGTCGCCGAAGTCCGTGAAACGGCGCGGCCAGCGCCGGGAACGCCGGGTTGGCGGCGAGGATGCGGACCGCGAACGGACAAGGGGCCCGGCGTTGTCCGGACCGCGAACGCAAAAAAGGCCCGGCGCGGGCCGGGCCTCGGTCTCCATCCGCCGCACCGTCGCGAGCGCGACCGCCGCGAGGCGGGGCCTTCAGACGGGTCTTCGGCGACCGGACGGCGGGCGTCCGGACGACGACGGGCCCGATCTCAGGCGGCGATCGCCTTCACCCGGGCCGCGAGGCGCGAGACCTTGCGGGAGGCGGTGTTCTTGTGCACGACGCCCTTGGAGGCCGCGCGCATCAGCTCCGGCTCGGCCGCCGCCAGCGCCGCCTTCGCGGCGGTCTGGTCGCCGGAGGCGATCGCCTCCTCGACCTTGCGCAGGAAGGTACGCACGCGGCTGCGACGCGCCCGATTCATTTCGGTGCGCGCATCGATCTTGCGGGCCATCTTCTTGGCCGAGGACGTGTTCGCCATGGTGTTCCGGTGTCTGCGGTTCGGGCGCACGCCGGAGCGGACGCCAAATGCCGAAAGGGCAGCCCTCGGCCGCCGTCGGCGCGGTCTATAGCGGCGCTGGCGCCGGGCGTCAATCCGGCCGACATCGACCCGTCACATCGGAATCGACAAGGCCCAGGGATTCGTATAATGGCTCGGCCCAGTTTTCCAACGATCGTATGCCGCCTCGGAATTGCACGGACACGGTGGTCCGGGCGAGCGGTGTCCGGCGGCGAGTGAAGAGACGACGGTCATGAACATCATCGACGAGCTCAACAAAGAGCAGATTGCGGCGGTCACCGCCAAGCGCACCCTGCCGGCGTTCTCCCCCGGCGACACCGTGAAGGTGAACGTGCGCGTCACCGAAGGCACCCGCACCCGCGTGCAGGCCTATGAAGGCGTCTGCATCGCCCGCGGCGGCGCTGGCCTGAACGAGAGCTTCACGGTCCGCAAGATCTCCTACGGCGAGGGCGTCGAGCGCGTCTTCCCGATCTATTCGCCGATGATCGAGTCGGTCGATCTCGTGCGCCGCGGCAAGGTGCGTCGCGCCAAGCTCTATTATCTGCGCGGCCTGACCGGCAAGGCGGCCCGCATCGTCGAGAAGCGCGACGCGCGCGGCAAGACCGCGAACCTCGCCGCCGCTGCCGCCCCGGTCGCCGCCGCCGAGTGAGCGGTCGACGCCCCGCGGCCTGACGCCGCGGCGGGAGCGACGAAGACAGTCGCGAGGTTATCAAGGCACCCCGCCGCTCCGGCGCGGGTGCCTTCCCTTTTCCGGACGAGGGCGTGCGGTGCTGAGGCCGGGGTCGATCGCGCTCACCGTCCTGCTGGCGCTCCTGACGGCGATCGGGCCGCTGTCGACGGACATGTACCTGCCGTCGCTGCCGCGCATCGTCGACGACTTCGGCTCCTCGATCGCCCGCGTGCAACTGACGCTGTCGGTCTTCCTCGTCGGTTTCGCCGCCGGCATGCTCGTCTACGGCCCGCTCGCCGACCGCTACGGCCGCCGGCCCGTGCTGTTCGCCGGCCTCGCCATCCTGATGCTCGGCACGCTTGCCTGCGCGCTGGCGCCCACCGTCGAGACCTTGATCCTCGGCCGCTTCGTCCAGGCGCTCGGCGGCGCCGGCCCGGTGATCCTCGCCCGCTCGATCGTCCGCGATCTCTATGACGGCTCGCGCGCCGGCCAGGAACTCGCCCGCATGGGCGCCATCATGGGCGTCGTGCCGGCGATCGCGCCGACCATCGGCGGCCTGCTCGACGGCATCGGCGGCTGGCGCTCCTCCTTCGTCTTCACCCTCGCCTTCGCCGCCCTCCTCGCCGTCGTGGCGGTGACGCGGCTGCCGGAGACACGCGCCGGCGATCCCTCGGTCAGACTGTCGCCGGCTGGCATCGCGAGCGACTTCGCCACGATCCTGCGCTCCGGCGCCTTCCGCGCCAACGTCGCCATCCTATGCTCCGTCTATGGCGGGCTGTTCGCCTACATCTCCGGCTCGTCCTTCGTGCTGCAGGACCATTACGGCCTCGGGCCCCTCGGCTTCGGCCTCGCCTTCGGCGCCGGCGCGCTCGCCTTCACCGCCGGCTCGCTCGCCGGCCAACGCATCGTCATGCGGCTCGGCATGTCGCGGGTGATGGGGCTCGGCACCGCCATCAACGCCCTCGGCGGCGTGCTGATGCTGCTGGCCGCCCTCGCCGGCCCCGGCCACCCAACCGAGATCTTCGTGCCGATGATGATCTATCTCGCCGGGCTCGGGCTCGCCCTGCCGCAGGCGACCGCGGCGGCGATCATGCCGTTTCCGCAGCGCGCCGGCAGCGCCTCCTCGCTGCTGGGCTTCCTGCAGATGGTCGCGGGCGCGGTCACCGGCATCGCCGTCGGCGCCGCCGTCGAGGCGGCCTGGTGGTCGCTGCCGGTCTTCATCGCCGCCCTCGGCCTCGCCGCCTTCACGCTGTGGGCGACCACCCGCCGCGTCCGCGCCGCCTTGCCGGACCGCCGGCCGCCGACCATCTGAGGCGATCCACGCAGGCTTGGCAAACGCAGCCTCGGCACACGCAGGCTTGGCGCCGGCGTGCCGCGGCCCCGCCGCCGCCACACCGCCGCTCGCATTTCCTGTATCCTCGGCGCGTCCCGGCGAATCGCCGCCGCCCGCTCCTCGGCGAAAGGCCGTCCACGATGGCGTCACCCGCTGGCCGCGTGCCCCGCGTGCCCGACGAAGCCCGGTCCCCGGAGGCCGTCGCGCCGGTCCCGAAGCCCGGCGGCATCGCCGCGCGCGCCCTCGGCACGGCCGTGCCGCGCTATCTCGACGGCCTCAACCCCGAGCAGCGCCGCGCCGTGGAGACCCTCGACGGCCCTGTGCTGGTGCTCGCCGGCGCCGGCACCGGCAAGACGCGGGTGCTGACGACCCGCATCGCCCACATCCTCGCGACCGGCCGCGCCGCGCCGTACCAGATCCTCGCCGTCACCTTCACCAACAAGGCGGCGCGCGAGATGCGCCACCGCATCGCCGCCCTGATCGGACCCTCCGCCGAGGGGATGAGCTGGCTCGGCACCTTCCATTCGATCGGCACGCGCATCCTGCGCCGCAACGCCGAGCTCGTCGGCCTCCGGCCCGACTTCACGATCCTCGACACCGACGACCAGCTCCGGCTGATGAAGCAGTTGCTGCAGGCCGACGGCATCGACGAGAAGCGCTGGCCGGCGCGCCAGCTGGCGAACCTCATCGACGGCTGGAAGAACCGCGGCCTGTTGCCGCCCGCCGTGCCGCAGGGCGAGGGCCGG
>CALRZT010000247.1:0-7815 GCA_943372725.1 Pseudoxanthobacter soli DSM 19599
CTATCAGGACCGCCTGAAGACGCTCAACGCCACCGACTTCGGCGACCTGCTGGTGCTGCCGATCGAGGTGTTCCGCGCCCATCCGGACGTCCTCGCCGACTACCAGCGGCGCTTCCGCTACATGCTCGTCGACGAGTACCAGGACACCAACACGGCGCAGTATCTCTGGCTCAGGCTGCTCGCCCAGGGGCAGTCGAACCTCTGCTGCGTCGGTGACGACGACCAGTCGATCTACGGCTGGCGCGGCGCCGACGTCGACAACATCCTGCGCTTCGAGCACGACTTCCCCGGCGCCGCCGTCATCCGGCTGGAGCGCAACTACCGCTCGACCGCGCCGATCCTGGCGAGCGCCTCCCACCTCATCGCCAACAACAAGGGCCGGCTCGGCAAGACGCTGTTCACCGAGATCGTCGACGCCGACGCCGAGAAGGTCACCGTCGCCTCGTCCTGGGATTCGCAGGAGGAGGCGCGCGCCGTCGGCGAGGAGATCGAGAGCCTGCAGCGCAAGGGGCACTCGCTCGACGAGATGGCGATCCTGGTGCGCGCGTCCTTCCAGATGCGCGAGTTCGAGGACCGCTTCGTCACCCTCGGCCTCGCCTACCGCGTCGTCGGCGGCCCGCGCTTCTACGAGCGCGCCGAGATCCGCGACGCGCTCGCCTATCTGCGCTGCACCGCCCAGCCGGCCGACGACCTCGCCTTCGAGCGCATCGTCAACACGCCGAAGCGCGGCCTCGGCGACGCCACTATCCGCCTTCTGCACGACGCCGCCCGCGACCGCCGCGTGCCGCTGATGCAGGCCGCCGCCGAGATCGTCGAGACGGAGGAGCTGAAGCCGAAGGCGCGCTCGACGCTGCGCGACCTCTTGTCCTCGTTCGCGCGCTGGCGGGCGGCGCTCGAGCGGATGCCCCACGGGGAACTCGCCGAAATCGTCCTCGACGAGTCCGGCTACACCGAGATGTGGCGGCAGGACCGCTCGCCGGACGCCCCGGGCCGGCTCGAGAACCTCAAGGAACTCGTCCGCGCCATGCAGGACTTCGAGAGCCTGCAGGCCTTCCTCGAGCACATCGCGCTGGTCGTCGATACCGACAGCGAGGCCGGCGTCCAGGCGGTGACGCTGATGACGCTGCATGCGGCGAAGGGGCTGGAGTTCGACACCGTCTTCCTGCCCGGCTGGGAGGAAGGGCTGTTTCCGCACCAGCGGGCCCTCGACGAATCCGGCCAGGCCGGCCTCGAGGAGGAGCGCCGCCTCGCCTATGTCGGGCTGACGCGGGCGCGCAAGCGCGCCCTCGTCTGGTTCGCCTCCAACCGCCGCATCCACGGGATGTGGAACGCCTCGATCCCGTCGCGCTTCCTCGACGAGCTGCCGGCCGACCACGTCGAGGTGCGCGAGCAGGGCGGCACCGGCGGCTATGGTGGCTACGGCCAGAGCCGCTTCGACCGCATGGAGCCGTTCCAGTCGTCGCGCTACACGACCCCGGGCTGGGAGCGCGCCCGGGCGCGGACCGGCGAGGCGGCCGCGAGCGGCACCCGGCCGGCGCCGGTGCGCCTGATCGAGGGCGAGATCGTCGCCCGCTCGGTGATCGAGGACGCCGCGAAGTTCGCCGTGGGCGCGCGCGTCTTCCACCAGAAGTTCGGCTACGGGAAGGTGCTGTCGGTCGACGGCAACAAGGTGCGCGTCGCCTTCGAGAAGGCGGGCCCCGAGCCGAAGAAGGTGCTGGACTCGTTCCTCAGCCTGCCCTGACGCCGTGGGCGCTCCGGCCGACGCCGGCGCGCCGTTCCGTCCGGCGGGTTCAGTCCGGCGTCGTCGGCTGCCGCCCGGGCGCCCCGTCGGCACGGCCGATCCAGTGGTCGAGGAAGCGCTCCAGCCACTCGCGCACCGCCGCGTCGTAGAGCAGCCGGTCGGCGAAGTGGACGGGCCGCGGCTGCGCGCCCGGCAGCTTCAGGCGCTCGTGGCCGATCGTCGTCCAGCGGTGCACCATGGCGAGCGTCAGTTCGGGATGGAACTGCACGCCATAGGCCGCCGGCCCGACGCGGATCGCCTGGTTGGGAAACGGCCCGCCGCCGCTCGCCAGGAGATCGGCGCCCTCCGGCAGGTCGAAGCCCTCGCGGTGCCACTGGTAGACGCGGCGCGGCCACTCGAACGAGGCGGCCCCGGCCTCGGTCGGCTCGATCGGGAAGTAGCCGATCTCCACCAGCCCCTCCGGGTGGCCGTAGACGCGGGCCCCGAGGTGGCGGGCGAGCATCTGCGCGCCGAGGCAGATGCCGAGATAGGGCGCCTCCTCCTTCAGAGGCACCTCGTGCCAGTCGATCTCGCGGCGGATGTAGGCGTCGCCGTCGTTGGCGCTCATCGGTCCGCCGAACACCACCGCGCCGGCATGCTCGTCGAGGCTCGAAGGCAGCGTGTCGCCGAAGCGCGGGCGGCGGACGTCGAGATGGAAGCCGCGCGCCTGCAGCGCCTTGCCGACGCGGCCGGGCGTCGACTGCTCCTGGTGGAGCACGATCAGCACCCGCGCCGGGCGCCCGCTCGCCGGGAAATCCCGCATCTCCGCCGAAGGCGCGCTCATGGCTTGGTTTCGGTCTCCCCGTCGCGGGCGGCGGCGGCGTCGGGCTCGGCCGCGGTCTCGGCATCGGCGCCGTGGCGGTGAGCGGCGCCCCGCTTCAGCTCGATGCGGTCGCGGCTGGAGACGCCGAGGAGTTCGGCGACCCGCCAGACGGTGTTGTCCTCGAACTCGGAGACGCTGCCGTCGGCGAACACCGTCTCCCACATCATCTCGATGACGCGCTTGCGGCCATCCTCGTCGAGGGTGCGCTTCAGGACCGAGGTGAAGCCGTAGAGATCGACCGCCTCGTCATCGCGGCGGCTCGCCTCGGCGACGAGGGATTCGGTGTCGCTCTCCGACAGGCCGTAGCGCTCGCTGAGCACGGTGCGCAGCGACGCCTTCTCGGCATCGGTGACGACGCCGTCGACGGAGACGATGTGGACGAGCAGCGCGGCGACGGCGAGGCGCTGATCGTCCTCGGCGAAGGACTTGCGCGGCGCGTCGCCGGACAGCTCGGCGAAAAGCTCGCGAATGGCGGCCAGCATGGACTAGGAACCCTGTTCAGGACGGAATCGGCCGGCGGGGGAGGCGACGACGCGAACACCGACGCTACGCCAAAGCAAGCCGCGAACCAAGTCGCCGAAGCGGACCAGCACCTTGTGGCGGAGCCGGGCAGGCAGCCTCACAGCGGCCAGACGAGGAGCAGCATCGGCACCGCGACGGCGACGACGATCAGCGACAGCGGCAGCCCGAGGCGGGCGTAGTCGCCGAAGCGGTAGCCGCCGGGCCCGAACACCAGCGTGTTGCACTGGTGGCCGATCGGCGTGAGAAAGTCGCAGCCCGCCCCGATCGCCACCGCCATCAGGAAGGCGTCCGGCCGGAAGCCGAGCGCTGTGGCGAAGGCGGCGGCGATCGGTGCCATGACGAGGACGGTGGCGGCGTTGTTGAGGAACGGCGTCACCGCCATCGCCGCGACCATGATCAGGGCGAGGGCGCCGGCTGGGGGCAGCACCGTCGCCGCACTCGACAGCAGCGAGGCGACGAGGTCGGTGGCGCCGGTGGTGCGCAGCGTCTCGGCGACGGGGATGAGCGCCGCCAGCATCACCAGGATCGGCCCCTCGACGGCGCCGTAGGCCTCGCGCAGCGGGATCACCCGGACCAGCACCATCAGGGCGGCCGCTCCGAAGAAGGCGACCGCCACGGGCACGAGGCCGAGGGCCGTCACGGTCATCGCGACGGCGAGGATGGCGACGACGAGGAGGCCGCGCCGGCCGCTGCCGAGGCGGATGCGGCGCTCGGCGAGCGGCAGGCAGTCGAGCTCGCGCAGGACGTCCGGCATGCGGCGCACGAGGCCCTGCAGCACGACGACGTCGCCGGCCTGCAGCGTCACGTCGCCGAGGCGGTCGCCGATCCGGGTGCCGCGGCGGCTGATGGCGAGGAGGTTGACGCCGAAGGCCTGGAACAGCGCCATGTCCTTCGCCGACAGGCCGATCAGCCGCGAGTTCTCGCCGACCACGGCCTCGACGGCGTCGACCTCGTCGTTCGGCTCCTCGGCGGTCGGGCGACGGTCCTTGGCGAGCGTCAGGCCGCCGCCCGCCACCATGCGGTCGAGGCCCTCGGGACGGCCCTCGAGGAGCAGCATGTCGCCCTCGCGCAGGCCGGCGTCGGGCAAGGGGGGCATGCGGCGCCCGGACCGCAGCAGCGCCGTCACCATGCCCTGGCCGTCGGCGAGGCGCTGCACGTCGGCCACCGTCCTGCCGGCGAACGGCGAGCCGGCCGGGACGGAGGCTTCCGTCATGTAGTTCTTGATGTCGATGGCGGCGTCGAGGCCGCTCGTCGCCGGCACGCGTTCCGGCAGCAGCCGGTAGCACACCACCAGGAACAGCAGGCCGACGACCGTCAGCGCCGCGCCGACGGGCAGGAAGTCGAACATGGCGAAGGGCGCCTCGCCCATCTCGGCGCGCACCCGCGCGACGATGATGTTGGGCGAGGTGCCGACGAGCGTCATCAGCCCGCCGAGCAGCGAGGCGAAGGCCATCGGCATCAGGAACAGCGAGGGCGACACCCCGGAGCGGCGCGCCATCTGGAAGGCGACCGGCAGGAGGATGGCGAGGGCGCCGATGTTCTTCACGAACGCCGACAACAGCGCCACCGTCGCCGTCAGCACGAGCAGTTGCAGGCGCACTGTCGTCAGCCGCGGCGCGAAGCGCTGCACGACGGCGTCGGTGACGCCGCTGCGGGCGATCGCCGCGCTGACGACGAGGGCGGCGCCGACGATGATGACGATGTCGTCGCTGAAGCCCGAAAATGCCCGATCGAACGGCACCAGCCCTGCGGCGAGCGCCACCAGGAGGGCCAGCACCGCGGCGATATCGTAGCGCAGCCGGCCGCTGACGAGCAGCACCATCATCCCGCCGACGATCGCGAACGCCGTCGCCTGGTCTTGCGTCATGTCCAAATGTCCCCCGGCGCGCGCAGTGCGCCCGGCGGGGAACGCACGCCGACGATTTTCGCTCCCAGGGCGCGAAAGTGTTGCGCTCGGATTGGTTTCGACGTCATCGTAGAGGATGGGCCGGTTGGGATTCCTCCGCGAGGCGGGCCGGTCCACGTCAGGTCGTCGCGAGCGGGTCCTTTTTGGCCCGAATTGTGCTGAAGTTCGTTGTGGCCGCTTGACGTTTGCCACTCTCTCACGCCTATGAAGTGCAGCTAGACCGAATGGACATCCGATGAGCCGACACCGGGACTTCCGCGAGCCGCGCCGCCGCGGTTTCGACGACGACTTCATGCAGCCGGACCGTGGCAGTGGCTTTCAGCGGCCACGCACCGACGATACCCCGAGCTTCGCCGCCCCGAGCGGTCCGACGCTGCAGGCGATCGTCAAGTGGTTCAACCCCGAGAAGGGCTTCGGATTCGTCGAGCTGACGGACGGATCGGGCGACGTGTTCATGCACGCGCGCGCACTCGAGGCCGCCGGCCACGAAGCCGTCGATCCCGGCGCGACGCTGACCGTCCGGGTCGGCATCGGCCAGAAGGGTCGTCAGGTCACCGAGGTCGTCGCCGTCGACGCGAGCACCGCCGAGGCGCGGCCGCGCTCCGGCCCGCGCACCTCCTCCGGCCCCCGCGAGGGTGGTGGTGGCGGTGGCGGCTACGGTCGCGACACCGGCCCGACCGAGGATCTGATGGGCGCCGTGAAGTGGTACAACCCCGAAAAGGGGTTCGGCTTCATCGCCCCCGACCGTGGCGGCAAGGACGTCTTCGTCCACGTCACCGCCCTGCAGCGCTCCGGCGTCTCCTCGCTCGCCGAGGGCCAGCGCGTGCGCGTCTCCGTCGGACAGGGCCCGAAGGGTCCGGAAGTCCGCATGGTCGAGCCGCTCGACTGACACCAACGCCGGCCGCGAGGGCTTCCCTCCGGCCGCCGCAACGAGATGGCCTTCCACGACCGCTTCCGGCGGGCGTGGGAGGCTTTTTTCGTTTTCCCGGTCGGGGAACGTCGGGGAGTGACGGGTGGTCGCCGCCGGCCGCCCGCCGAGCGGGTGGAAGCGGCGGCGGCGCGGCCGTCAAAAAAAATTAATTTGGGGACTTGGAACCAACGCCGTTCCCCACCATTCTATCCGCGACGGTCTTCCCCCGGATCGTCGCGGTAGCCAGGAGCCATTTCCCCCAATTGGTTCCAAGGGCAAGCGCATGGGCCCGCCCCCTTACCCCAGGGGCGGGCCTTTGCGTTTCAAGGCCAGGCGTAGCGCCGGTTCCGGCCCCGCTGGAGCCGGAGCCGCGCGGCGGAACGGAAGACGTCGGTGCAACCGCTGGGTACAGGTTCACCCAAGATTGACCCCGCACGTTGGTTTGGTGAAGACAGGCCGCCTGCGAATCAACCAGTCTGACAGGATCGACATCGGGACAACCCCGGCGAGGAGTGGACATCAGCATGCGGCAGCAGGTCGGCGCTCTCCCCATCCGGTGGACCGGCGACGAACCGCGCGTGCTGCTGGTGACGTCGCGCGAGACGCAACGCTGGATCATCCCGAAAGGCTGGCGGATGCGCGGCCGCACCAACGCCGAGGCCGCCGCCCAGGAGGCGCTGGAGGAGGCGGGCGTGCGCGGCCGCGTGCGCGCAAAGCCGATCGGCCGCTACGTCTATGCCAAGCGCCGGCCCGACGGGGTCGAGGACTGCAAGATCACGACCTATCTCCTGGAAGTCTCCGAGGAACTCGAGGCGTTTCCGGAGATGGACGAGCGCCAACGCGCCTGGTTCACCCTGGCGGAGGCCGAGGCACGCGCCGACGACGAGGGCCTGCGCGGCATTCTTCACGATCTCGAGCCGCGCCTCGAGGCGTTGCGCGCGAACGACCGCAAGGCCGCCCGCAAGCGCGCCAAGGCGGCCACCGTGCCCGCCAAGGCGTCGGGCAAGGCGGCTGCCAAACCCGCCAAGGCGCTCGCCAAGTCCGTGACCAAGTCGCTCGCCACGTCGCTCGTCGAGGCACCTGACGAGGCGCCCGCCAAGGCGGGCGGGGCGCCGGGCGAGCCATCGCGACGCAAGCGTGCCAAGCGCCTCGGGGCAGCGGCTGAGCCGGTCATGGCCGCGTCCGCCGATGCACACGCGCCGCGGGTGGGGCTCGGCGAGGCGACCGCCGACGCGGTCGGCCCGTTCGCAGCCGGTGGACGTCTGGCAGGCGAGGACGCGGGTCCGGCCGGCGACGACGTCACGGCGGCGGCGGTCCGTGACGCCGCCGAAACCGACGCGCGCAGCCGCAAGCGGGCCGCCGGCAAGGCGGCACGCGTCGCCGCCCGCCGGCTCCGGAAGGCGCGCAAGGCCGGGTCCGGCGCCAGCAAGGGCCGCTTCGCCCCCGAGGCGGCCGAGTAGGCCGACCCGCGACGACCTCGCGCCGGCCCGACCACCCTCGATCGACGGGCCTGCGACCGCCGTTCAGCCGGCGCGGGTGGTCTGCTGGCTGAGGGCCATCTGCCAGCGGCCGTCGCGTTTCACCCACACCCGCGTCGCGCGGTACGGCGGCCGGCGGTTGCCGGGCATGACATGGTCCGCGCGCATCACCGCCGCATCGCCGAACATCCAGAGCCGCATCGCCTCGACCGCCGCGACGAACGTCTCGGCGTTGATGGCGCCGTGGTCGCGCAGCATCCGGGCCCGCGACGCTTTGGTGGTGAGGTTCTGGCGGGTGCGATAGACGACGAACTCGTCGGCCATGTGCTTCACCCACTCGTCGGCGTCGTTGCGCGTCACGGCGCGCTCGAGCGTCTGGAAGGCGGTGACAATGTC
>CALRZT010000248.1:0-7769 GCA_943372725.1 Pseudoxanthobacter soli DSM 19599
CCAGCGCAGGGACTTCGGCCCCGCCGGCCGAACATCCACAACCGGCGCGGGGTGGAGCAGCCCGGTAGCTCGTCAGGCTCATAACCTGAAGGTCGCAGGTTCAAATCCTGCCCCCGCAACCACATCAAAGGCCCGCCGCAACGAGAGCACTCTCGTCGCGGCGGGCCTTTTTGCGTTCGGGCCGCCGGATGCCGTTCTGGCGAGCCAGCCTCCGCTGCGACGCCCCCCTGCGCCGATGCGCGCCGCGCCTCGGTGCCTGGCGACGCAGTCCCCGGCTGGTGATCCGCGTGGGCTCCCGTAGCGAACCGACCCCCCCCCCCAGCGCCGCCTCGCCACCCGAAGAGGACCCCGCCGCGCCGAAACGCACCGGCCGACAGCGGACCTCAATCTGCCTCCGGAAACCGTCGCTCGAAGGCCCAGACATCGGGGAAGCCGATGAGCTCGTTGAACGCGTCGAACGGATAGAGCGGCGTGCCGGCGCCGACGGCTCCGTGGGCGCGGATCTCCCCGTAGACGCTGCGCAGGGTCTGGGCGGCGGCCAGGAAGCCGGTCACCGGAAAGATCGCCATGGAGAAACCGAGATCCGCCAGTTCCGCGGTGCCGAGCATCGGCGTGCGCCCGCCGTCCACCAGGTTGGCGACCGTCGGCTTCTCGATGCGGCGACCGATCTCGGCGAGCTCGGCGACACTTTCCGGCGCTTCGACGAAAATCAGGTCGGCCCCCGCCGCGCCATAGGCGTTGCCGCGCGCGATCGCCTCGTCCAGTCCGTGGGCGGAGCGCGCATCGGTGCGGGCGACGATGAGGACATCGCGGCTCGAGCGCGAATCGGAGGCCACCGCGATCTTGCGCACCATCTCGCCCGTCGGGATGACCCGCCGGTTCGGCGTGTGGCCGCACTTCTTCGGAAATTCCTGATCCTCGATCTGGATGGCCGCCACGCCGGCGCGCTCGTAGCCGCGGACGGTGTGGCGGACATTCAACAGCCCGCCATAGCCGGTATCGGCGTCGGCGATCACCGGCGTCGTCGTCATCTCGACGATGCGTCCGACCCGCTCGACCATCTGGGAATAGGTGGCGAGCCCCGCATCCGGCAGGCCGAGCGACGAGGCGACGGTACCGTAGCCGGTGACGTACAGCGCCTCGAAGCCCATGCGGTCGGCGATCAGGGCCGAGATCAGGTCATAGACGCCCGGTGCGGCGACGAGCGCGCCGCTGTCGAGGGCGGCCCGCAGCCTCGCGCCGGCCGTGGGGGCCCGATCATCGCCGGCGTCGCTCTTCATGCCGTCCTCCGTCCGGCGACCGGCGAGCCACACGGACCAAACGCCGCCCGCCGCCGCCCCGCCGCACTTTCGCCGCGCGACGATAGACGCCGCGCGCCCGTCGCCAAAAGGGCCATCAGCGTCGGGCGCTCCCCGTCAGGCCGTGCCGGCGGTGAGGCCTCGTCGCGCGCGACCCACTGCGGCGGGCGGGCTGCGGTCAGGCCGAGCGACGATGGACGGCGTGGAGGAAATCGGTGACGTCCTCACCCAGCAGCGCCACGTGCGATCGCATCAGGGCGCTGGCGAGGGTCGCCTCGCCGGCGACGATCGCCGCCAGGATCTCGGCGTGTTCCGGGATCGAGGACACCATGCGGCCGGGGCGATAGGTGACATGGTGGCGGTAGGGCGCCGTCTTCAGCGTCACCGCGCGCAGTTGCGCCTGCAGCACCTTGTTGCGGCTCGCCTGGGCGATCTCGTGGTGGAAGGCGTTGTTGGCGAGGAAGAAGGCGGGCACGGCCCCGCTCGCCGCCGTCTCGGCGCAGCGTTCGTGCAGGGCGGCGAGACGGGCGTGGTCGTCGGCGCGGCTCCGGCGTGCCGCCAGTCCCGCCGCCAGCGCCTCGAGTTCGGCGACGACCGAGAAGGCGTCGAGCAGGTCCGCGGGCTCGAGTTCAGCCACCAGCGCGCCGCTGCGGCCGCGGACGCTGACGAGACCGCTCGCCACCAATCGTTGCAACGCCTCACGGATGGGAGTGCGGGAGACGCCGAACTCCTCGGCGAGCTGGCGTTCGTCGAGCCGATCACCCGGGCGCCGCTCACCGCGCAGGATCGAGTCCTCCAGCGCCTCGACAATCTCGGAGGACCGCGAGACGAAGGGCTGGCGCAGCGCGGTGTCGTCGGCGATGGACAAACGGGACTCCTGGGAACGGCCACGGCTCGGGAGCGATCCGTCGCAGCGGCCGCCGGCGCCGCGGGCGGCACGCTCCCGTGCCTGGTCCGCCGCCGCCCGGGCCGCCTTCGTGTTTAGGCGAGCGGCGGTGCGTTGACAACGAAGCGGATGAAGCGCGCCGGATGGTATGCGCCGCGGTGCCCCCGGTATGCCGTGCCGACTGCGGAGGGCAATGGTGTCGCAGCCGATGCCGCCACCCCGTCGCCATGCGTCGCGCCGGCGGACGGGGCACGGACCGCCCGCGTCCACGAGACACGACAGCTTGAACGGGCCGGCGGTGTCCCGGCCTGTGCCCCTGCGGTAGTCTGTCGCCGCTCCAGATGTACGTGGGCCCGCCGATGCGGGCAGTTCATCCGGCCTGGTGCGACGGGTGACGCCGGTCGATGGCGCGTCGTCGCGCGTCCGGGCGGTGACGATTCCGTCCGTCCGGCTCGCGACCCCGCGTCCTCCCTCCGGCGCCTCCCTGTGTCGTCGGCCGAGGTGCGCCCTTCCCCCCGGTGCGCCGCGGCCGGTTCTTCCCGTACCGGAGGTTGTTGCCATGAAGAGATTTGCCATCCCGATCGACGGCCCACGGCGTTTTCTGTCCGCGGCGACCGGCGTGCTGTTACTGGTCGCGACATCCGCAGGCCCCGCTGCCGCACAGACCGCCACCTCGGAGACGAAGGAACTGCATCGCCGGACGATGATGTTCGCCGGGCAGTTCAGCGAACAGCCGTTCGCGAGGGCCGATGTCTACACCGTCCCCGCCAACCGCTACTTCCGCATCACCGACGTCATTTTGACGAGCTACACCAACGCCTTCTGCGACATCACCATCGGCGGGACCTTCGAGATCAGGCTGCAGCCGAACTCCACGATGCCGCTCAGTTTCCAGAGCGGGCCGACCTTCGGCCCGGGCGAGGTGGTCCAGATCACCAGCACCTGGCGGCTGCCGGGCCACGGCGAGAACTGCCTGCCGATCTACACGATCATGGGCTACACGTTTACCGTGCAGTAGCGACAGGGCGACACCACGGCGTGGCGCAACGCTCCACAAATATACACGGCTGACATAAAGTCGACGCCGCGGCGCTCTTGCACGCGCCGCGGCGCCGGCTATGCTCGCGCTCCAAAAGCAGATGCGGAGGAGACGAGCCATGCCCGAAGTGCAGCACCCGACGGACTTTCAGCGTATTCCGACGGGGGTCGTGGTCGGCACGGAAGCCGTCCCGGACTCGGCCATCCCGGCGACGATGATGCTCGTCGAGGCGATCGACGGCGCCTACATCCCGCTCGCGCTGCGCCTGCCGGAAGGCAAGGGGCCGTTCCCGATCGTGCTGTTCGGCTCCGGCAACGGCGGCGGCGGCTTCGAGCTGCTGCGCTTCTTCAACAACCAGCGCAGCTGGACGCAGGAGCGTTTCCTCGAGGCCGGCTACGCGGTGGCCTGGCTGCGCTACCGCGCCGAGGTCGACTATGCCTACGACCGCATCGGCAAGCTCGTCATCGACGGGCGCCAGACGCGCCAGCTGCTCAACCGCGGGCCGATGGAATACGAGGACGCCATCGCCATCGCCGAATACCTGAAGACGCTGCCGGAGATCGACGGCGACCGCATCGGCTGGATGGGTTCGAGCCACGCCGGCGAGATGGTCTTCAAGATCTCGTCTGAATACCAGGGCTTCCGGGCGATGATCGCCAGCGAGCCGGCGACGCATGAGTTCCTGCGCCTGCGTCCGGACGAGACCGCGCAGATCAACCCGGAGACGGGGCTCCTCAACGTCGAGAAGATGCTGATGCGCGAGCCGGAGAAAGTGCGTCCCCGCATCACCGAGGACGTCGCGCGCGCCCGCATCGCGCCGATCGAGACGCCGATCCTGGTGCAGGGGCGCGATACCGACGAACTGCAGGGCATCTTCCGCGTCAGCTACGACCTCCTGCACGAGATGGGCAAGGACGCCGAGTGGAAGAGTTACGACCACCACCTGCACGGCTTCGTCTTCCCGGCGCGCGACGAGAAAGGCGACTACATCCCGAACGAGGTGGCGCAGCAGTCGGTGCGGGACTCGCTCGCTTTCTTCGCCAAGCATTTCGGGCGCTGAGCCGTAAGGTCGGCACTGCGCGGGCCGCCGGTGCGCCGGCGGCCGCTCTCCTCTCGGACCGGCCCTGTGGCCGGCCGGTCAGGGACGCTGCTTGTAGTCGAAGTCGCCGTCGCCCAGGAGCCAGAACTCCGCGACCTTGCCGTCCTGCAGGCGGTAGAAATAGGTCACCTCGGTGCGGAACCGTTCGCCCGTCTTGATCATCGCGCAGGTGAAATAGAAGGCGATGGCGAACTCGTCCTCGCCAGCGACGAGGTTGCGGATCTCGTAGACCGGCTCGCCGAAGTTCAGAACGTCCCACTGCAGGCGCAGCGACACGTCTTCCAGCGTCAGCGTCTGCTTGCGGTGATGGCCGACCATGTCGGGATGGTAGAAGCGCGGCAGGGCGGTGTGATCGAAGGTCTCCCACACCTCGCGCATCAGCCGGTGGGCGAAGTCGCGGGTCTCAGCCGCGGACAGGACGGCGGGCATCGGCACCTCGAAGCTGGAGCGCGGACACGCCCGAAAAGAGCGCGCCACGGAGCCTAGCAGGCGCGCAGACGTCGGTGAAATCGGTGCGATTCCGCCTGCCCGCGCCGGCATCCGGCCGAATGATCCCACATTTGACGACAGACCGTTCGAGATTCTCGCGTAGTTTATCTTGGGCGGGACGGAACCTCCCGGCCGCGAGCGCATTGCTGGTTGCGCGGCATCGCCGCGATCCGGATGGGTGCGTCCGGCAGCATGGGGGAGATCGAATGCCCGACGGACAGGTCGGCGTCATACTCTATGTGGAAGACGACGCGGTCGTCCGGCTTTCGCTCGCCTCGGCGCTGGAAGATGCGGGCTTCCTCGTGCGCGAGGTCGGCGACGGCAAGGAAGCGTTGGCTGTCCTGGAGGCCGACGGCGAGGCCGTGCGTGGTCTCGTCACCGACGTCAACCTCGGCGCGGATCCCGACGGGTGGGCGATCGCCCGCAAGGCCCGCGAACGCGAAGCCACGCTGCCGGTCGTCTACGTCAGCGGCGAGAGCCAGGAGGCCTGGGCCGCGAACGGCGTGCCGAACAGCGTCCTGATCGCGAAGCCCTTCGTGCCGACCCAGGTGGTCGTGGCGCTTTCGATGCTGCTCAACACGGCGAGCGGGACGTCCTAGCACCGGCGGACCCGGCACGACGGTCCGATCTCCACTCCTGCCGCAGCGACGAGACCCGTGAGCGGCGCCGCCGCGCGATCGGGGACGCCCGCTCCCGGTGGGCCGTCCCCGAGCCGTTTGCGCGACCGTGATCGGGCCTTGCCCCCCGTCGTCCGGCACCGCCTCCGACCAAGGTCCCGACGCGTCCGACCGGTGGCGGGAAAGGGCCCTCATTGGTCTCGGCCGGATCGAGGGCCGCACCGGCGACCTCTACGGTCCGCTCGTCCACCCGGAGCCGGTGGACGCCAGCTCTGTGGAGGTTTCCGATGACCCTTTCCCGTCTCTCGCGGCGTCTCAATGCCGGCGTCGCCGCCGCCGTGTTCACCCTCGGTCTCGTGGCCGTGCCCGTCTCCATCGACTTCGTCGACGGCGCGCCGATCGTGTCGAAGAGCACCGCCGAAGCCCGCCAGGGCCGCGGTGGCGACGATTCCGACGATCACGGCCGCGGTCGTGGCCGCGGACGCGGCGGCGACAACGAGACCAACGACGACTCCGACGACGACTCCGACAACGACAACGACAGCAACTCGAACAACGACGACGATTCGGACGACAACGACAACGACAACGACAACGACAACGACGACAACTCCAACAACTCGGACGATGACGACGACTCCGACGACGACAATTCCAACGACGACTCGGACGACGACAGCGTCAACGACGACGACAGCGACGACGATGGCGGCAAGGGTCGTGGGCGTGGGCGTGGCCGTGGCGGCGACGACGACGTGTCGACCGACGACAAGGGCGACAAGGGCGGCAAGGGCCGCGGCCGGGGCGGCGACGACGCCCGGGCGGACGACAAGGGCGGCAAGGGTCGCGGCCGTGGCGGCGACGAAGGCGGCTCGCGCCAGAAGTAGTCGGTGATGATCCGGCGGCCGGCGGGCGTCGTGCCCGCCAGCCGCGCGGACAGACCGGCAGGCGTCGCCACACTCTGCACTTCATCGGACCAAGGGCCGACGACGGTGGTCGCGCGCCCGCGTAACGTGGTGCCCATGAAGCACAACCCGCAGAGCCTGCCGACACCGCCGCCGGCGTCGCCACGTCGTCCGGCGTGGCGACGGGCGAAGGCGTCGCCGGCGGCGGCGCTCATTCTCCACCTCATGCTTCTGTGCGGCGGCACGTTCGCCGCGACCATCGCCTGGGACGTCGCGGTCGCCCCCTCCCTCGCCCACGCCCGCGGTGGCGAAGGGGAGGGCGGCAGTGACGGCGGGGGTGACGGTGGCGGCGGCGACGACGGTGGCAACAGCGGGCGCGGCGGCGACGATGGCGGCAACAGCGGTCGTGGTGGCGACGACGGCGGCAACAGCGGCCGCGGCGGCGATGACGGTGGCAACAGTGGCCGCGGCGGCGACGACGGGCCGGACGACGATTCCGGTGGACGCGGCCGCGGCCGCGGAACCGACGACGACCGCGTCGAGAAGGCCAAGAGCCGGACGGTCGTCGACCGCTTCCTCGACACCCTGAAGGGTCGCAGCCGCGTCGTCTGGAGCTCGACGCGCGGCGGCACCATCGAGGTGCGCTATGCCGACGGCTGGGCGGAGCGGGTCGGCAAGGACGGCTATGCGCTCCTCGACCCGCGGCGCAACGTCGTCGTCAGGCGGCCGGCGAAGCCGACCGACTTCCAGCGGCTACAGGCGGCTGCAGCGGGCCGCTAACGGTAGACCGCCCGGGCCGCAGGGTCTCCCGCGAGCGGCGGTCGGCGGGCCGGCCTCGTTGCGGCCCGCCTCGCCGGCTCATCCCTGCTTCGGCTTCCACGCCTCCCGCGCCATCATCGCCGCCTCGACGCGATTGCGGGCCTGCAGCTTCTGCAGGATGTTCGTCATGTAGTGCTTCACCGTCTTTTCCTGCAGCGCGAGCTTTCGGCCGACTTCCTTGTTGCTGAGGCCCTGGGCCACCAGGCGCAGGATCTGTTCCTCGCGCGCCGTCAGACCGCCGAGCGGCGACGCCGCCGCAGCCGGGGCGCCACCCTTGGCGTTGAGGCTGACGAGCAGGCGTGCCGCGAGGCCGGGTGAGACGTAGGAGTCGCCGGCGGCGATGCCCGCCACGATCGCGACGAGATCGTCGGCGCCGACACCCTTCAACAGGTAGCCCTTCGCGCCGGCCTGCAGCGCCGCCATGATGTCGTCGTCCGTCTCCGAGACGGTGAGCATCGCGACCGCCACACCGGGTGCGGCCGCCGCGATCTGCCGGGCCGCCTCGACGCCGTTTCCGGGCATCGAGATGTCGAGCAGGATGACCATCGGCGCGAGCGTGCGGGCGAGTTCCACCGCCTCGGCGGCGCTCGACCCCTCCGCCAGCACGGCGAAGCGGC
>CALRZT010000249.1:0-7744 GCA_943372725.1 Pseudoxanthobacter soli DSM 19599
CATAACCCGCCGGCCTCGCAACCCGCTCCGGACCGGCCCGCCCCATGACGATGTTCACCCCCCGCGTGTTCTCCGGCGTGCAGCCGACCGGCAACCTGCACCTCGGCAACTATCTCGGCGCCATCGTGCGGTTCGTTGCCCTGCAGGACACTCACGAGTGCCTCTATTGCGTCGTCGACCTGCACGCGATCACGGTGTGGCAGGATCCGGCCGAGCTGAAGCGGCAGATCCGCGAGGTCACCGCCGCCTTCATCGCCGCCGGCATCGATCCGAAGGCCCACATCGTCTTCAACCAGAGCCAGGTCTCGGCCCACGCCGAACTCGCCTGGATCTTCAACTGCGTCGCCCGCATGGGCTGGCTCAACCGGATGACGCAGTTCAAGGAGAAGGCCGGCAAGGACCGCGAGAACGCCTCGGTCGGGCTGTTCGCCTATCCGAACCTGATGTCGGCCGACATCCTCGCCTACAAGGCCACGCACGTGCCCGTCGGCGAGGACCAGAAGCAGCACCTCGAGCTCGCCCGCGACACCGCGGCGAAGTTCAACCACGACTATGCCGAGACGGTCGCGGCGCTCGGCCACGGCGACGCCTTCTTCCCGCTGCCCGAGCCGCTGATCCAGGGCCCGGCGACGCGCGTCATGAGCCTGCGCGATGGCACCAAGAAGATGTCGAAGTCGGACCCGTCGGACTATTCGCGCATCAACCTCACCGACGACGCCGACGGCATCGCCCAGAAGGTGCGCAAGGCGAAGACCGATCCGGAGCCGCTGCCATCCGAGCCGAAGGGCCTCGAGGGCCGGCCGGAGGCGGACAATCTCGTCGGCATCTATGCGGCACTCGCCGGCACGAGCCGCGAGCAGGTGCTGGCCGAGCACGGCGGCGCGCAGTTCTCCGCCTTCAAGCCGCTGCTCGCCGAGCTCGCGGTCGAGAAGCTCGCGCCGATCGCCGGCGAGATGCGCCGCCTCCTCGCCGACCCCGCCTACATCGACGGCGTGCTCGGCGACGGCGCCGAACGGGCGGCGGCGATCGCCGACCCGATCCTGCGCGACGTCAAGGACATCGTCGGACTGTTGTCCAGCCGGCGCCGCTGAGGCGGCAACGCGACCTCCCGCCTCGGGGCTCCGCCGGGCGGGGTCCTTACGGAAGGCCCTACACGCAGAATCGACTTGCGTGCCACGGCGATCGGCGGGACGCTCTGACCCGAGGCGCGCGAAGGCGCCCGACGGGGAGGGATGGAATGCGGCGCACCTCGGTAGTGCTGGCCGTCGCCGTGGCGGTGGGCATCGGTCAGGCGGCGCTCGCCGCCGATACGCCGACGGTCCCGACGGTGCCGGAAACCCCGGCAGAGGCGACTGACACGCCGGCCGAGCCGGTGGTCGAGCAGGACGCCATCGATGCGCTGAAGGCGATGGGCACCTACCTGCGGACGCTGAAGGCGTTCGAGGTCACCTCGGACTTTACGCTCGAGGAGACCCTCGACGACGGCCAGAAGATCATGAACGCCGGTTCTGCCGCCTATCTGGCGCGCCTGCCGGACCGTCTCGCCGTCGCCCTCTACACCGACACGACCGAGCGGGACTTTTACTACGACGGCAAGACGCTGACGATGTTCGGGCCGAAGATCGGCTACTACGGCAGCGTGCCGGCGCCGGCGACGATCGCCGAGACGCTCGAGATGGCCTACGAGCGCTACGGCATCGAGGTGCCGCTCGCCGACCTGTTCGCCTGGGGCACCGACGCGGACGGCACCGCCGACCTCACCTCGGCCTTCTTCGTCGGCGTCTCGCAGATCGGCGACGTCGCCTGCGACCACTACGCCTTCCGCCAGGAGGGTGCCGACTGGCAGCTGTGGCTCGAGCCGGACGACACGCCGCTGCCCTGCAAGATCGTCATCACCGCCACTGACGACGCGACGCTGCCGCAATACGTCTCGCGGCTGACGTGGACCCTCGACCCACCGATCGACGAGGCGGCATTCGTGTTCACGCCGCCCGAGGGTGCCCAGAAGATCCCGCTGCGCGAGCTGCCGCCCGAGGGCGACGCCGCCGGCGGCGATCAGGACGGTTGAGGGAGGGCGAGACATGAACCCGCGAGAGCTTCATCTGACCGGAACGCGACCCCCCGCGGTCGCCGGGGCCGCCCGGACCGCCCGCTTCGGACGCACCGTGCTGGCGGTCCTGGTGGCGCTGGTGTTCGTCGCCTCGACCGTGGTGCAGGGCACCGCGGAGGCGAAGGGCGGTGGCGGACATGGTGGCGGCAAGGGTGCCCGCGTCAATGTCAGCAAGGGACATGGCGGCGGTCACAACAAGGTCAAGGTCAACAAGCAGACCAACGTCAAGGTCACCAACAAGAAGACAGTCAACAAGGGATCGCCGCCGAAGACGCAGAAAGGCCACAACAACAACAAGGGCCATGACAACCGCGGCAACCACGGTCATCACGGCAACAACAACCACCGTAACTACAATCATGACGTCTACCATCACTACAACAACAACTACCGCTATGACTACGGTTGGGGTGGAGCGGTGGCGGCGGGCGTGGCGGTCGGCGTGACGGCGGCGGCGATCGGCTCGGTCGCCTATGCCCTGCCGTCCGGCTGCTCGTCGACGGTGGTGAACGGCGTCATCTACCAGCAGTGCGGCAGCACCTGGTACCAGCCGCAATATGCCGGCAACAGCATGAGCTACGTCGTCGTGGCTCGCCCCTAGCTTGCGACGCCGCCGCCCGGCGCACCGAAAGGCATGGTGCGCCGGAACAAATTCGCTATGATCCCGCCGGGGTTGGCGAGGTCCGCGGTGGACGTGCGCCGCCTGTCCCGGGAACCGGGGCTTCGGGTGGGCGTTCCGGACGGGTGTGTTCGTTCGGGCAATTGGTGCGGAGCAGGGCCGATGAAGGCGTACGCGTTGCGGTCGCAGGGGCAGGGACGGGCGGCGAGGATCGTGGCGACGCTGGCCGTGTCGGTGTCGGCCGCGGCGATGGTGTCGCTCGGTGCCGACGGCGCCGCGGCGCAGTCGAGCAGCGTGCCCGAGATCACCATTTCCAAGCCGCCCGGCGGCTACGGCGCCTACGGCCAGAACCTCCCCGGCGTCTACATGACGACCGGCTCCGGCATTTCCACCGGGCCCGAGCCCGGATCGCCGACCCCGGCCTATTCGTGGGTCGATCCGATGCCCGAGCTCACCTACGACCAGAATCCGGTGGGCTGGACGGACGGCTGGCACGGCGGCGTCGGCAACGGCATCCCCTTCTGAGACCAGCCTTCGCTGGAGAGTCCCTCGCTGGCTGAGGCGCCGGTGCGGTCCGCGTCCAAGCGGCCTGTGGCCGCGTCTCTCAGCGCTTGAACGGTGACGGCGTGCGGACTAGGGTCCGCGCCGCCCGCGGTCGCCCGTCCGCCCGCGGTGCGAGACAGCGATCACGCGCCGACACCGGCCGCACATCCTCAGGGGACCGTCATGGGCTTCATCGCCGACGCGCTCGCGCGCGTTAAGCCGTCCGCCACGCTCGTCGTCACCACCAAGGCGGCGGAGCTGAAGCGCGCCGGCCGCGACGTCATCGGCCTCGGTGCCGGCGAACCGGACTTCGACACGCCCGAGAACATCAAGGAGGCGGCGATCCGCGCCATCCGCGAGGGCAAGACGAAGTACACGGCGGTCGACGGCATCCCCGAGCTGAAGGAGGCGATCGCCGCCAAGTTCAAGCGCGAGAACCACCTCGACTACAAGACGAGCGAGATCACCGTCGGCGTCGGCGGCAAGCACGTCCTGTTCAACGCCTTCATGGCGACTGTGAACCCCGGCGACGAGGTCGTCGTCATTGCTCCCTACTGGGTGAGCTACCCGGAGATGGTGCTTCTCTGCGGCGGCACGCCGGTGATCGTCACCGCAGGCGCCGAGAGCGGCTTCAAGGTCGACCCGGCGGCGCTCGAGGCGGCGATCACCGCGAAGACCAAGTGGGTGGTGTTCAACTCGCCGTCGAACCCGACCGGCGCCGCCTACACGCGCGCCGAGGTGCGGGCGTTCTGCGACGTGCTGATGCGCCACCCGCACGTCTGGGTGCTGACCGACGACATGTACGAGCACCTCGTCTACGACGGCTTCGAGTTCACCACGCCGGCCGAGGTCGAGCCGGCGCTGAAGGAGCGCACGCTCACCGTCAACGGCGTGTCGAAGGCCTATGCGATGACCGGCTGGCGCATCGGCTACGCGGGCGGCCCGGAACACCTCATCAAGGCGATGGCGAAGGTGCAGGGCCAGTCGACGACCAACCCGTCCTCGATCTCGCAGTGGGCGGCGGTCGAGGCGCTGAACGGCCCGCAGGACTTCATCCCGAAGAACGCCGAGCTGTTCAAGGGCCGGCGCGACCTCGTGGTGTCGATGCTGAACCAGGCGAAGGGCATCGAGTGCCCGCGGCCGGAGGGCGCCTTCTACGTCTTCCCGTCGTGCGCCGGCACGATCGGCCGCACGGCGCCGTCCGGCAAGGTGATCGAGACCGACACCGACTTCGTCGGCGAACTGCTCGAGACCGAGGGCGTCGCGGTGGTGCAGGGCTCGGCCTTCGGGCTCGGCCCGGCCTTCCGCATCTCCTACGCCACCTCGACCGAGGCGCTGGAGGAAGCCTGCCGGCGCATCCAGCGCTTCTGTGGCAATCTCGCCTGAGACGGGCGGTCTTCCTCCCGCCGCACGAGACGGCTAATCGAGTGGCAGCCGGCGACGCGACGCCGATTCGGGGAACCGAAGCGGCGGAGGCGTGTTGTCGCCGGGTACCCGATCACCGTCGCCGGGGGACGGCAGCGGTGCCGGCCCGTGACTGAAGAGCCAGATCCTCAGGAGAATGTCATGACCTTCCGGACTGCCGCCGCCGCCGCCGGCCTCGTGCTCGGCCTCGCCTTCGCCGCCTCGCCCGCCGCCGCCGCCCAGGTCGGCGTGCTGAAGTGCTCCGTCGCCGGAGGCATCGGCTTCGTGTTCGGGTCCTCGAAGGACCTCACCTGCGTGTTCGAGCGCTCCGACGGCGGCCCGAACGACCGCTATGTCGGCTCGATCTCCCGCTTCGGCATCGACATTGGCGTCACCACCAAGTCGGAAGTGATCTGGGGCGTCATCGCCGCGGCCCCTCCCGGCCCGAAGGGTCTCGCCGGCACCTATGTCGGCGCCTCGGGTGAAGCCACGGTCGGCGTCGGCGCCGGCGCCAACCTGCTGGTCGGCGGCTTCAACAAGAGCTTCTCGCTGCAGCCGCTCAGCGTCTCAGGCCAGGAGGGTGCCGACATCGCCCTCGGCATCGCCGGCCTGGAGCTGCGCGCCGCCAACTGAGGCCGCACCGGCGGGCGCTCCGGCGCCCGCCGCCTGCACGCCGCCTCTCTCGACATGACGACCGCGAGCGGCTATCGCGGTCGTCATGCTCGTGCTCGTGATCGACGCCTCGCTCGGCCCGGTCTCCGCCGCCGTTCTCGACACGGCGAGCGGCAGTGCGGTCGTGCATCGCGATGACGCCGCCGACGGCCGCGCCGAGCGGCTGCCGAAGCTCGTCGCCGACCTCCTGACCGAGGCGCGCGTTACACCCCCCGATCTCGATCGCATCGCCGTCACCGTCGGGCCGGGCGGCTTCACCGGCGTGCGCGTCGGCATCGCCTTTGCCCGCGGCTTCGCCCTCGTCCACGCCACGCCCGTCGTCGGCGTCGATACGCTGACGGCGCTGGCCCTCTCCGTCGCGGCGCCGGAGGGGGGCATTCTCGCCTTCGTGCAGGGGCGCAGGGGGCGCCTGCTGGTGCGCCGCTTCGACCGCGATGCCGTCCCCGTCGGTCCCGCCGAGGAAATCGACGCCGCCGCCCTCGCCGCCACCGCCCCCGGCCTCACCCTCGCCGGCCCCGATGCCGATCGTCTCGCCCCCGGCCGGCCGGGCATCACCGCCGTCGCGGTGGTCGCACTCGCCCGCCATGCTGCCACGCTCGACCCCGGCCGCCACCCGCCGGAGCCACGCTATGCGGCGCCCCCCGACGCCGTCGCGGCGGGCCCGAGCCGCCTTCTGGCGGTGCCGGTGCGCCCGGAGATGGCGGCCCGGCCGGTGCCGGCGGCGAGCCGGTCCGGGGAGCAGTAGGGCATGGCGAACCTGTGGTGGGATCCGTCCGCCTGGCCGATGTCGTGGTGGCCGATGTCCTGGTGGCCGGCCGGGCCGCCGCCGCTGATCGACGCCGCCGCTGCCGCCGACGCTCCGGCGCTCGCCGAGATCCACGCCGCCTGCTTCGCCCGCGGCTGGAGCGAGGCCGAACTCGAGGCACTGGTCGCCGATCCGGCGGTCGACGCGCAGGTGGCGCGGCGGGCGAGCCCGTTCGGCACCCGCCGGCCCGTCGGCTTCGCCCTCTGCCGCCGCGCCGGCGACGAGGCGGAGGTGCTGACGGTCGCGGTGTCGCCGCACTGGCGCGGTCGCGGCGTCGCCACCGAGCTCACCGAGACGCTGCTGCGACGGCTCTATGCCGAGCGCGTCGCGGCGGTCTTCCTCGAGGTCGACGCCGGCAACGTCCCGGCGCTCGCCCTCTACCGGCGCCTGCGCTTCCGCGAGGTCGGCGAGCGGCGCGGCTACTATGCCGGATCGGGCGGCGGCCACGCGCTTGTCATGCGCTGCGATCTCCGTTAGGCCGAACCGAGGCGGGGAGAAACGCCCGCGAGCCGATCGCGGCGACGACCCACCTGTTTCCAGCCGCCCGCCGATCGCAACGGACGCCGCCACGTGAGCGATACGCAGTATTCCAAGCCCCCCGCTGAGCAGCCTCTCGAAGAGGTGTGCGTCGCCAAGGGCATGCGGATGACCGACCAGCGTCGTGTCATCGCTCGCGTGCTGCAGGCGGCGATCGACCACCCCGACGTCGAGGAACTGCACCGCCGCGCCAACGCGATCGACAACCGCATCTCGATCTCCACCGTCTACCGCACGGTGAAGCTGTTCGAGGACGCCGGCATCATCGAGCGCCACGATTTCCGAGATGGCCGCTCCCGCTACGAGACGGTCAACGACGAGCATCACGATCATCTGATCGACGTGCGCTCGGGCGAGGTCATCGAGTTCCGCAGCGAGGACATCGAGCGCCTGCAGGAGCTGGTCGCCCGCGAGCTCGGCTTCCAGCTCGTCGGCCACCGTCTCGAGCTCTATGCCGTGCCCCTCGGCGAGGACAAGAGAGGCCGGTGAGCGACGCTCTCGGCGTCGTCAGGGCCGTCGGCACGATCGCCGGCCTCGCGCTGACGACGGCCGTGCTGTTTCCCGTCCAGTGGCTGCTGCTGAAGCGCGACTCGCCCCGGGCGGGCGCACCGCCGTGGTGGTGGCACCGCACCGCCGTGCGGCTGCTCGACCTGCGCGTCGAGACGCGAGGCGCGCCGGCGCGAGAGCGGCCACTCCTGATCGTCGCCAATCACGTCTCCTGGCTCGACATCGTCGTGCTGGGATCGCTGATGCCGCTCTCCTTCGTCGCCAAGGCGGAGGTAGCCTCCTGGCCGGTGTTCGGCTTCCTCGCGCGGATGCAGCGGACGGTTTTCGTCGACCGCACCCGCCGCACCGCCACCCGCGGTGTCGCCGAGGACATCGCGACCCGGCTCCGGCGCGGCGACCCGATGGTGCTGTTCGCCGAGGGCACGTCGTCCAACGGCGGCGAGGTGCTGCCGTTCCGCTCGGCCCTGCTCGGGGCGGCGCGTCACGCCCTCACCGGCGACGGCCTCCCGGCGATGGTGCAGCCGGTCTCGGTCGTCTACACGCGCCG
>CALRZT010000250.1:0-7730 GCA_943372725.1 Pseudoxanthobacter soli DSM 19599
CAATATGATTGCGTGATGGCGGCGTTTCTGGGAGATTTCTGCGAGGCATGGCACGGGGAGCCGCATGATCGACGTCGATGGCCGCGACCGGGCGATCCTCACGGCGCTGCAGAAGGATGGCCGGCTCAGCAATCTCGAGCTTGCCGCCGCGGTCGGCCTGTCGCCGTCGGCGTGCCTCCGACGCGTCAAGGCGCTGGAGGACTGCGGGCTGATCGCCGGCTACGCCATGCTGCTCGACCCGAAGGCGGCAGGGCTCGCCGGCAACGCCTTCGTGTCGATCTCCCTCGACCAGCAGGGCCGGCAGGCGCTCGACCGCTTCGAGGCGGCGGTGAGCGGCATCCCCGAGGTGATCGCCTGCTACCTCATCGCCGGCCAGGCCGACTACCTGCTGCAGGTCGCCTACCGCGACAGCGCCGACTTCGAGCGCATCCACTCGGAGATCCTGACGCAGCTGCCGGGCGTCGTGCGCGTGCAGTCGACGCTGGCGCTCCGGACCGTGAAGCGAACCACGGCACTGCCGATCTAGACTCCCGGAGCTTGTCGGAGCGGATCGCGCCGGCTAGTCACGGCGGCGCCCTTTTGCGCCACACGAGCCCTGCCGATGCCCCATCCGTCCATCACCGCCATCCTGTTCGACAAGGACGGGACGCTGCTCGACTACCAGTCTAGCTGGGGCCAGATCAACCGGCGGGCGGCGATGATCGCGGCGAAGGGCGACGTGGCGTTCGCGGCACAATTGATGCGCTTCGGCGGCATGGACCCGGACAGCGGCATCACTTATCCCGACGGGCTGCTCGCCGCCGCGACGGCGCGCGAGATCGCCACCGCCTGGGTGGCGGAGGGGGCGCCGTTCTCCGCCGACACGCTGACCGCCCTGCTCGACGAGGAGTTCTGCAACTCGGTCGGCAGCGTCGTGCCGGTGACGGACCTCGCGGCGTTTTTCGCTCGGCTGAAGCGGCGCGGCATGACGCTCGGCATCGCCTCCAGCGACGGCAAGGCCTCGATCGAGAAGACGGTGGAGCGCTTCGAACTGACGCCTTTCGTCGACTTCATCGCCGGCTACGACAGCGGCTACGGCGTGAAGCCCGGCGGCGGCATGGTGACGGCGTTCTGCGCCCACACCGGCGTGGCGCCGTCTGCCGTGGCGGTGGTCGGCGACAACGGCCACGACATGGAGATGGCACACGCCGGCGGCGCGGGCCTGCGCATCGGCGTTCTCACCGGCACCGGCACCCGCGAGAGCCTGACGCCTGTGAGCCACATGGTGCTGGGGTCGATCGAGGAGCTCGAGGGCGTGCTGTTCGGGTGAGGCCTCAGCCGGGTCCTCGTTCGTCCCTCTCATCCGTCATCGCCCGGCTTGACCGGGCGATCCACGCTGCGAACCGAAGCCATTGTCGTGCCCGTGGCGTGGATGCCCCGGTCGGGCCGAGGCATGACGGATTTGGGTGGGTTTGATCCTCCTCAGCGCAGCTTTGCGATGTGCGTGGCGAAGGCGGTGAGCTGGGTGGTGATGAACTGGCGGGTCGGCTCGTCGGTGAGCTTGCCCGTCGCGGCGTCGATCTTGTTCTGGCCCTGACCGATCATCACCTCCGGCTTGTTGAGGACGTGGGCGTCGAGAAAGACCAGCGACTGGCGCAGGTGGTACTGCATGCGAGCGCCGCCGAGCGTGCCGCCGGAGACCGACTGGATCGCCACCGGCTTGCCGGCGAAGGGCTGCCCCTTCAGTCGGGAGATCCAGTCGATGGCGTTCTTCAGGCCGCCCGGCATCGAGTAGTTGTACTCCGGGGAGACGATGACGACGCCGTCCGCAGTGCGGATCGCCTCAGCCGCCGCCTCGACCACAGCCGGGAACCCTTCGGCCTGCAGGTCGGCGTCATAGATCGGGTAGTCGCCGACCGAGGGCAGCGCGGTGAAGGTCATGCCCGGCGGCGCGAGCTCCGGCAGGGTGCGGACGACGGCGGCGTTGAGCGAGCCCTGGCGCAGGCTGCCGAGCAGGGTGACGAGGTGGAGCGGCTGGACGTCTGACAAGAGCTGAGTCTCCTTGCAGGGTGGAAAGCGCGACGCCACTTCAGGGTTGAAGAGGCTGGCGTCGAAGGGGCGGGCGATTGGAGAGTGGCGACGGGAGGGGCCGCGCGAAACCCGTCCTCACCTATCAACGTCATCCTCTCGTGCAACAGTTCCGTTACGCCGTCAGCCGATAAGATCATGTCTACAGGGCGGGCCGCGGTGGCGGTGGCCTTGCGGCATCCTGAGGTCTGATTCGCACCGTGGAGGGACCTGACATCCTGACGCCCGACCAGACGAGAGATCCCGCCGTGCAAAGCCGGAGGACCGTTCTCCCGGGCGCCCTCGCCGCGCTGCCGCGCGGCCGCACCGTGGCGGGTCGGCGCTGATGACGTCGCACGAATACACCGACGGCCTCGCCGAAGCGCCCCCGCACGAGGAGCGGCGGCTGTCGGTGATCCTGGCGGCGCTCGTGGCCGACGGGACGCGCACGCGCATCGGCATCGGCGAGCTCGTCGCGGCGATGCAGGACCGTGCCTTCGGCGTGCTGATGTTCATTTTCGCCATTCCAAACGTGCTGCCGACGCCGCCCGGCGTGTCGTCGGTTCTGGGGGCGCCGCTGCTGCTGCTCTCCCTTCAGCTCGCGCTCGGCAAGCCGGCGCCGTGGCTGCCGCAGTTCATCGCCCGGCGCTCGCTGCCAGCGGCGGAGTTCGGCGCTGTGGTGAAGCGCGTGGTGCCGTGGATCGCGCGGGCCGAACGGCTGCTGAAGCCGCGACTCGAACGGCTGGCGCGGCCGCCGGCGGAGCGTTTGATCGGCTTCGTCTGCCTGTTGCTGGCGATCGTGCTGTTCCTGCCGATCCCCCTCGGCAACATGCTGCCGGCGCTCGCGATCTCGATCTTCTCGCTGGCGATCCTGGAGCGCGACGGCGTCGCCGTGCTGCTCGGCTACGTGACGGCGGCGGTGTCGGTGTTCGTCGTCGCGGGCGTCGTCTATGCGATGGTGGTGAGCGCGATCTTCCTGCTGAAACACGCCGTCGGCTGGCTCTGAGCCGATCGCCCGCCGTCAGAAGCCGAGCGCCGGGCGCCAGCCGTCCTTCTCGAGTTTCGCCCGGAGGCCGTTGCAGGGGGCGATGCGGATGCCCGGCAGGTAGGGCACCCGCCGGCCCTTGTTGGCGCGCGCCAGACTGTCGGCGGATTCCTTGCAGACGATGACGACGAGATCAGGGTGCTTGCGCTTGATCTCCATGTACTCGCGCTGGACCACCGCGACGCCGCGCACCGCCGACAGCACGCCGTAGCCGTCGAGCATGATCTGGAAGCTGCGCCCGGGCCCACCGGCGAGGAAGTCGGCGCCGGTGCGCATGGCGTTCGAGAACTTGTTCTGGTCGTGGTCGAATTGCACGACATAGAGCCGGTCGCCGATGCGGGCGGCGTCCGCGGGCGCGACCAGGGTTGACAGCGCGAGGGCGGCCGCGACGGCGCCACGGATGGTCGCGCAGGTCACGGCTCGTGGCCCGACAGGCGCCGGGCGAGCGCGTCGAAGTCGCCGCCGTCGACGGCCGCCGCGACGTCCTCGCCGGTGAGCGCGCCGAACTTGAAGCCGTGGCCGGAACAGGCGCTGACGAACACGGCGCGGCCGTCGCGGAGCATGACGAAGCGCTCCTCCGGCGCCATCGTCCAGAAGTTGGTCGGGGCGGAGCGGACGGTGAAGCGCTCGATGCCATGGAAGCGACCGCCATAGGCGGCGAGGACGCCGGAGACGTCGGCCGGCAGCGTGCCGCGCTCGCGGTCCGGGTCGCCGCCGCGCGAGCGCTCGCCGGCGCCGAGCTTGAGAGAGAGACCGGCAACCGGCGGCATCCCCCACAGCTCCTCGTCGGTGCCGAGATCGACCCAGCACGGCGCGTTCTCCCAGAACGAGGCGAGGTCTTCCGGCGGGTCGGCATAGAGGACGGTGGTGCGATAGGGCACGAGCTCGGGCTTGCCGGGGAAGGCGAGCCTGGCCGCGCCGACGCCGGCGGCGACGATGACGCAGTCGGCCGTCAGGCGTTCGCCGCTCGCCGTCGTGACGGCACCCCCCTCCCCGTCGATGGCGACGACGGGGGTGTCGGGACGCAGCTGGGCGCCCCGCGCGGTCAGCAGCCGGACGAGGCCGTCGAGGATCGCCTCGGCCATCAGCGCGCCGCCCTCGGGCGTGTAGAGGGCGTAGCGGACGCCGGCGGCGTTGACGAAGGGCAGACGCGCCGAGATCGCCACGGGATCGAGGATCTCGTGGGCGACGGCCAGCTCCTCCATCATCGGCCGGCAGCGGTCGGTCCAGTCGCCGTCGGCTCGCGACAGCGCGAAGACGCCGGTTTCGACATAGTGGCGCGCGCCGAGAACCGCCCAGAGCCGCTCCCAGGCGGCGAACGCCTCCGGGATGCGGCGGGCATAGACCGGCCGGTCGGGATAGTGGTGGCGGATGAGCCGGTGGTGGTCGAAGGAGGAGGCGGTCGGGTTGGGGATCGGCCCGCGGTCGAGGACGGTGACGGTCCAGCCGCGCTCGGTGAGCTGGAGGGCGGTCGACAGGCCGACGACGCCGGCGCCGACGATCAGGGCGTGCATGGGTGGTCTCCGGAGCCTGTCGCGGCGGTCACATCCGGAACACGCCGAAGCGCGTCTCCGGGATGGGCGCGTTCAGCGTCGCCGCGAAGGCGAGCGCCAGCACGCGGCGCGTCTCGGAGGGGGCGATGATGCCGTCGTCCCAGAGCCGCGCGGTGGCGTAGTAGGGGTTGCCCTCGGCCTCGTAGCGATCGCGGATCGGCGCCTTGAAGGCGGCCTCCTCCTCGGCGCTCCACTGGCCGCCCTCGGCCTCGATGTTGTCGCGCTTCACGGTCGCGAGCACGCTCGCCGCCTGCTCGCCGCCCATGACGGAGATCCGCGCGTTTGGCCACAGGAACAGGAAGCGCGGGCTGTAGGCACGCCCGCACATGCCGTAGTTGCCGGCGCCATAGGAGCCGCCGACGATGACGGTGATCTTCGGGACCGCCGCGCAGGCGACCGCGGTGACGAGCTTCGCCCCGTCCTTGGCGATGCCGCGGCTCTCGTAGTCGCGGCCAACCATGAAACCAGTGATGTTCTGCAGGAACAGGAGCGGCACCTTGCGGCGGCAAGCGAGCTCGACGAAGTGGGCGCCCTTCAGCGCGCTTTCGGAGAACAGGATGCCGTTGTTGGCGAGGATCGCCACCGGCATGCCGTGGATGCGGGCGAAGCCGCAGACGAGGGTGGTGCCGTAGAGCGCCTTGAACTCGTCGAACTCCGAGCCGTCGACGAGGCGAGCGATGACTTCGCGGGCGTCGTACTGGCGGCGGAGGTCGACCGGCACGACGCCGTCGAGCTCGGCCGGGTCGTAGAGCGGCGCGCGCGGCGGGGCGAGGGCGAGGTCGGGGGCCTTGGCGGTGTTCAGGGTGGCGACGATACGGCGGGCGCGGTCGAGGGCCTGGATGTCGTCGAGGGCGTAGTGGTCGGCGACGCCGGAGATGCGGGCGTGGACGTCGGCGCCGCCGAGGTCCTCGGCCGAGACCTCCTCGCCGGTGGCGGCCTTCACGAGCGGCGGCCCGGCGAGGAAGATCGTGCCCTGGCGGCGGACGATGATGGTCTCGTCGGACATCGCCGGCACATAGGCGCCGCCGGCGGTGCACGAGCCCATGACGACGGCGATCTGGGCGATGCCGGCCGCGGACATCTGCGCCTGGTTGTAGAAGATGCGGCCGAAATGGTCGCGGTCGGGGAAGACTTCCGTCTGGTTCGGCAGGTTGGCGCCGCCGGAATCGACGAGGTAGACGCACGGCAGCCGGTTCTCGAGCGCGATCTCCTGGGCGCGCAGGTGCTTCTTCACCGTCATCGGATAGTAGGTGCCGCCCTTGATGGTGGCGTCGTTGCAGACGACCATCACCTCGCGGCCCATGACGCGGCCGATGCCGGTGATCAGGCCGGCGCCGTGGATGGCGTCGTCGTAGAGACCGTGGGCGGCGAGCGGCGACAGCTCCAGGAACGGGCTGCCGGGATCGAGCAGGCGCATGACGCGCTCGCGCGGCAGCAGCTTGCCGCGCTTCAGGTGGCGGGCGCGCGACTTCTCCGGGCCGCCGAGCGCCGCCTCGGCGCGCTTGGCCTGCAGCGTCTCGACGAGGGCGTGCATCTCGGCGGCCTGGGCGGCGAAGGTGTCGGAGGCGGTGTCGACGGCGCTCTCAAGGATCGTCAAGCCGGTCTCCCTGTTCCCGCCGTTCGCGCGGCGATGCGCGGGGAGACTAGCGCGCCGCCGGTGCGGCGGCCAAGGGCGGGATAGCGGGCTGCCGTCGGCGACGCACGCGATCGCTGAAAGGTTGCCTCAGATCGTCACCCAGGCGCCGCTGTCGGCCGAGCGGGCGACGGCGTGGATGACCCGTTCCACCGTCAGCCCTTCGGCGAAGTCGAAGGCCGGCGCGCGGGTGCCGGCGATGGCAGCGAGGAAGTCGGCCACCTCGATCACCTTCAGGTCGTTGAAGCCGAGGCCGTGGCCGGGGGCCGGGCAGAAGCGGCCATAGGGCGGGTGCACCGGGGCGGTGAGGATGGTGCGGAAGCCGCGCGTCGCCTCCTCGCCCTCGGCGAGGAACAGCGACAGCTCGTTCATCCGCTCCTGGTCGAAGCGGAGCGTGCCGCGGGTGCCGTGCAGCTCGATGCGGATGGCGTTCTTGGTACCGTGGGCGGCGCGGCTCGTCGTGAGCACGCCGCTGGCGCCGGAGGCGAAGCGCAGGAGCGCGCTCGCGACGTCGTCATTGTCGGCGATGCCGCGTTCCCCGGGCTTGCCGGCGATGGGGCGGGTCGGGTGCGCGGTCGCCATGTCGGCGACGACCGCGTCGATGGGGCCCGCGAGCATCGTCAGGATGGCGACGGCGTGGCAGCCGATGTCGCCGAGCGCCCCAAGCCCCGCCTCGCTGCGCCGGCAGCGCCACGACCACGGCAGCTCCGGGTCCGCCATGTAGTCCTCGTCATAGAGGGCGCGGACGTGGACGAGGCGGCCGAGGGTGCCGTCGGCGACAAGGCGGGCGGCGTGGGAGAGCGCCGGGTTTGACGTGTAGTTGTAGCCGAGCCGGGTGAGGCCGGGGGCGGCAGCGGCGGCAGCCGCCATCCGCTCGGCGTCCGCGAGGCTCACCGCCATCGGCTTCTCGCAGTGGACATGCTTGCCGGCTTCGAGCGCCGCGATCGCCATCTCGGCATGGACGGCGTTCGGCGTGGTGATCGAGACGATGTCGACATCCGGATCGGCGACGACGGCGCGCCAGTCGGTCGACGAGCGCTCGAACCCCCAGGCGGAGGCCATGGCGGCGGCGTGACCGGCCTCGACGTCGCAGAGGACGGCGAGCCGCGGCCGCGGCAGGCCCTCGAAGGTGGCGCCCACGGTGCCGTAGGCGAGCGCGTGGCACTTGCCCATGAAGCCGGTGCCGATGAGGCCGAGGCCGGGTCGCTGCATCTGTCGTCAGCCTGTTGCAGAGGGGGAACGAGCGGAGACGTTGCGAGAAGAAAAAGCGGCCGCCGCCTGCCGCGAGCAGTCTGTGCGGCGGCCGAGTTTGGGAGGGTATCCAGGAGCTCAGACCGTGCCGCCGAGCTCCATCGAGAGGTCCTGCAGTTCCTTGTCGCCGGCCATCAGCTGCTGCAGGGCGTCGATGTCGATGTCCGCCTTGTCGAAGGTGCCGAAGGTGCGGCCGCGGTTG
>CALRZT010000251.1:0-7724 GCA_943372725.1 Pseudoxanthobacter soli DSM 19599
TCACCGCCCACATGTTGATCGCGTCGTCGGCAATCGCCTCGTCAACGCCGAGGCAGACCGGGATGCCGCGGTCGCGCAGCGCCCGGAAGGGCATGATGCCGCTACCGAGGCGCAGGTTGCTGATCGGATTGTGCGCCACCACCGCACCGGCCGCGGCGATGAGTTCGAGGTCGGCCGCGTCCACCCAGATCGCGTGGATGATGTTCATGCGCTCCGACAGGAGCCCGAGATCGTCGGTGTAGCGCACCAGTGACCGCCCGGCGAAGCGCGGCTGCTCGCTCGACAGCACGCGCTGCAGCTTCGTTTCCAGCATGTGGGCGTAGAACGCCAGGTCGTGGCGGCGGCTGAGGTCGTCGAGGGCGGCGAAATAGTCCGGGCTGACGCGCTGCGGCGCCGAGCACGAGACGGCGGCGCGGAGCCGGCCGCTCTCCTTCCCGTGCCAGCGGCTGATCAGGTGGTCGTAGGCCTCCAGCAACTGGTGCTGCCCGAAGGCCGGCGGGCGGGCCGCCTCGGCGCGCAGGTCGGCCGGCAGCAGGTCGGCAAGGAACGGCAGCTTGTCGAGCTCGGCGAGCTCCGGCTGGTCGAGCGCCACGGTGGCGCGGATGCCGCAGTCGGCATAGGCCTGCATCACCGCGTCGATGATCGCCGGCTCCGGCTCGGGCACGAAGAAGGCGTCGTCCTGCACGGCGGTGACGCCGCCGCGCAGCATCTCGACGGCGCCCAGCAGCGTGCGGACGTAGCCCTCGCGCGGTGTCGGACGCAGCGCCTCCAGCCCCGGCGATTCGTAGAGCATGAAGAGCTCGAGCGGCAGGCTCGGCAGCGCGCCCTTCATGTGGTTCACGGGCGAGTGGAAGTGGGCGTTGATCAGGCCGGGCATCAGGAGGTGGCCGCGCCCCTCGATGCGGCGGGCGTCCGGCGGCGCGTCGCGCGCGGCCTCATTGCCAATGGCGGCGATGCGGCCGTCGCGGACGAGAACGTCGGTCGGCCCGAGGCGGCCGTCGGCGGCGTCGAGGGCGAACACCTCCACGCCGGCAAACAGCGTGGCGGCCGGACCTCCGCCGCTCATGGCGTCGCCCGCTCCTGCGCGCCGATCGCCGCGAGGCCGGCGCGGGCGATGGCGATGTCTTCGGCGTCCGGCGCCGAGCCGATGCCGATCGCGCCGATGCAGTGGCCGTCGACGAAGATCGGCAGCCCGCCCGCCATGCCGGTGATCTGACCGCCGGAGGCGCGCGCCAGCTGCGGCGCCATCTCCGCGTCGATCTCGGTGGTCGGGCGACGGTGCGAGGCGGCGGTCATCGCCTTGGTGGTCGCCGTCTTCATCGACAGCGTGAACGCCCCGTCCATGCGCAGGCAGGCGACGAGATTGCCGCCGTCGTCGACGACGACGATGTCGACGGGAAAGCCGATCTCGGTCGCCTTGGCGGCGCAGGCGGCGATGATCGCCTCGGCACCCGCCTGGGTCAGCCGGAGCGAGGGTGCGGTGAACGGGCTCACGACTTGATGATCTTCTTCAGGAAGGAGCGGGTGCGCTCGAGCGTCGGCGCGCCGAAGATGTGCTCGGGCGGGCCGCGCTCCACCACCGACCCCTGGTCCATGAACACCACCTGGTCGGCGACGTCGCGGGCGAAGTGCATCTCGTGGGTGACGACGATCATCGTCAGCCCGCCGACGGCGAGGTCGCGCATCACGTTCAGCACCTCGTCGACGAGCTCCGGGTCCAGCGCCGACGTCGCCTCGTCGAACAGCATCACTTTCGGCTGCATCACCAGGGCGCGGGCGATGGCGACGCGCTGCTGCTGGCCGCCCGACAGCCGAACCGGGTGGGCGTCGGCGAAACCGGCGAGGTCGACCCGCTTCAGCATCGCGTGGGCGGCCTCGGCGGCCTCGGCGCGCGGCATCCGCTTCACCGCGATCAGCCCTTCCATGACGTTGCCGAGCGCCGTCTTGTGGGGGAACAGGTTGAAGCGCTGGAACACCATGCCGACCTGGCTGCGCATCCGGTTGAGGTGCGCCTCCTGCTGCCGCTTCGAGGCGGTGGGGCCGAGCGAGACGCTCTCGCCGTCGATCTCGACGGTCCCCGATGTCGGCGGGGCGAGGTGGTTCACGCAGCGCAGCAGCGTCGACTTGCCGGAGCCCGACGGCCCGATCACGGCCACCGTCGTGCCTTTGGCAACATCGAGATCGATGCCGCACAGCACCTCGTGGGCGCCGAACGACTTGCGGATGCCGGAAAGCCGCACCATCGGCGAGGCCATCACCGCAGCCCCTCGCCGCGACGCAGCGCCCGCTCCAGCCACAGGCCGCCCTGCGCCACCACGGCGTTGATCAGGAAATAGGCCACCGCGATGGCGAGGTAGGCCTCGATCGGGCGGAACGTCACCGAGACGACCTGCTGGGCGACGCGCGTCAGCTCCGTGATCGAGATCGTCGACAGCAACGACGTGCCCTTGACGAGGTTGGTGAACTCTCCCGCTGTGGACGGCACGACGAGGCGCGCCGCCTGCGGCAGCACGATCCGCCACAGTGTCTGGGTGCGGCTCATGCCGAGCGAGCGGCCGGCCTCGACCTGGCCGGGGTCGACGCCGAGGATGCCAGCGCGGAAGATTTCGGCGAGGTAGCCGCCGCTGTTGAGGCCGAGCGCGATCACCGCAGAGGTCGGCGCGCCCAAGCGGATGCCGATCGCCGGGGCGCCGAAATAGATGAAGAAGATCTGCACCAGCGCCGGGGTGCCGCGCACCACGTCGACATAGCCGCGCGCCAGCCAGCGCAGCGGGGCGATGTCGGACAGGCGCGCGAGGGCGGCGGCGAGGCCGATGACGATGGCGAGGCCCACCGACATCACCGAGTAGAGCAGCGTCGCCTGCAGGCCCCGCATGAATTCCGGGACGTACGGCAGCAGCACGCTGAGGTCGAAACTGGGCATGAGGCGTTCTCTTGCGCGCGAAGCCGAGGAGGCCGGGCGGGGAGCCGAACGCCCCCGCCCGCGCCATCCTAGTTCGGCAGCGCCTTCTTGGTGCCGAACCACTTCTCGCTCAGCTTGTCGAGCTCGCCGTTCGCCTTCATCTCCTCGATGAAGGTGGCGACCGCGGCCGAGAGGTCGGTGTCCTGCTTGCGGGTGGCGACCGCCATGAACAGGTTCGGCGGCAGCTCGTAGACGATCTTGAACTTGCCCGGCGAGGCCTTGTCGACTTCGCTGAAGGCGTCGCCCGACGTCGTCACGATGTCGAGATTGCCGTTCTGCAGGTCGAGATAGGCCGAGGTGATGGCGTCATAGAGCTTGATGTCCATGCCGAGGCCCTTCTCGTCGGACAGCTTCTTCGACTGCTCGGCGACGGAGGAGTTCAGCTGCGAGCCGAGGCGCTTGCCCTTGAAGTCCTCGACCGACTTGATGGCCGTCTCGTCGGCGCGGATCAGGAAGACCGGCCGGTCGGTCGCATAGACCGGCGAGAAGGTGACCGCCTTTTCGCGCGCCGGGGTTATCGGCATCGCCGACCAGATCAGGTCGAACTTCTGGCTGTAGAGGGAAGGGATGACGCCCGACCACTGGGTGTCGATCACCTCGAGCTCGACGCCGAGGGATTCGGCGAACTTGCGGGAGAGATCGATGTCGAAGCCGACGATCGCGCCGTCCTTGATGAACTCGTAGGGCGGGGTCGCGGCCTCGACGCCGTTGATGAGCTTGCCGCGCGCCTTGATCTCGGCGAGCATCCCGCCTGCCGGGGTGGCGTAGTCGGGCAGGGGCTTGTCGTTCAGCGTCGGCGCGTCCTGCGCGACGGCTGCGGTGGCGAAGAGGCTGACCAATCCGGCCAGCAGAAGGGCCTTGCACGTCTTCATGATCGTTTCCGTTCCTCGTCGGGGCCTCAGGCGGTAGTCGCTGCGGTAAAGGCTCAGTCGGGCTGCTCAGCCGACGGCTCGAGGACCTCGACGAGGACCTCGGTCGGGTACCAGCCGGAGATGGGGTTGAATTCCTGGGGGCAGGCGGAGATCGCCACCACGAGGTCGATCCAGGCCTTCATGACGACGTGGTCGCCCGGCTTCGACGGCGCCGGCCCGTTCGTCACCGAGCCGTCGCGGCCGACGGGGCAGTTGCCGAAGATGTTGAACGGCTGCGGGACATAAAAGCGGGTGGTGCCGAAATAGGGCTCCATGACCTCGCGCAGGTTGCCGGCGCAGCTTCGATGATGGTGCTTGAGACCGTAGAGCCGGTATCTATGCTCGTCGCAGGGTGCGGTCAGCAGATCGTGCACGCCGCAGCTGTCGGCGATGACCTGGAGGATCGGGCGGCGGTGGTTGGAATGGAAGCTCTCGCCCGGCACCGGGCACAGCTTGTTGACCCACACCCGGCTGTGCATCGCCGACAGGTGCTCATCGATGTCTTCGGCGTTGAAGGCCCAGAAGTCGGCGCATTGCCGCCCGCGCGGGTCGATCACACGAATGAACTGGCCAGCCTTCACCTCGCCGGCCCATCCCATCATCGGTGGGATGACGTGGCTGCTGACCACATCGAGGCGCAGCATCATTTTTCCGTTGAGATCGACTTCGATAGACATCAGCCTCTTCTTCACCGATATTTTGCGCGACTGAGTGCCATGAACCCTTGTGGCGCTTGAAAATACCTTCCCATAATGCCGACAACGTGAAAAGCATTTTTCTTGGGCAGGCTGTGATGCGTTCGAGTGCAGAGCTTCAGAGTCAGGTGGAGAGCAGCGAAGCCGTGGCCATTTCGCTTCATGCCCGCGTCCGGGCTCAGTACGAGCAACTGTCCCCCGTTGAGCGCCGCCTCGCCGACGTGGTGCTGAACTTCCCCGGTGACCTCGCGAGCTATTCCGCGACCGAACTCGCCGGCATCTCCGACGTCTCGAACACGGCCGTCAGCCGCTTCGTGCGCCGGCTCGGGTTCGCCAACTTCGACGAGATGCGCCGCCTCGCCCGGCAGGAACAGGAGGAGGGCTCGCCGCTCTATCTGCTCGGCCGCAGCACCTCCGCACCCTCGGTGCTGCTGGCGGAGCGGCACGTCGAGACCGCCACCGCCAACCTCCGCCGCACCTTCTCGGAGAACACCCCGGAGACGCTGTCAGCCATCGCCGGCGCCCTGGCCGAGGCCCGGCAGATCTGGGTCTGCGGCTTCCGCCACGGCCGCTTCCTCGCCGACTATCTGCGCTGGTCGCTCGCCCACGCCCGCCCCGGCGTCCGCCGCCTGCCGGGCGACGGAGAGACCCTCGGCGAGACGCTGATCGACGTCGGCGCTGGTGATGTCGTCGTCGTCTTCGCGATGCGCCGCCGCGTGCCGGCGATCGCGGCCCTCGTGCGCGCCGCCGCCGAGCAGGGCGCCAAGGTGGCGCTGATCACCGATCCCGGCATGGTCAACACCGCTGGCGCCACCTGGGCGGTGCGCTGCCAGACCCGCACGCGCGGGCCGATCGACGACCACGCCTCGGCGCTCGCCGTCTCGCACGTCCTCACCGAACAGGTGATCGTCGCCCTGCAGCAGGCCTCGAGCGCGCGCCTCGGCGGCATCGACGACATCCACGACCGCCTCGACGAGCTGGAGTAGGCGATCGCGCCGGTTGGGGGCCGCGCTGCGTCTGCCGCCGGCTTCGGCAGGCCTGCATAAGAAATGAACTTTTCAATCCGGATGATTGATGAAAATCTGTTGCCAGCGGGTCGCTGGTCGGCCCGGCCCTCATCCGGGAGGATTTCCATGCGTCTCGTGCCGCCGCTCGCAGCCCTGATCGCCGCCTTCGCCCTCGCCGGAATGGCCGGTGCCGCGCAGGCGCAAGCCCCCACCCTCAACGGCCAGGCGATGCCGGAGTACGCCGCGCCGGCGCCTGGCGTGCTTGCCGAGATCAAGGCGCGCGGCAAGCTCGTCGGCGGCGTGGAAGCGCAGAACCCGCCGTTCGAGTACATCGAGAACGGCAAGATCGTCGGCTTCGACATCGAGCTCTCCGAGCTCTTTGCCGCCCATCTCGGCGTCACCTTCGAGCCAATCGACACCGCCTGGTCGGGCGTCATCCCGTCGCTCTACGTCCAGAAGTTCGACATGATCTGGTCGGCGATGACGATCACCGAGCCGCGCAAGCAGGCCGTCACCTTCTCGCAGCCCTATGCGAGCGACCAGGCCGAGATCATCGTGCGGGCCGGCGACACCAGCATCAAGACGATCGAGGACCTCAACGGCAAGACGCTCGCCACCCAGCTGAACTCGGCGGCCGAACACCAGGCCAAGGAGATCATCGCCCGCTATAAGCTCAACACCGAGCTGAAGGCGTTCGACCACTTCGACGCCGCCTATCTCGACCTGAAGAACGGCAACGTCGACGCCGTCACCTCGACGAAGCTGAACGACCGCGTGCTGTTCGAGAAGATGCCCGGCAGCTTCGACGTCGCGGTGGAGCTGCCGATCTTCAACTACGTCGCCGTCGCCACCCGCAAGCAGGACACCGACCTGTCGGCCGCCGTCGACGCGTTCATCACCGAGCTGAAGACGTCGGGCAAGCTCGCCGAGCTGCAGACGACGTGGTTCGGCTACGCGATGGTGCTGCCGGAGTAGGCTGGTCCGCTGCAGCACAACGGCCGGCCCCGACGGTCGGCCACAGGAGCACGATAGTCGCCCGTGGGGCGGCCGCAAGAGAAGGTGTTCGAGAGCGCAATGACACGGGACCTTCTGGTGCAGGGCGGCACCGTCGTCACGCCGCACGGTCGCTTCGAGGGCGACGTCGCGGTGCGCGACGGCCGCATTGTCGCTCTCGGACAGCGACTCGACGCGGACGCGGCGACGCCGGTGCTCGACGCCCGCGGGCTCGTCGTGCTGCCCGGCATCATCGACCCACACTCGCATTTGTGGGAGGCGGGCTTCGTCTCCGGCCCCGATTTCACCGATTCCACCGCCTCGGCGGCGGCCGGTGGCATCACGACCATCATCGAGATGCCGCTGACAGTGCCCGAAGTGCTGGACGAGACGGTGCTGAAGGAGAAGGCGGCGCTCGGCGAGCGCACCTCCCACGTCGACTTCGCGCTCTATGGCGGCGTCAGCCCGGACCGGCTCGACGACCTCGACGGCATGTGGGCGGCGGGCGCGGCCGCCTTCAAGATCTTCACGTGCGACACCGGCTGCGCGATGAAGGGCGTCATCGACGACGCCGACCTCGTCGACGCGATGACGCGCATCGCCCGCCTCGATGGCCTCGCCTGCTTCCACGCCGAGAACGAAGAGCTCCTCGTCGCCAACCGCCGGCGCCTCGCCGCGCAGGACCGGCGGGACAACGCCGCCTTCTGCGACTGGCACAGCGAGACCGCCGAGCTCGAGGCGATCAACCGCATCCTCTTCTACGCCGGCCGGCTCGGAACCCGCGTCCACATCGTCCACGTCACCTCGCCGGAAGGCGTGCGCCTCGTCGAGCGCGCGCGCGGGGAGGGGGTGCGGGCGACGGCGGAGACCTGCCCGCACTATCTCTATCTGACAGAAGACGACATCGCCGCCCGCGGCGCCTGGGTCACCTGCGCGCCGCCGATGCGCGGCTCCGCCGCGCTGGCCGGCATGCGCGCCCGCCTCGACGACGGCACCATCGCCACCATCGGCTCCGACCACGGCCCGGTTGATCCGGAACTTAAGCGGCGCGCCTCCAACGACGTCTTCGCCGGCCAGTGCGGCATGCCGGCGAACGAGACGATGGTGCCCCTGATGCTGAACCTCGCCGCCGAGGGGTTCCTCGGCCTTGAGCGGC
>CALRZT010000252.1:0-7682 GCA_943372725.1 Pseudoxanthobacter soli DSM 19599
TCGACCGCGCCGCCGCGACGGGCGCCAACGGCGCTGGCGCGGAACCGCAGCTGCGCGCCGGTGCCTCGGTCGAGACCAAGCCGGACACCGAGAAGTCCGGCGGCGTCTCCGCCGGCTCCGCGCCGGTCGCCCAGTCGTCCGCCGACGACGCCATCGAGCCGATGAATTTCGGCTCGGGCAACAAGAACACCATCTACCACTTCACCGACGCCACCGTCGGCTCGTCCATCGACACCGCATATCCCTACAGCGCCGCCGGCTACTTCTACTTCAAGGGCTCGGACAACAGCTGGTACAGCTGCTCGGGCGCGCTGATCTCCAACTCGATCGTCGTGACCGCCGGGCACTGCGTGCACGACGGCGGCAACGGCAACAAGGGCTGGATCAAGGAAGGCTACTTCTACCCGTCCTACCGCGGCAACAGCGAGCCCTATGGCTACGCCACCGCCAAGTACCTCTTCACCACCGAGAAGTGGTTCTCGAAGGGAAAGGTCGGCAACGGCTACGACGTTGGCCTCATCGTCCTCTCGGACCGCAAGAACAAGGGCAAGGAGATGGGGTCCTATACCGGATACCTCGGCTTCTGCTACGACAACTGCCTGAAGGACTACTGGTTCCTGTCGCAGCTCGGCTGGGCGGACAACTATTCCGACGGCGACAAGATGGTGGCCGGCCAGCATCTCGGCGAATCGGACGGCAAGGACTTCAACTTCGGGTCCGGCTTCCGCAACGGCTCGAGCGGCGGCCCGCAGGTGGCCAATCTCGGCTCGCTGAACCGCACCGGCGGCAGTTCCGGCCAGTTTGCGACCCGCAACACCGTCTTCGGCGTCACCTCGTGGGGCTACAGCGATAGCTCGGTGATGATCCAGGGCGCCTCGTCGCTGTCAGGTCCGAACAACTCCAACGACTTCAAGTCGATGTTCAACGACGCCTGCAAGCAGGCGCGCAACCTGCACGGCAGCAACTCCTGCTCCAACCTCTGACAAGGTCGCGGGCGGTCGGCCGGCGGACGACGGTTCGGCGAAACGCGGCGGCCCCCCGGGGCCGCCGCAGTCGTTTCCGGGGGGCCGCCGTCGTCGCGGCGACTTTCCTGTGGGGAAATTGACTTGCCTGAGGGTTGACGCAACCGGGAGCGCATGCGAAGCCTTTTCCCGCACCTCCTCGACGCGCGGGCTCTCCCATGTGCGGCATCGCCGGCCTGTTCCTGAAAGACCCCTCTTTGGAGCCGTCGCTCGGCCGCCTGCTCGGCGCCATGATGATCGAGCTCGGTGATCGCGGGCCGGATTCGAGCGGCTTCGCCGTCTACGGCGCCCCCGCCCCCGGCCAGGCGAAGCTCACCATCCGCCTGCCCGACGGCGGCGGCCAGCACGCCGCCCGCGCCATCGCCGACGGCGCCACCGCCGCCACCGGCCAACCGGTCGAGGTTCGCGTGCGCGGCACCCACGCCGTGCTGTCGGTGCCGGAGGGTGCCCGCGACACGCTGCGCGCCTTCCTCGCCGCCCGCCACCCGGAGGCGCACCTCGTCTCCTCCGGCGAGCGCATGGAGATCTTCAAGGACATCGGCCGGCCGGAAGTGGTCGCCGAGGCCTACGACCTGTCGACCATGCAGGGCAGCCACGCCATCGGCCACACCCGCATGGCCACCGAATCGGCCGTCACCATCGACGGCGCCCACCCCTTCTCCACCGGCGACGACCAGTGCCTCGTCCACAACGGCTCGCTGTCGAACCACAATGCGGTGCGCCGAACCCTGCGCCGGGAAGGCCTCGCCTTCGAGACCGAGAACGATTCGGAGGTCGCCGCGGGCTACCTGACCTGGCGGATGCGCGAGGGCGCGAGCCTCGCCCAGGCGCTGGAACAGGCGCTGTCGGACCTCGACGGGTTCTACACCTTCGTCGTCGGCACCCGCACGGGCTTCGCCGTGCTGCGCGACCCGATCGCCTGCAAGCCGGCGGTAATGGCCGAGACCGACCAGTGGGTCGCCTTCGGCTCGGAGTACCGCGCCCTCACCGGCCTGCCCGGCATCGAAGGCGCCCGCGTCTTCGAGCCGGAACCCGCCACCGTCTATGCCTGGGAGCGGACGTGACGATGCCGGACGTCGACCTGTCTGAGACCCCGCTTCGCGAGCTCAACCGCGCCCTGCATGCGCTGGAGCCCGGCACCAACGAGACCCACTGGCACGTCGCCAACCCCGCCGGCCGGCACTCGATCGCCGTCGGCCTCGATGTCCCCGTCACCGTCGAGATCAGCGGCAACGTCGGCTACTACTGCGCCGGCATGAACAAGCACGCGACCGTCCACGTCCGCGGCAATGCCGGCGTCGGGCTCGCCGAAAATATGATGTCCGGCGTTGTCCGCGTCGACGGCGACGCCAGCCAGGCCGCCGGCGCCACCGGCCGCGGCGGTCTGCTCGTCATCGGCGGCAACGCCTCGGGCCGCTGCGGCATCTCGATGAAGGGCATCGACATCGTCGTCGGCGGCTCGGTCGGCCCGATGAGCGCCTTCATGGCCCAGGCCGGCACGCTGGTCGTGCTGGGCGATGCCGGCGAGGCGCTCGGCGATTCCATCTACGAGGCGCGCCTGTTCGTCAGGGGCACGGTGAAGAGCCTCGGCGCCGACTGCGAGGAGAAGGTGCCGACGGACGCGGACCGCGCGGTCCTCGCCGACGTGCTGTCGCGCGCCGGCGTCGAGGCCGACCCGTCCGAGTTCCGGCTCTACGGCTCGGCCCGCCGCCTCTACCACTTCCACGTCGACAACGTCGACGCGTACTGAGGACCCGCCGCGCGATGGACGCCCCCGCCCCCAAGCCGCCCGGCACGCTGCCCCGCTTCTCCGCCACCTTCGACCCGCACACCATCTCGGAGATCCGGCGCGCCGCCGCGACCGGCATCTACGACATCCGCGGCTTCGGGGCGAAGCGGAAGGTCCCGCACTTCGACGACCTCCTCTTCCTCGGCGCCTCGATCTCGCGCTATCCGCTGGAAGGCTACCGCGAGCGCTGCGGCACCGAGGTCGTGCTCGGCACCCGATTCGCCAAGAAGCCGGTCGAACTCAAGACCCCGGTGACGATCGCCGGCATGAGCTTCGGCGCCCTCTCCGCCCAGGCCAAGGAGGCGCTGGGCCGCGGTGCTTCGACGGTCGGCACGTCGACCACCACCGGCGACGGCGGCATGACGCCGGAGGAGCGCGGCCACTCCTCGATCCTCGTCTACCAGGTGCTGCCGTCTCGCTACGGCATGAACCCGGACGACCTGCGCAAGGCGGACGCGATCGAGATCGTCGTCGGCCAGGGGGCGAAGCCCGGCGGCGGTGGTATGCTGCTCGGCCAGAAGATCTCGCCGCGCGTCGCCGCGATGCGCAACCTGCCGGAAGGCATCGACCAGCGTTCCGCCTGCCGCCACCCCGACTGGACCGGCCCGGACGACCTCGAGATCAAGATCGAGGAGATCCGCGAGATCACCGACTGGCAGAAGCCGATCTACGTCAAGGTCGGCGCGAGCCGCCCCTACTACGACACCGCGCTCGCCGTGAAGTCGGGCGCCGACGTCGTCGTCCTCGACGGCATGCAGGGCGGCACGGCGGCCACGCAGGAAGTCTTCATCGAGCACGTCGGCATCCCGATCCTCGCCGCCATCCGCCCCGCCGTGCAGGCGCTGCAGGACCTCGGCATGCATCGCAAGGTGCAGCTCATCGTCTCCGGCGGCATCCGCAACGGCGCCGACGTGGCGAAGGCACTGGCCCTCGGCGCCGACGCGGTGGCGATCGGCACCGCCGCCCTGATCGCCCTCGGCGACAACGCGCCGGAGCTCGAGGACGAGTACGCCGCGCTCGGCACCGTCGCCGGCGCCTATGACGACTGGCACGAGGGCCGCGACCCGGCCGGCATCACCACCCAGGACCCGGTGCTCGCCGCCCGCCTCGATCCGATCAAGGCCGGCCGCCGCCTCGCCAACTATCTCTCCGTCCTGACGCTCGAGACCCAGACGATTGCGCGGGCGTGCGGCAAGAGCCACGTGCACAATCTCGAGCCGGAAGACCTGGTGGCGCTCACCGTCGAGGCCGCCGCCATGGCCGGCGTTCCGCTCGCCGGCACCAACTGGGTGCCCGGACGCTAGGATATCGACCTTCCAGACGAAACGACCGCGAACCGCGGCAGAGGGGCAGCATGAGCATCGATCTCGAGGCCGCCGCGGCCGAACGCGGCATCAAATATTTCCTGATCTCCTATGTCGACCTGTTCGGGGGCCTGCGCGCGAAGCTCGTCCCCGCCCAGGCCATCGGCGCGATGGCGAAGGATGGCGCGGGCTTCGCCGGCTTCGCCACCTGGCTCGACATGAGCCCGGCCGACCCGGACCTGTTCGCCGTACCGGACCCCGACAGCCTGATCCAGCTGCCGTGGAAGCCCGAGGTCGGCTGGCTGGCCGGCGACCTCTACATGGACGGCAAGCCCGTCGAGCAGGCGCCGCGCTGGGTGCTGAAGCGCCAGATCGAGGCGGCCGCGAAGCTCGGCCTGCAGATGAAGCACGGCGTCGAGTGCGAGTTCTTCCTGATCGACGCCGCCGGCACCGGCATCTCCGACCCGGCCGACGCGCAGCCGAAGCCCTGCTACGACCAGTCGGCGCTGATGCGCCGCTACGCCGTCATCGCCGAGATCTGCGACGCCATGCTGTCGCTCGGCTGGGGCGCCTACCAGAACGACCATGAGGACGCCAACGGCCAGTTCGAGATGAACTGGGGCTATGCCGATGCCCTCGTCACCGCCGACCGCCACGTCTTCTTCAAGTACATGGCGAAGTCGATCGCCGAGAAGCACGGCTTCCGCGCCACCTTCATGCCGAAGCCGTTCGTCGACCTTACCGGCAACGGCTGCCACGCCCACGTCTCGCTGTGGAAGGGCAAGAAGAACGTCTTTGCCGATCCGAAGGGCGAGCTCGGCATCTCCGACATGGCACGCACCTTCGTCGGCGGCGTGCTGCACTCGGCCGAGGCGATCTGCGCCATCGCGGCGCCGACGGTGAACTCCTACAAGCGTCTCAACGCCCCACGCACCACCTCGGGCGCCACCTGGTCGCCGAACACCATCTCGTGGACGGGCAACAACCGCACCCACATGATCCGCATCCCCGACGGCGGCCGCTTCGAGTTCCGCCTCGCCGACGGCGCCGTGAACCCCTATCTGCTGCCGGCCACCATCCTCGCCGCCGGCCTCGACGGCATGGCGGCCGAGCGCGATCCCGGCCCGCCGCTGATGATCGACATGTACACCCAGCGCCCGGCCCGCCGGGTCCGCACCCTGCCGCTCAACCTCCTCGACGCGCTGCGTGCGCTGGAAGCGTCGAAGTCGCTGCGGGCGGGACTGGGCGAACCCTTCGTGTCGGCCTATCTGAAGCTCCGCCACGCCGACTGGAATTCCTACACCCGCCACCTCACGCAATGGGAGCGCGAGACGACGCTCGACTGCTGAGCCTCCGGCAGCCGCGCCCCGTCAGACAACCGCATGGTCTTCGCCCTCCTCCGCTACGGTCTCGGCAGGCGGCACACGCCCTTCCGCGTGCTGCCGCCGACGCCCGCGACGCTGAAGCCCTCCTACGACGTCGTCGTCATCGGCGGCGGCGGCCATGGGCTGGCGACCGCCTACTACCTCGCCAAGGACCACGGCATCACCAATGTCGCGGTGCTGGAGCGCGGCTGGCTCGCCGGTGGCAACACGGCGCGCAACACCGCCATCATACGCTCGAACTACCTGACCCCGGAGGGCGTCGCCTTCTATGACGAGAGCGTTCGACTCTACCGCCGCCTGTCGAACGACCTGGGCATCAACACCATGGTGTCGGAGCGCGGCCACCTGACCCTCGCCCACACCGACGCCGCCATGCGCACCATGCGCTGGCGCGCCGAGGTCAACAAATCCCTCAAGGTCGATTCCGAAGTCGTTGGTCCGGATGAGATCGCGCGGCTCTGCCCCGAGCTCGACCTGTCGCGTGACAAGCGCTACCCGATCCTCGGCGCGCTCTATCACGCCCCCGGTTCGATCGCCCGCCACGACGCCGTCGCCTGGGGCTACGCGATGGGCGCCTCGCAGCGCGGCGTCGAGATTCACCAGGGCACCGAGGTGCAGGGCCTCGAGATCGAGAACGGCCGCATCACCGGCGTCGTCACCAACCGCGGCCGCATCGCCTGCGGGCGCGTCGTCCAGGCCGTCGCCGGCCGCTCGTCGGAGGTCGCCCGCATGGCCGGCCTGAAGCTGCCGATCCGCACCGTGCCGCTGCAGGCCTGCGTGTCGGAGCCGGTGAAGCCGGTGCTCGACCCGATCATCGTCTCGGGCTCGCTGCACGTCTACATCAGCCAGTCGGCGCGCGGCGAGTTCGTCATGGGCGGCGCCACCGACCCCTATGCCCTCTACTCCTCCCGCTCGACCTTCGAGTTCAAGGAGGTGCTGATGGCCGACATGCTGGAGCTCTTCCCCTTCCTCGGCCACGCCCGCGTGCTGCGCCAGTGGGCGGGCATGGCCGACATGACCCCGGACTTCTCGCCGGTGATGGGGCTGACGCCGGTGCAGAACTACTTCATCGACTCCGGCTGGGGCACCTGGGGCTTCAAGGCGACGCCGGTCTGTGGCCTGACGATGGCCCACACCATCGCCACCGGCACCCCCCACCCGTTGATCGAAGGCTTCCGCCTCGACCGCTTCTCCCGCTTCGCCCAACTCGGCGAACGCGGCGCGGCCTCGGTGGGGCATTGAGGATGGCGGACCTTATCAAACTCGACCGTCATCCCGGCCCAGCGAGGCGAAGCCGAGCGCCGAGCCGGGACCCAGCGCAAGAGTTCGCGCCGAAGGCGCGTCTTAGGCGTCGCGCTTCGGCAATGTTCTGCCGCGCGGCCCCCCCTCCCTACCCTCCCCCGCGAGGGGGGAGGGTTTCCGTCGTGCTTGCGGCAAACCGCTCGACCAAAACTCAACGCGAACCCTCCCCCCTCGCGGGGGAGGGCTGGGAGGGGGGGCGGCCGCAAACTCAGCCCTCGCCGACGACCTCACGGCTCGCCAAATGAAACTCATCCCCTGCCCCCTCAACGGCCCCCGCCCCGTCGGCGAATTCGCCTGTCTTGGGCCGGCGAAGCCGATGCCGGCCGACGATGCGCCGCCGGAGGCGTGGGCGGACTACGCCTACGCCGAGGACAATCCGGCCGGCCCGATCCTCGAATGGTGGCTGCACGTGCCGTCGGGCACGATGTTCGTCGCCGAGCGCGACACCGTCACCGACACGATGATCCGCACGCTGTGGCCGGCCGACTTCCGCGCCGCCGGAGGCCGGCCGTGAGCGAGACCCGCCTCCCCGCCCCGTTCGGCCGCGGTATCGACCGCACGCGGACGATCGCCTTCAGCTTCGAGGGCAGGACCTATCAGGGCCATCCGGGCGACACCGTCGCCACCGCGCTCGCGGCGAACGGCGTCCGGGTGATCTCGCGCTCGTTCAAGTACCGCCGGCCGCGCGGGCTGTTCTCGCTCGGCGGCTTCGATGCCAACACGCTGGTGCAGGTCGGTCCGGAGCCGAACGTGCCGGCCGACCGCCTCCCCCTCGTCGAGGGCCTGCCGCCGATCAGCCCGCAGAACACCGACGGGCCCGTCGCGCGGGACAGAGGCTCCGTCATGGGCCTGTTCTCGCGCTTCCTGCCGGTCGGCTTCT
>CALRZT010000253.1:0-7673 GCA_943372725.1 Pseudoxanthobacter soli DSM 19599
ACTCGTAGATGTAGTCGCCGAGGTGCAGCACGGCGTCGAGGTCGTCGTGCTTCGCCGCCTCGGCATAGGCGTTGAAGTAGCCGAGCTCGAAGTTCGAGCAGGAGAACACCGCGAACTTGAGGCGGCGGACCTCGCCCGCCGGCAGCGTCCGCGTCCGGCCGACCGGCGAGGTCTTGCCGGCCGCCTCGAAGCGGTAGAAGTAGGTCGTGCCGGGCTCGAGGCCGTCGACGTCGATCTTGACGGTATAGTCGCTGCGGGCGCGGGCGTTGGTTCGGCCGCGGCGGACCACGTTCCGCATCTTGCGGTCCGCGGCGACGATCCAGCGCACCGGAACGGCCGCGGCCGGGTCGGCGAGGGTGACGCGGGTCCACAGCACCACCCGGTCGGCGAGGGGGTCGCCGCTCGCCACGCCGTGCAGGAAGACGCTGTCCCGCGCGGCCGCGTCGGCCGTCACCGCAAACGTGATGGCGCTCGCCGAGATGCCCGCCGCCAGCGTCAGCTGCAGCGCCTCGCGCCGCGACAGCGCCAGCGGGCCGGTGCGGCCGTCCTTGGTCTCCGTCATCTCGTGCCCCCTCGATCCTGGAACGACTCCACTTAAAGGCGAGCCGGGCGACGAAGGTGTGACGGCGGAGGCCGGTCGCCGCAGGTCATGCCGCGGGTGCGCGCTGATCGTCGCGCCCGCAGGCTCACGGCCAGAATGAAGGGTCTGCCCGTCGGCCAGGCCGGGATGCCGATGGCGCCGCGATCCCCGCGATGGCGGGCGCTCGCGCCCTGGACGCTCCCGATCCCATCGCCACCACCTTCCCCGCTGGCCGCGACCGCGCCGACGCGGCGCGGCTCCCGCACAGGTCGACACGAGAATGGGCGGATGCACTTTCCGCGAATTTGCAATAGGCTGCAGGCTCATCGGGGCGTATTCGGGGTTAGCGCACTGGAAAACATGGCTCCTTTCGTCCTGATCGTGGAAGATGATGAGGATCTTCGGCCGGAAATGGTCGAGTTCCTGCGCCGGCGTGGCTGTCGCGTCAGAGGATGCGGATCCTTGGCGGCGGCGCGAAAAACGCTCGAGGAGACGCTGGCGAAGGGCGCTGTGCCGCGTCACATCATCAGCGACGTCGGCCTGCCGGACGGCGATGGTCTCGGCTTGTTCTCCGAGTTCGTGCATCGCCTGCCCGACACCCGCTGGCTGCTGATGTCGGGAAGCCACGACGTCGATCGGCTGACGAGGACGCTGCGCCACCTGGCTGTGCCGCATCGCCCGTTGGTGATCGAGAAACCGTTCTCCCTCCAGGTCCTGCAGAGCTTCGTCGACGACCGGCCGGCGGAAGCTTAGCCCGGTGCCGAAGAAGCGCGTCTCGTCGGCGCTGTACGACCCGCAACAGCACCTCCACTTGTTCATCGAGGAGGTGCGCGACTACGCGCTGCTGATGCTGGATACCAGCGGCAACGTCCTGACCTGGAATGCCGGCGCCCATGCCATCAAGGGCTACGAGGCGAGCGACATCGTCGGCCGGCACTTCTCGCTGTTCTACACGCCGGAAGACAACGCCGCCGGCAAGCCGCAGCAGGCCCTGGCCACGGCCGCACGGGAGCGGCGTTTCAGCGACGTCGGCCAGCGGGTGCGCAAGGACGGCTCGCGCTTCCTCGCCGACGTGGTCATCACCGCGATCTTCGGGCCCGGCGGCGAGCTCCTGGGATACGGCAAGATCACGCGGGACATCAGCGCGCGAGCGGCCGCCGCCGACGAGCTGCGGACGAGCGAGCTTCGCCTGCAGTCGCTGGTGGACACCGTCCTCGACACGCTGGTCGACGGTCTGATGATCATCGACCGCAAGGGCCGCATCCAGACCTACAACCGCGCCTGCGAGACGCTGTTCGGCTACGACGCCCGAAGCGTCATCGGCAAGAACGTCCGGATGCTGATGCCGCCGGAGATCAGCTGCGAGCACGACCAATATCTGCGGAACTACCAGAAGACGGGCGTGCGCAAGATCATCGGCATCTCGCGCGAGGTGACGGGCCAGCGCAAGGACGGCTCGACCTTTCCGATGCACCTTGCGGTCGGCGAGGCCAGCCATTGCGGTGAGCCGATCTACGTCGGCATCATCCGCGACCTGACGGCGCGCAACCACACCGAGGACCAGCTGCGACAGTCGCAGAAGATGGAGGCGGTCGGCCAGCTCACCGGCGGCATCGCCCACGACTTCAACAACATCCTGATGGTCGTCATGGCCAATGCCGAGGCCCTCCTGGAGTTGAAGAGGGTCAGCCCCGGCGTGCGCCGGCGCGTGAAGCAGATCAGCAAGGCGACCGGCCGCGCCGCCGAGCTGACGCGCCAACTGCTCGCCTTCTCGCGGCGCCAGCCGCTCAGCCCTCAGCCGACGAATCTGAACGAGCTGGTGACGGCGACCGGCGAGCTGCTGCGGCGGGTGCTCGGCGAGACCATCGAGATCAGGTTCTCGTTGGCCGCGAACCTGTGGACGGTCAACGCCGACCGCGCCCAGCTGGAATCGGCCCTGGTCAATCTCGCGCTCAACGCACGCGATGCGATGCCGGGGGGCGGCCGGCTGCTGATCGAGACGCACAACCAGCCGTTCGATGCCGACGACACGGCCCAGCACCCGGACGTCAAGCAGGGTGACTACGTCATGCTCGCCGTCAGCGACGATGGCATCGGCATCCCGAGCGAGTCGCTGAGCCGCGTCTTCGACCCCTTCTTCACGACCAAGGAGGTTGGCAAGGGCACCGGGCTCGGCCTCAGCATGGTCTATGGCTTCATCAAGCAATCCAACGGGCACGTCCGGATCTGCAGCGAGGTGGGGGTCGGGACCACCGTGCGCCTCTACCTGCCGCGCACCCGGGCGAAGGCCGAAACTGCGGCGGAGCCGGATGCCGACGGGATGCCGCGGGGCCGGGAGCGCATCATGGTCGTCGAGGACGATCCGCAGGTCCGCGAGAGCGTCGTCGAGCCTCTGCGAAGCCTCGGCTACGACGTGGTGGAGGCGAGCGGCGGCGAGGCGGCGCTGGCGATGCTCACGGCGGCGGCGGCGCCCTTCGACCTGATGCTGACCGACGTGGTGATGCCCGGCAGGCTGGGTGGCAAGGATCTGGCCGTCGCCGCGGCCCGGCAGTGGCCGCGCATGGCGATCGTGTTCATGTCGGGCTACAGCGAGGATGCGATCACCCACCAGGGCCAGCTCGATCCCGGCGTCCGGCTGCTGACGAAGCCCTTCCGCAAGCACGATCTCGCCGCGATGGTGCGAAGGACACTCGACGAATCGCACTCCTGAGCCAGCGGCGGCGGCAGCAGGGTCGCTCCGTCCTTGTCCGCCCACGCCGGTTGCCGCCGGTCGCACAGGAGGGTCCGCCCGGCGGTCCACGCCGGCAGCGCATCCGCGCCCGATGTCACGCGCGCAAGACCGACGGCCGCGCCCGAAGGCCCCGCTGTCGCGCCGCGCCCACGCGGACCTGCCGCGCATCGTCGACGCAGCGGCCTGAACTTGCGCTCTCGCTGAGTTCTTCGGTTTGGCTGGGGGACTAGGATTCGAACCTAGATTAACGGAGTCAGAGTCCGCTGTTCTACCGTTGAACTATCCCCCATCCGTCACGCGACAGATGGTGCGGCGGCCGCCTCGGCGGCGCGCCGCGGCTGCACGGCGCGCGGCTTATAGCGCGGCCGCGCGGCACAGTGCAACCACCCGTCCGCGGATGGACACGGATTTGCCGGAGCTCGCCCGTTCGCCGCGCCCGGCCCGAGCGCCGCGTGGCGGGCCGGGCGCGGGCGCGCCATCCCGCGGTGCGGCGATCACCGGTTTGTAGTGGGCCGCCGGCTTGATAGACTGTGCCGGACTGCCGGGGCTCCGGCACTGCGATTTTGGATCGGCGGTACCACGTGTCTGCATACAGCGAGGACGGAACGACGGCGGTCGTGCGCGAGCCGGTCGATCGCGCGCCGGGCCGACGGCCGCCGTCCCGTGTCTACGCCGCCCTCGATCTCGGCACCAACAACTGCCGCCTCCTGATCGCCGAGCCGCGCCGCCACGGCTTCCGCGTCGTCGACGCCTTCTCGCGCATCGTCCGCCTCGGCGAGGGTCTCGCTCGCACCGGGCGGCTCAGCGAGCCGGCGATGGACCGCGCCGTCGAGGCCCTGAAGATCTGCCGCCGCAAGCTCGTCGACCGCTCGGTGTCGCGGGCCCGCCTGATCGCCACCGAGGCCTGCCGGGCGGCAATCAACGGCTCGGAGTTCCTCGCCCGCGTCAAGGACGAGGCCGAACTCGACCTCGAGATCGTCTCCCGCGAGACCGAGGCGCGGCTCGCGGTCATCGGCTGCGCCGGCCTCGTCGACATCGAGAGCGACGGCGCCATCCTGTTCGACATCGGCGGCGGCTCGTCGGAAGTGGTCTGGATCGACCTCGCCGGCAAGGGGGCCCACCGCGGCGTCGACCGCGCCATCGGCGCCTGGGCGTCGTTGCCGGTCGGCGTCGTCACCCTCGCCGAACGATTCGGCGGTCACGAGGTCGACGCCGCGGTGTTCGAGGCGATGGTCGCGGACGTGACGCTGCGTCTCGAGGCGTTCCGCGGCGCGACGGAGGTCGACAGGGCGGCGGCGGGTGGGCGCGTCCACCTGCTCGGCACCTCCGGCACGGTGACGACGCTCGCCGGCGTCCATCTCGGGCTCGACCGCTACGACCGACGCCGTGTCGACGGGCTCTGGCTCGGCGCCGACGAGGTCGACGCCATGGTGGCGCGCATCTGCGCCATGACCCACGCCGACCGCATCGCCAGCCCCTGCATCGGCTACGACCGGGCGGACCTCGTCATCGCCGGCTGCGCTATCCTCGAAGCCATCCGCCGCCGCTGGCCGTGCACGCGGCTGCGCGTCGCCGACCGCGGCCTGCGCGAGGGTATCCTCGCCGAACTCATCGACGCCGACCGCCGCGACGGCTACGGCGACCAGGACGGCTGGCGGTGAGCGCCTCCGGCAAGGCGAGCGGCGGCGGCAAGGGAACGGCGGGCAGCGGCCGCGGCTCCGGCGACCGGGCGCTCAAGGTGCGGGTGAAGACGGCCAAGAAGCGCACGGCCGCCTCGACGCGCTGGCTCGCCCGCCAGCTGAACGACCCCTATGTCCGCCGCACCAAGGCGGAGGGCTACCGGTCGCGCGCCGCCTACAAGCTCATCGAGATCGACGAGCAGTACAAGCTGCTCTCGAAGGGCCTGCGCATCGTCGATCTCGGCGCCGCCCCCGGCGGCTGGTGCCAGGTGGCGGCGGCGCGCACCAACTCCACCGACTCCGACCCGCGCATCGTCGCCATCGACTACCTGCCGGTCGATGCGCTGCCGGGCGTCGTCATCCTGCAGAAGGACTTCCTCGACGAGGACGCCCCGGCGGCGATCGTCGAGGCCCTCGGCGGGGCGAAGGCCGACCTCGTGCTCTCTGACATGGCGGCGCCGGCGACGGGCCACAAGAAGACCGACCACCTGCGCATCATGCACCTCTGCGAGGTTGCAGCCGAGTTCGCCCGCGACATCCTGAAGCCCGGCGGTGCCTTCCTCGCCAAGGTGCTGCGCGGCGGCACCGAGAACGAACTGCTCGCCGACCTGAAGCGCGACTTCGCCCAGGTGATGCACGTCAAGCCGCCGGCGAGCCGCTCCGATTCGGCCGAGCTCTACGTGCTGGCGAAGGGCTTCCGGGGACGCAGCGAGCGCGACGAGGCGCCGGCGGACGGCGGCTGACCTGCGGTCGTGGCCCCGCCGGGGGCGTCGGTCCGCGACCGTCCCTCAGGCGCCACCCTCGGACGTGTCGCTGTCGGCGGGCGGCGCACGCCGGCGCCGGCCCGACATCGACGCGCCGGCGTCGGCCGGCAGGCGCAGGTAGGTGATGACCGGCACCAGCGAGATCACGCCGAGGATCAGGAACGCCGTCAGGTAATCGGTCAGCGCGATCGAGTGGTCGCTGCTCTGCGACCGCAGCATCTCGAGGATGAAGGCGGCGACCGCGACGCCGGTCGACAGCGCCAGCTGCTGGCTGACGCTCGACAGGCTGGTAGCGCGGCTCGTCTGGTCGTCCGGCACGTCGGCATAGGTGAGCGCGTTCAGGCAGGTGAACTGCAGCGAGCGGAAGAAGCCGGCGGTGAGCAGCACCACGACGATCACGTAGTGCGGAACGCCGTAGATGAAGAGCCCGGTCACCGCGATGAAGCCGGCGCTGAGGATGCCGTTCACCACCAGCACCGGCTTGAAGCCGACGCGGCGGACGATCGGGGCGGCGGTAAACTTCATCAGGAGCGCGCCGCCAGCGCCGGCGAACGTCAGCATGCCGGTCTCGAAGGCGGTGAGGCCGAGGCCGATCTGCAGCATCAAGGGCAGCAGGAACGGGATGGCGCCGATGCCGATGCGGAACAGGAAGCCGCCGACGACGCCCGTGAACAGGGTGCGGTACTTGAACAGCGCGAGGTCGAGCAGCGGCCGGCTCGTCGACCGGCGCGCGTGGCCGACATAGAGCGTGGTGCACACGGCGCCCGCCGCGAGCAGCGCGAGCGACACCCAGAACGGCACGAACGCCTGGCCGAACACCGAGAGGCCGAACACCAGGCCCGACAGGCCGGTGCCGAGCAGGACGAAGCCGAGGGCGTCGAACCGCCCCGGGTCCTCGGCCCGGAAATCCGGCACAAACAGGCGCGCCAGGATGAAGCCAACGATGCCGACGGGCACGTTGATCCAGAAGATCCACCGCCAGTCGAAGAAGGTGACGATGAAGCCGCCGAGGGGCGGTCCCATCATCGGCCCGAGCAGGCTCGGCACGGTCAGCCACGCCATCAGCCCGACGAGCTCGCTGCGCGGCGCGCTGCGGATCACCACGAGGCGTCCGACCGGCGTCATCATCGCCCCGCCGACGCCCTGCAGCACGCGCGCGGCGACGAACTGCTCCAGCGTGCTGGAAAAGCCCGAGCAGATCGAGCCGATGGTGAAGACGACGATCGCCGAGGAGAACACCGCCCGGGCCCCGAACCGGTCCGCCGCCCAGCCTGAGGCGGGGATGAAGATCGCGAGGCCAAGGAGATAGGCGGTGAAGGCGAGCTTGAGGGCGATCGGATCGACCGCGAGATCGACGGCGATCGCCGGCAGCGCGGTGGCGATCACGGTGGCGTCCACCTGTTCCATGAACAGGGCGGACGCGACGATCAACGCGGTGAACTGGGGACGGGTCACGGGCGGGAGGCGGCCTCGGGAAGGCGGTCGGCGCACCGCTTTGCAGCGGGAGGCGAGGGGACGGCGGCCGATTTGTCAGACAATGCCGTAATACGGGCGGCGCCCTCCCGCAAGAGCGATCCGGCCGCACCCGCCTCGGCATCCCGGCGCGACGGCCGTGCTTGGCGTACGACCCTCCCACAGGGGGAGGGTGGGAGCCCGCTGCAGACGCTTCCGCTCGCTCCCCACCGCCCACTGCCCACTGCCACCTCCCAGCCTCACGATAGGAATAAAACCCTTGACACGGACGCCATCCCCATCCACACTCCTGTTGTCCACTCGGAGGGGCGCAGCCGGAGGCGTACCGGTGCCCGCGGGGTGGACGGCGGTGACCCGCGGCTGGAGAAGACGCGCAAACTCCTTCCCCGGGGGGATCGTGGGTAAAGCCTCCCGCCGCCACCACGAGCGGCGTCCCGGGCCTCCGC
>CALRZT010000254.1:0-7639 GCA_943372725.1 Pseudoxanthobacter soli DSM 19599
GGTTGAAGGTGGTCTCCAGGCGCTCGTTGAGGTCGTCGGCATACTGGCGCATGCGCTCGACGCCGGGGTGGACGGCGAAGATCGCCTCGGCGTGCTTGGCCGCGAAGTCGCGGCCGCGGCCCGACGAGCCCGCCTGCCAGATCACCGGCCGCCCCTGCGGCGACGGCGCGCAGAAGTGCCGTCCCTTGCACTTGAAGTACTTGCCCTGGTGATCGACCACCTTCACCTTCGCCGGGTCGGCGTAGATGCCGCTCTCCTTGTCGGCGATGATGGCGTCCGGCTCCCAGCTGTCCCAGAGCTGGTAGCAGACCTCCATGTACTCCTCCATCTTGTCGTAGCGCTCCGAGCGCGGCGTCATGTCGACATGGCCGTAGGCCTCCCACTCGCTCTTCGAATAGGAACTGACGACGTTCCAGGCGACGCGGCCGTTCGACAGATGATCGAGGCTCGAGAGCAGACGGCACATCGCGTAGGGGTGGACGAACATCGTCGACAGCGTCACGCCGACGCCGAGATGCTCGGTCGCCGCGGTAATGATCGGCACGATCGTCGAGGGCTCGTGGGTCGGGCACTGCACGGCCCATCTCACCGTCGCGTCCGACGAATTGTCGTGCGTCGAATAGGGGGCGAGCTCGTCGGCGATGAACATGGCGTCGAACAGGCCGCGCTCCATCGTCCGGGCCATGTGCTGCCAGTATTGCGGCCGCGAGAAGTGCCAGCCGATCTTGTCCTTGGTGTTGCGCCACATGCCGGTCGCGTGGCTGTTGACGCCGTGCTGGATGAAGCCGAGCAGGTGCGCCTTCTTGGGCTCTTTTCTCATCGGGGACTCCTGGTCTGACACGGGGCTCGGGCTGTCTCAGATGTTGCGGTGTCGGGGCGCGCGGTCACGCCCGCACGCCGGCCTTCGCCTCGCGGTGCGGGCGGATGACGCGCTTCATGAAGGGGCCGGCATCGCGCATCGGGTCGTCGAACTGGCAGACGAGCTTGTCGACGCCCAATGCCGCGAGCGCCGCCACGCGCTCGCGCACCTCCTCGAAGCTGCCGATCAAGCCGGCCTCCAGGCCGGCGTTGGAATCGACCATCTGCTCGTCGTCGAGAGCCGCCCAGGCGCTGGCGCCGGAGGCCTCCATGACGGTGCGGAAGAAGGCGATCGTCTCGGGATTGCGGCGCGACAGCACGGCGCGCCGGCGCTGCTCGGCCTGGGCCGCCGTCTCCGTGACGATGACGTAGGCGTTGAGCGCCACCTTGAGGGTGCGGCCGAAGCGGTTCGCCTGCTGGCGGGCGGCCGCGACGTGGGCGGCAAGCGTCGCGTCGTCCATGCCGTTGAGGAACAGGCAGTCGCCCCACTCGGCCGCCATCAGGGTGGCGCGCGCCGAGTGCCCGCTGATCCAGATCTCCGGCAGCGCCGCCGGATCGAGCCCGTAGCTCGGCACCGCCGCCTCCTCGCCGGGCAGGCGCGGGAACGGCGCGAAGCCGCCCGCGGTGGCGTCCTCTTCGAACAAGGTGCCGAGCGGCGGCTGGAACAGGCTGTGGAAGTCGCGCAGGAAGGCGGCGGCCCGGTCGTAGCGGCCGGCGTGGTCGAGATAGTCGACGCCGGAGAGCTCGAACTCCTCCTTCCACCAGCCGCAGACGATGTTCACGCCGAGCCGCCGCTCGGCGATGCGCGTCAGCGTGTCGATCATCCGCGCCACCAGGAAGGGCGAGCGGAATCCGGGCTTCACCGCCCCCGACAGCCCAACCTTGGTGGTCTTGGCGGCGATCGCCCCGAGCAGGCTCCAGGCGTCGGCGACGCCCTCGGCCGGTCCGTGGATGCAGTTCAAGAGATTTTCGGAGGCATAGAGGAAGTCGAAGCCGAGCGCCTCGGCCTGTTGCGCGATGGCGAGGCAGGCGGCGACGTCGGGGCCGGAGGGCTGGTCGAGCGTCCTCAGCCAGCCGCCATAGACGGGAAGCCAGATACCGAACTGCATCACGCACGGCCTCGCATCGGAAGGGTCCCCTCGCTGACGGTCTTCTTGGATTGTCTTGAAGTGTGGACGACCCGCGGCGGGCGCCGCGGGCCGTGCCGGTCAGCCGCGCGGCGGCTTGTCGACGAAGAAGGCGAGGCCGTTCATCGCCGCCGTGCCGATGACGAGGAGCGGCCCGAGGTAGATGAAGGCGGGGTTGACGCCCGCGAGCGCGATCGTCAGCGCGGCGGCGACGACGGCGATGGCGATCTGCCACCAGAAGGCGTTGACGTCGCCGCTGTCGTCGACCTCGAGCTCGGGATCGGCGTGGGTGGCGATCGCCTCGCGCACACCGCGGACATAACCGGCGACGAACAGGATCGTGGCGGCGGCGCCGAGCACGAGGAAGACGGTCATCAGGATGCTCATGGAGACCTCCTTGCGAAATTCGGGCTAGCGGGAAGCGTTGACGAAGGGGGCCGCGGCACCGGGGGGAGCGGGCGCCGCGGCGACCGGGCAGCGCGGCCGTGGCCGCGATGCCCGGGGACCGGACCGGCTCAGCTCTCGAGCTTCACCGCCTGCTTGACGCTGAGCTCGCGCATGTCGAAGGCGCGGCCACCGAGAAGGCCGGCGCCCAGCACGACGACGGCACTGATGCCGAGGATCGAGAAGGTGCCGACGAGCTCTCCATAGAACTCGCGCAGCGGCATGCCGATCAGGATCGACAGCACGACGCCGCCGACGAAGCCGATCGTGTTGGTCTTCGGCCAGATGATGGCGAGCACCAGCGGGATCAGGATCGAGGTCTTCAGCGCGTAGGTGGTCAGCACCAGCGAGGTGAAGTCGGCCCCCGACAGCACCACGATCGCGGCGATGATGCCGCCGACCAGCATCGACAGCTTGGTGATGTAGAAGAGCCGCGACTCCGTCGTCGCCGGCGCGTAGCGCTTGACGAGGTCGACGGCGACGATCGACGACAGGGCGGAGGACGCTCCGTCGATGGTCGAGTAGCAGGCGGCGAGGATCACCAGCACGTAGGCGATGATCAGCACCATCGGCAGGCCGATGTGGGAGACGATGTAGGGGCCGACCGCGACGATGTCGCCGCCGACGTCCGCTGCCGTCAGGCCGTAGCCGATGCCGACCAGGCCGAGCATGCCGAGGCAGATCGGGATCGGGTAGAACAGCGCGCCCGCCCACAGGAAGGTGCGGCCGACCTGGTTCGGCCGGATCGCCCACACCTTCTGCCAGAAGGTCTGGTCGGCGACGGTGGCGGCGAGCAGGCCGAAGGCGAGCGTGATGCCGAAGCCGGCCGCCGCGTCCGCCTCGAAGATCGACAGGTTGGTGGCGTCCGACGTCTTCACCGCGTTGAAGACGGTGGTGGCGCCGCCGTCGATCATGCCGAACACCGCGACGACGACGATCGCCGCCGGCACCGTGATCATCCACGTGTTGATCGTGCCGGTCATCACGCTCGTCCACAGCCCGCCGAAGTAGGAGTAGGCGAGCACCACGACGACAGTGAGCAGCGTCGCGACCTGCCAGTTGATCGGGAACACCGTCGACATCACGACGGAGGTGCCCTTCAGGTTGATCAGGATCTCGAGCAGGATTCCGAAGATCATCGTCACCGTGACGACGCCGGAGGCGACCTTCGACTGGTTGAAGCGGTTGTAGGCGAACTGGCTGATCGTGTAGCCGGCCGGCATGCGGCGGCGCAGGATCTTGGCGAGCGGCACCATCGCCATGATGGCGAAGCCGTTCGGCACGACGAACCAGAACAGGCCGGAGAGGCCGAACTGGAAGGTCATGGCGGTGCTCATCATCACCGCCATCGCCCAGGTCCACACCGAGATGACCGAGCCGACGCCGAAGCCGAGGCCGACGCGGCGGTTGGAGATGATGAAGTCGTGGGTGTTGCGCACCAGCTTCGACTTGATCAGCCAGGCGAGAGCGAGAAAGACCAGTCCGGTCCCGATCATCAGGGCGAGGCCCAGCCCCTGGGTCAGCCCCGGAGAAAGCGTCAGATCCGCAGCGTTCATGACGAGCTCCTGGAGAAGGCATCCGAGAAGCGTCTCGCCGGGGGAGGAAGGCCGGCCGGGACGCGTACGGCCCCCCTAGCGCAAGCCGTGGGCCAGTCCGGGCTCGTGGCGGATTTTCGTGCAGTTTCCGGGACTTTGGCGCCGCCGTGGGCGATCCGGCGACACCGGGGCGGCAATCGCGGTGGCCCACATCAATCAGACTCATCCGCCATTTGCGGGATTGGGGGCTGCGGCCGGTGGTGCCCCGTGGGGACCGGGGCGCATGAGCGGCGTTTAGGACGCGGGGCCGCAGTGCACAAAAACGCCCCACCACCCGGTCGGGCGACGTATTCGCGGGACAGCGGCGGAGGTCGTCGCCCGCAGGGGCGGCCGGGCACGAATCTTGCGGTGCTCGTCGATCGCGCGACCGCGCCGGACGGCAGGCTCCACCACAGCCGAGGTTGGCAGACACCGATGACGTTCGAGCAGATGAAGATCTTCGTCGAGGCCGCCCGCTACGGCAGCTTCACCCACGCCGCCGAAAAGCTCGGCCTGACGCAGTCGGCGGTGTCGATCTCCATCAAGAAGCTCGAGGACCGCCACAACGTCCGCCTGTTCGACCGCACCGGCCGCCGTCTGATGGTGACGGAGGCCGGGCAGGTGCTGCTCAACGAGGCCGAGCGGATCCTGCGCGACGTCGAGCTGACGGTGCGCCGCGTCGAGAGCATGGGCGAGCGCGACGGTCGCCGGCCGATCCTCGCCTGCACCCGCAACGCCTACGACCACTGGATGCCGGGCCTGCTCGCCCGCTTCGGCGGCCAGAAGGAACTGCCCGACGTCGAGCTCATCGCCGGCAGCGCCGATGACGTCACCGCCTGGGTGATGCGCGGCACCGCCGACGTCGGCATCAGCGAGACCGCCCCCGGCCACGCGCAGTTCCGCTATCTCGGCGTCTTCCGCGACCAGCTGGTCATGGTGGCGACCCCGGCGCGCGCCCGCGCCCTGCCGCCCCGGCCGACCTGGTCCGACCTGCCGGACTGCGCCCCGGTGATCTGGGAGCAGGGCGACATTGCCGCCGTGGTGTCGGAGGCGCTCGCAGCCCACGGCATCGACCCGCGCCGCATCACCCATCCGCGCCTGCGCCTCGACTCGACGGCCTCGGTCCTGTCACTGATCGGCAGCGGCCGCTTCCCCGGCTTCGTCACGCTCGGCGCGGCGCGCACCGCGCTCGCGTCCGGCGACCTCGTCCGCGTCGGCACGCTGGAGGCGCCGATCCGCTACTGGATGTTCGCCCCGCGCGAGCGCGAGATCGAGCCGCTCGCCGCCCTCGTCGCCACCGCCGCCACCGACCAGCAGGCCGAGGCCGGCGCGGCGGCCTCGGCGTCCGTCCGACGCGCCGCCGCCGTCGCCGGCTGATCCCCCGCGCCCGGACGTCCCCGCCGCCCGGCGACGCTTTCGCCGCCCCGCCGCCGCAATGTCGTCACGCTCGCGGGGGAAGCACCGGGGCGAAGCGGTTGACTTCACAGCGCTCGCCGGTCACCGTCCGCGGCACGAAACGCCCGGACCCCTCAGAGAGGACGACACCCCCCGCATGAAGGTCGGTGGCTACGCTTATGGACGCGGTCGTGTGGCGCTCGGCGACGAGCCGCCGCTGCTCATCGACGGCGCCAAGCCGAGGCCCGACCGACGCGCCGTCTCCGTCCGCTGGCTGATGGGAACCGTGCTCACCGGGGTCACCTCGGTGGTGCTGATGGGCGGTGCCCTCGTCGTCGCCCTCGAGGACCACATCTCCATCGCCGCCCCGGCCCGCCAGCTCGGCGCCGAGCTCCGTCCGCTCCTCGACGAGGACGCCGGCCCGGCTCGAAAGTCCGACAAGGTGCAGCCGGTCATCGAGGCGGTCACCAACCGCCAGGTCATCCAGGTCTCCACCGTCACCCGCCAGGGCGACCGCGACCTCATCCGCGTGCGCCCCTTCGTCAAGGTCACCGCGACGCTCGCCACCCGCGTCGGTGACCAGGTGGCCAACATCCCGCCCTTCAATCCGCTGGCGATCTTCTCCGACAGCGAGATCTTCCCCGACCGCAGCCCGACCGATTCGGTCTATGGCGCGCAGGTCGAGGGCGAGGTCACCGTCGCCACCCGCGACTTCCCCCTCGGCAGCCCGCTGGTTGACCCCGACCTGACGCTGTCGGCCGAGGAGGTCGAGGCGGTGGTGCGCGAGGACAGCCGCTTCAACGCCTCCGACCCGGTGGAGTTCGTCAACGCCCCGCCGATCGACCCCGCCCGCTTCAACTTCGCCCTCGCCAGTCCGCTCGAGATCACCGACCTGATGGTGAAGATCGTGCCGGAGAACCTGTCGGAAGTGGCAAAGACCGACGAGCCCGTTGCCGGCGACGGCGACGGCGACGCGGCCATCGAGGACGTCGAGGACGCCGAGGTGATGGTCGCGGTGGAGAAGGGCGACACGCTGGCGAAGATCCTCGTCGACCACTCGATCGACGAGGCCACCGCCGACGAGGTCGCCAAGGTGTTCGACAGCGCCTTCGATCTCGACAAGCTGTCTGTCGGCGACCGCATCCGCCTCGCCTTCGGCCCGGCCGCCGACGGCGGCGACGGCGCCGAGGTGCTGCGCGTCAGCGTCTACGGACCGGAGGTCCACAAGGCGACCGTCGCCCGCTCCGACACCGGCCCCTTCGTCGCCGCCGAGGAGCCGGACGCCTCCATGCCGGTGGTCGCCGAGGCGGACATCGCCGAAGAGGAATCGGTCGCGCGCGGTGGCGGCGGCTCGATGTCGCTCTACCAGAGCTTCTACCAGACGGCGCTCGAGCAGGACCTGCCGGAGCAGGTCATCAAGGAGATGGTGCGCATCTACTCCTTCGACGTCGACTTCAATGCGCCGGTGCGGCCGGGCGATTCCTTCGAGACCTTCTATGCCCTCGACGAGGACGGCCAGCCGCTGGCCTCGCCGGAGGTGCTCTACGCGGCGCTGACCATCGGCGGTACGACGCGCAAGTTCTACCGCTTCCGCGCCCCCGACGACGGCTCGATGGACTTCTACGACGAGACCGGCAAGAGCGCGCAGAAGTTCCTGATGCGCAAGCCGATGGCGAAGGGCGTCTTCCGCTCCGGCTTCGGTATGCGCCGCCACCCGATCCTGCGCTGGGTGAAGGCCCACACCGGCGTCGACTGGGCCGCCCCCACCGGCACGCCGATCGTCGCCTCCGGCAACGGCGTCGTCGAGCAGGCCGAGTGGCGCTCCGGCTACGGTCGCTGGGTGAAGCTGCGCCACACCAACGGCTACGAGACCGGCTACGCCCACATGTCGGGCATCGCCAAGGGCATCACCCCGGGCATTCGCGTCCGCCAGGGTCAGGTCATCGGCTATGTCGGCTCGACCGGCCTCTCGACAGGCCCGCACCTGCACTACGAGGTGCACATCAACGGCCGCCCGGTCGACCCGCTGCGCATCCGCCTGCCGCGCGGCCGCGAGCTCGGCGGCACGGTGCTGACCTCCTTCGGCGCCGAGCGCGACCGCATCGACGCCCTGATGGGCAAGCCCCAGCCCTCGACGAAGGTCGCCCAGGGCAGCTGAGGCAGAGCGCCAGGGCGAGGCCGTCGGTTGAGGCTCGAACTCGACCGCGCCGCTCCCCTTCTCCCGCACCGCGGGAGAAGGTG
>CALRZT010000255.1:0-7567 GCA_943372725.1 Pseudoxanthobacter soli DSM 19599
GGAATCGCTGGTGGTGCCGATCGCCGCCGTGCTCGAGGACAAGGACGGCCAGTACGTCCTGACCGTCGACGCCCAGAACCGCGCCCAGCAGACACGCCTGACGACCGGCACGCAGACGGGGACGAACTACACCGTCACCGGCGGCCTGACGGAAGGCCAGGTGATCATCGTCGAGGGCGTCCAGAAGGTGCGCCCGGGCATGGTCGTCGATCCCCGCCAGATGCCCGCGAGCCAGACCGCCGGCGGCGTGCCGACGCTCGCGCCGGCGGCCGCCCCGGCCGCGGCGCCCGCGCCGGCCTCGGGCGCCACGACCGCCCCCGCGACACCCCCCGCCGCGACCGGCTCGGCTCAGCCCGCCACCCAGCCGGGGAACTGAGCCATGCTCTCCGCGACCTTCATCGCCCGGCCGCGGCTCTCCGCGGTCATCTCGATCGTCATCACCATCGCCGGCGCGCTGGCGCTCTATTCGATGCCGGTGGCGCAGTACCCGAACATCGCCCCGCCGGTGGTGCAGGTGTCGGGCACCTATCCGGGCGCCGACGCCGAGACAATCTTCGAGACGGTGGCCTCGCCGATCGAGCAGCAGGTCAACGGCGTCGAGAACATGCTCTACATGTCCTCGACCTCGACCTCGTCGGGCACCTACACCCTGCAGGTCTCGTTCGCCATCGGCACCGACCCGGACATCAACCAGGTCAACGTCCAGAACCGCGTCTCGCAGGCGGAATCGCAGCTTCCCGACGAGGTCATCCAACAGGGCCTGACGACGCAGCAGCAGTCGACCAACCTCCTGCTCGCCATCGCCATCTCCTCGCCGAACAGCACCTACGACCCGGTGTTCCTGTCGAACTTCACGACGGTCAACATCCAGAACCCGCTCGCCCGCCTCGAGGGTGTCGGCTCGACGACGATCTTCGGCCAGCTCAACTACGCCATGCGCGTCTGGCTGGTGCCAGACCGGCTGACGGCCCTCGGCATCACCATCGACGAAGTCTCGAACGCCATCCAGAGCCAGAACATCCAGGCCGCCGTCGGCCAGATCGGCGGCCCGCCGATCGGCGACGACCAAGTGTTCCAGTACACCATCGAGACGCTCGGACGCCTGCAGACGACCGAGGAATTCGGCAACATCATCGTTCGCACCGGCACCGACGGCGCCGTCGTGCGCGTCAAGGACCTCGGCCGCGTCGAACTCGGCGCGCAGGTCTATACGCAGACCTCGACGCTCAACAACAAGCCCTCGGTCACCCTCGGCATCTACCAGTCGACGGACGCCAACGCCCTCTCCGTCGCCGCCGAGGTTCGCAAGACCATCGAGGAACTGAAGTCGCGCTTCCCAGCCGACGTCGAGGCGGAGGTCATCTACGACTCGACCCTGTTCGTCTCCTCCTCGATCGACGAGATCATCAAGACGCTGATCGAGGCGGCGATCATCGTGATGATCGTCGTCTTCGTCTTCCTGCAGGACTGGCGGGCGACGATCGTGCCGGCGGTGACGATCCCGGTGTCGCTGATCGGCGTGTTCGTCGTCCTCTCGGCCGCCGGCTTCTCGCTCAACACCATCGACCTCTTCGCCATCGTGCTCGCCATCGGCCTCGTCGTCGACGACGCCATCGTCGTCGTCGAAAACGTCCAGCGCGTCATGGAGGAGGAGGGCCTCGGGCCCCGCGAAGCCTCGCTGAAGGCGATGGAGCAGGTCACCGGCCCGATCATCTCGACGACGCTCGTGCTGTTCGCCGTGTTCGGTCCGGTCGCCTTCCTGCCCGGCATCACCGGCGAGCTCTACAGGCAGTTCGCCGTGACGATCACCGCCGCGGTGGCGATCTCGGCGATCAACGCCCTGTCGCTGTCGCCGACGCTGTGCTCGCTCATCCTGCGCAAGCCGAAGGAACACAAGCGCGGGCCGTTCGCCTGGTTCAACACCGGGCTCAACAAGGTCCGCAACGGCTATGTCGGCCTCGTCGGGCTGATCGCCCGTCGCTCGCTGGTGGCGCTCATCATCATCGTCGCGGTCGGCGCCGCCACCGGCGTGCTGTTCGATCGCCTGCAGACCGGCTTCCTGCCGGACGAGGATCAGGGCGTCCTGTTCGTCGACGCCTCGCTGTCGCCCGGCTCGGCCCTGCCGCGCACCCAGAAAGTGATCGGCGACGTCACCGACCTCGCCCTCAAGACGGACGGTATCGCCAACGTCATCGGCATCTCCGGCTACTCGATGCTGACGAGCGCGCCGGCAGCGAGCTCCGGCTTCGGCATCCTCGTGCTGAAGCCGTGGGACGAGCGGCCGACCCGCAACCTGTGGGCGAACGGCATCGCCCGAACGCTCTATGGTGGCTTCCAGACCATCCCGGAGGCGAACCTCTTGCCGTTCGGACCGCCGCCGATCCCCGGCGTCGGCCAGGCGAACGGCTTCGACTACCGGCTCGAGGCGATCGGCGGCCAGTCCGGCCAGGAGCTCGCCGCGGTGCTCGGCGGCCTGATCGTCGCCGCCAACCAGGACCACCGCATCTCGCGCGCCTTCTCCACCTTCTCCGCCTCGGTGCCGCGCCTCTACTTCGACCTCGACCGCACCAAGGCCCAGAGCCTCGGCGTGCCGGTGAGCAACGTCTTCCAGATCATGCAGGCCATGCTGGGATCGCTGTTCATCAACAACTTCAACCTCAACAACCAGACCTATCAGGTCTACATCGAGGCCGACCAGCAGTATCGCAACTCCATCGACGACATCGGCCGCCTCTACGTCGCCAACAACAACAACGAGATGGTGCCGCTGTCGACGCTGGCCACCGTCACCACCACCGTCGGCTCCGACGTCGTCTACAGCTACAACCTGTTCCCGGCGGCGCAGATCACCGGCAGCCCGGCCGCCGGCTTCTCCTCGGGCGACACCATCGCGGCGATGAAGGAGATCTCCGAGAAGGTGCTGCCGGCCGGCTACACCTACGAATGGTCGTCGATGACCTATCAGGAGGTGGCGGCGGCGGGGAACATCGTGATGATCTTCGCGCTCGCGGTGGTGTTCGGCTACCTGTTCCTGGTCGCCCAGTACGAGAGCTGGATGATCCCGTTCGCGGTGATGCTGTCGGTGGCCGTGGCGATCCTCGGCGCCGTCATCACGCTGACGGTCACCGGGCTGCCGAGCGACCTCTACGCGCAGATCGGACTGGTGCTTCTGATCGGCTTGGCCGCGAAGAACGCCATCCTGATCGTCGAGTTCGCCAAGGAGCAGCGCGAGGCGGGACGAACGCGCTACGACGCGGCGATCGCCGGCGCCCACATGCGCTTCCGCGCCGTGCTGATGACCGCCTTCGCCTTCATCATCGGCCTGTTGCCGCTCGCCACGGCCACCGGCGCCGGCGCCAACTCGCGCATCCACCTCGGCATGACGGTGATCGGCGGCATGACGTTCGCCACGATCTTCGGGATCATCGTCATCCCCGGGCTCTACGTCCTGTTCCAGTGGATGGGCGACAAGACCTTCGGCATCCCCGACGAGGGCATGCGCCACGGCCACGACGACGACGAGCCGCCGGCCAGGGAAGCCCACGGCGGTCCGGTGCCGGCACCGGCTGTGTGACAATCGCGGTCTGACAGACGCGACGCGTCCCTCCCCTGCCAGGGGGAGGGACAGACCGCGAAGCGGTCAGGGTGGGGCCTGTCAATCCGAACGCGGGTTCGTGTCGGGATTGACGGGCCCCCACCTGCCTTCGCTTCGCGAAGGCTGTCCTCCCCCCTGGCAGGGGGAGGACGTGTGGTGCCGGGGAGCGGCCCTTTCCCCCCTTACGCCGACAGCTCGTCCAGCGCCTTCAGGATCGCCGTCGTCATCCCCTCGGTGCCAACGAGGTTGGCACCCGCGCCGCCGATGTCGCGGGTGCGCGCGCCGCTGTCCAGCGCCGCGGCGATCGCCTTGTCGAGGAGGTCGGCCTCGGCGACGAGCCCGAACGAATAGCGCAGCGCCATCCCGAAGGACGCGATCATCGCGATCGGGTTCGCCGCCCCCGTGCCGGCGATGTCGGGCGCGGAGCCGTGCACCGGCTCGTACATCGCCTTGCGGCGGCCGGTCTTCGCGTCCGGCGCGCCGAGCGAGGCCGACGGCAGCATGCCGAGCGAGCCCGTCAGCATGGCGGCGATGTCGGACAGCATATCGCCGAACAGGTTGTCGCAGACGATGACGTCGAACTGCTTCGGCCAGCGGACGAGTTGCATGCCGCAGTTGTCGGCGAGCATGTGGTCCATGGCGATGTCGGGATACTCGTCGCGGCCGACGCGGGTCGCGACCTCGTTCCACAGCACGCCCGACTTCATGACGTTGCGCTTCTCCGACGACGTCACCTTCTTGGTGCGCGTGCGGGCGAGGTCGCAGGCGACGCGGACGATGCGCTCGATCTCGTAGGTGTCGTAGACCTGCGTGTCGATGCCGCGCTTCTGGCCATTGCCGAGATCGCGGATCTCCTTCGGCTCGCCGAAATAGACGCCGCCGGTGAGCTCGCGGACGATCAGGATGTCGAGGCCCTCGACCACCTCGCGCTTCAGCGACGAGGCGTCGGCCAGCGCCGGATAGCAGATCGCCGGGCGCAGGTTGGCGAACAGCGCGAGGTCCTTGCGCAGCCGCAGCAGGCCGGCTTCCGGGCGCACGTCGTAGGGCACGCCGTCCCACTTCGGGCCGCCGACGGCGCCGAACAGCACGGCGTCGCAGGCCATCGCCTTGTCCATCGCCACTTCGCTGATCGCCTTGCCGTGGGCGTCGTAGGCGCAGCCGCCGACGAGGTCCTCGTCGAGGGCGAAGGTGCCGGCCCCCAGCCGCGCATCGAACCAGGCGATCACCTGGCGGGCCGAGGCCATGATCTCGGTGCCGATGCCGTCGCCGGGAAGCAGCAGCAGCTTGTGGGTCGCCATTCTCGTCTCTCCGCGGGCTCGGGGGATGGATAGGCCGGCAGCGGTAGACCCTGGCTCGCGGGCGCGCAAGGCCGTGTGTACACGGCACGCGCCCGAGGCACCCGGGAACCCGATCAGGCGAGGCGCGCGGTCATTCGCGCCCTGGCCTCACTCGCGCTTCAGCGGCCTCGCCAGCAGCCCCTCGATGGCCGCGTCGATCGACAGCCGCCCCTCCACCACCCCCGCCACCGCCGCGGTGATCGGCAGCTCGACGCCGAGGCTCGTCGCCAGCGCCGCGGCGACGGGGGCCGTCAGCGCCCCCTCCACCAGCGGCCCGTGGTCCGAGAGCGGCCGCTCCTCGCCGAGGGCGATGCCGCAGGAGAAGTTGCGCGACTGCCGGCTCGAGGCGGTGAGCACGAGGTCGCCGAGGCCGGAGAGGCCGGTGACGGTCTCCGGCCGGCCGCCGAGGGCTGCGGCGAGGCGGCCCATCTCGGCGAAGGCACGCGCCGTCAGCGCCGCCTGGGCGCTCGCGCCCAGGCCGCGGCCGACGACGATGCCGCAGGCAATCGCCAGCACGTTCTTGAGCGCGCCGCCGACCTCGACGCCGACGACGTCGGTGGAGGCGTAGGGGCGGAAGGCGGGGCTCGCGAGCGCGGCGGCAAGCGCATCGGCGATGGCACCGTCGGCGCAGGCGACGGTGACGGCGGTCGGCAGGCCGCGCGCCACGTCGATCGCGAAGCTCGGCCCCGACAGCACCGCCGCCACGGCCCCCGGCGCGGCTTCCGCCAGCACGTCGGCGAGCAGCGCGCCGCTCGCCCGCTCGATGCCCTTGGCGGCGAGCACGACCGGGGTGCCCGGCGCCACGAACGGCGAAAGCGCCTCAGCGGCGGCACGCGTCGCCTGGGCCGGCACGGCGAGGATGACGGCGTCGGCACCGGCCACTTCCATGAGGTCGGTGGTCGCCCGCAGCGGCGGGTCGAGGACGAGGCCGGTCAGGCGCGCCGGGTTCTCGCAGCGGCTGTTGATCGCCGCGGCGACGGCGGCGTCGCGGACGACGAGCACCGTCTCGCGACCGGCGCGGGCGGCGGCAAGCGCCAGCGCCGTGCCCCAGGCGCCGCCGCCGACGACGGCGACGCGGTCGATCTCCAGCGCCGGTTGGCCGGCGATCTCGCGGGCGTCGATCATCGGGCGTCGACCCTCATGCGCGGGCTCCGAGGCGGCCGCCGCCGTGCATCGGCGCGGCATGGGCGTCGAGCGGCCAGCGCGGCCGGATCGGCGCGTCGAGCGGGTCGGTCAGCCCGAGCGCCAGCCGTTCGGCGCCGGCCCAGGCGACCATCGCGGCGTTGTCGCCGCAGAGCGAAAGCGGGGCGGCGACGAGCCGGGCGCCGACCTTCGCTGCTGCCGTCGACAGCGCCGCGCGGATAGCGCCATTCGCCGCGACGCCGCCGGCCACCACCAGCACCGGCGGCGTGCCCGGCCGGCGCTCGCGGAAGCCCGCCAATGCCCGCTCCGCCCGCCGGCCGACGATCGCCGCGACCGTCGCCTGGAAGGAGGCGCAGAGATCGGCGACGTCCTGCGGCGACAGCGGCGCCGCCCGTTCGGCGGCAAGCCGCACCGCCGTCTTCAGGCCGGCGAACGAGAAGTCGAGGCCCGGGCGATCGTGCAGCGGCAGCGGCAGGGCGAAGCGGGCGGGGTTGCCGGAGGTCGCCGCCCGCTCCACCGCCGGTCCGCCGGGATAGGGCAGGCCGAGCAGCTTCGCCGTCTTGTCGAAGGCCTCGCCCAGCGCATCGTCGATGGTGGTGCCGAGGCGGACATAGTCGCCGACGGCGCGCACCTCCAGGAGCTGCGTGTGGCCGCCGGAGACGAGCAAAGCGAGATAGGGGAAGGCGATGCCATCCGTCAGCCGGGCGGTGAGCGCGTGCGCCTCGAGGTGGTTGACGGCGACGAAGGGTTTGCCCGCCGCGAGTGCCACCGCCTTGCCGGTCGTGGCGCCGACGACGAGGCCGCCGACGAGGCCGGGCCCGCTGGTGGCGGCGACGCCGGCGAGCGCGTCGAAGCCGACGCCGGCCTCCGCCATCGCCTGGCCGATCAGGCGGTCGAGCACGGCGATGTGGGCGCGCGCGGCGATCTCCGGTACGACGCCGCCATAGGGGGCGTGCTCGGCGAGTTGCGCGCGCACCAGGCTCGACAGGATGGTGCCGCGGCCATCGGCCTCGCGGCGCACCACGGCGGCGGCGGTCTCGTCGCAGCTCGTCTCGATGCCGAGCACGATCAAGGGCGGCCTCCAGCGTTCGGACACAATCCCGCGTCACGGCGGATGGACAGGCCCGGCGCCCGCCGATAGGGATGCGGACGGGAGGGCCGCTCCGTCGAGCGGACTAGCAGACGCGGGACGCACCGTGCAATCGACGCGAACCCATTCGACCGATGTCCAGACGAGGCCGCTGCGCATCGGCACGCGCGGCAGCCGCCTGGCGCTCGCCCAGGCCCACATGGTGCGTGCCCTGCTGGCAGCCGCCGAGGGCGTGCCGGAGGAGACGCACGAGATCGTCATCGTCTCCACCGCCGGCGACCGCATCCTCGACCGGCCCTTGAGCGAGATCGGCGGCAAGGGCCTGTTCACCGAGGAGATCGAGGCGGGCCTCCTCGACGGCACGCTCGACCTCGCCGTGCATTCGGCCAAGGACATGCCGAC
>CALRZT010000256.1:0-7557 GCA_943372725.1 Pseudoxanthobacter soli DSM 19599
TCATCTCTGCTGCCTCAGGCGCCGGCGGCGGCGCGGGCGAGCCGCGCGGCCGGCGCGGTGCGGTGGTGGGCGTGACAGAGGGCGATCGCGAGCGCGTCGGCGGCGTCGTCGCTGTCGAACTCCGCCTTTGGCAGAAGCACCTTCACCATCATGCGGATCTGCTTCTTGTCGGCGTGGCCGGCGCCGACAACCGACTTCTTCACCGCGTTCGGCGCGTATTCGGCGACCGCGAGCCCGGCGCGCGCCGGCACCAGCATGGCAATGCCCCGCGCCTGGCCGAGCTTCAGCGTCGCGGCGCCGTCGCGGTTGACGAAGGTCTGCTCGACGGCGGCCTCGTGGGGGCTGAGTTCCTCGATCACCGCCACCAGCCCGACGAACAGGGCGTGCAGGCGGTGGGCGAGCTGATCGCCCGCGTCCGACACCACAGATCCGGAGGCGACGAAGCGGATCGAGTTGCCGGACACCTCGATCGCGCCCCAGCCGGTGCGGCGGAGGCCCGGATCGATGCCGAGGATGCGAATCGGAGCCTGCAGGGTCATGGTCCCCGGGATAGCGCGTTCCCGGGGGCCGGCCAATGCGCGAGCGCGTCAGCCTCAGGCCAAGCCCGCCCTCACGCCAGATAGTCGTGCACCACCTCGCCAAGGCCGAGCGTCAGGTCGCAGACGATGTGGCTGGCGCCGAGCACCTCCAGGACCGGCAACTGCGCCACCGGGGCGAGGGCGTGGCGGAACAGCTCGATGTCGGCCGGCCCCGTCCAGGCGCCCTTGAAGGTGATGTCCTGCATGAAGTAGCGGACGAGTTCGCACACCCGCGCCGTGCCGTCGACGTGGGGAATGATCTTGAGCAGGAAGTTCGGCGCCGTCAGCGACGCCATCACCGGGTCCCGGTCGAGCTCGACGCACTTGTAGCCCATCGTCGCCGTGACGACGCGCACCGAGCCGCAGTCGAGCGTGCCGACGAGTGTCTCCTTTTCCACCGCCAGCCGCGGGCTCGCGAGCTTCTTCGGGAAGCCCCAGAGCTCGCGGCCGCCGAGGATCGGGGGGCCGTCGTCGAGATACATGGCGTGGACGTAGCCGCCCTTCTGGCCCTGGTAGGTCACCGGGATCACCTGGCCGGACTCGGTGTAGTCACCGAAGCCGCTCGAATCCGGCATGCGGATGAATTCGTACTTGACGATCGGCTCGGCGATCTCGAGCGGCGCCGGCACCACGGCGGCGAGAGCCGCCGGGTCGGTGCGGTAGGTGACGATGAAGAATTCCCGGTTGACGAAGCGGTAGGGCCCCGGCGGGAAGGCCGGCGAGGTGAGGGGCATGGCGAAGGCGCGGCGGCGGACTTCGTCTTCGCTGATCACGGCGGGTCTCCGGTGCGAGAGGGGGCGGGTCGGCTTCAGTCCTTGGCGTCGCGCCAGACGTCATGGGTGACGACGCCGGCTTCCGGGTCGGGCAGCTCGAACCAGTCAGGCCGACGCATCGTCCGCACCATGACGTCGCGGCCCGCCTGCCAGTTCTCCAGCATCGTGTTGCGCGAGAACTCGTAGTCCTTGTAGTCGCGGTCCGTCGGCTTGCGGCGGTAGATCAGCTGTACGATGTTGACGAGCGCCGCCCGGCGGCAGTCGGCGAGCTTCTTCGCCTCCGGCAGCTCCCGGAATTCAGGCGGCAGCTGGTCGAGCAGCTTCGAGACGGTGCGCCGCATCTCCTGGATGCGCTTGAACACGTCGGTGTTGAGGCGGGTGCGGCTGGAGAACTGGATGTCCTTCTGGCGCTCGCGCACTTCCGTCAGGGTGCGCGGCCGGTCGCCGGAGGCGCTGAACAGGTCGACCTGCAGGATCAGCGTGTTCTGGCCGTCGATGCGGCCGAGCACGTAGGCGAGCGGCGTGTTGGAGACGAGGCCGCCGTCCCAGTAGAGTTCACCCTCGATCTCGATCGCCGGGAACCCCGGCGGCAGCGCCCCGGAGGCCATGATGTGCTCGGGGCGGATGCGACGCTCGGTCGAATCGAAATAGGTGAAGTTGCCGCTGCGCAGGTTGACCGCGCCGACGGACAGCCTGACCGCGCCGCGATTGAGATAGTCGAAGTCGACGAACTCCTCGAGCGTCGCCTTGAGCGGGCCGGTGTCGTAGTGGCTCGTCGCCTCCGGCCCGCCCGGCGGCATCCACTGCGGCGGCGGGAAGCGTGGCGTGAAGAAGCCGGGCTGCCCGAACGCCATGGCGGAGAAGGACGATGCCTGGTTGAACGCGGCTCGCATCTCCTCGCCGGCCGGCAGCCACGGCCAGGCGACGCGGCTCGTCACCTTTTCCCAGAAGCCGCGCAGCTTCTCGACCCGCCGCCCGGGTGGATTGCCGGCGATGATGGCGCTGTTGATGGCGCCGATCGAGATGCCGGCGACCCAGTTGACGTCGACGCCGACGGCGTCCAGCCGCTCCACCACGCCCGGCTGGAAGGAGCCGAGCGCGCCGCCCCCCTGCAGCACCAGCACGACGTTCTCGTAAGCGCGCCGGACGGTGTCGCGGACGGCGGAGAAGTCCTCCGCCTCGACGCTCGAAGGCGACGTCTGGTCGAGCAAGTCACGTCCCCCTGCGAAACGTCGGCCCCCGTACCCCAGCGTCCCACTTACGGCCTTCGCATTGCAACATCAAGACGTGCGGTGCAGCAGCTCTCGTCAATTGGTTCAAGATGGTGCGGCCGGGCTTGATTCACCTGGGAGCGTCGGCTTAGCTCGCCTCAAAGGGGTGGCTCCGCCGCCCGCGCGACCGGCCCGTCAGAGGCCGGCGCCCCAGAGGAAACGGGAACGCCGATGGCTGGAGCGGTCGAGGCCGCGCCTGCACGCGAGGACACTTTTCCCAAGCTGCTGCTGCGCCACGCTCGCGAGCGCGGCGGCCGTCCGGCGATGCGCGAGAAACATCTCGGCATCTGGCAGACGTGGACGTGGGGAGAAGTGCTCGCCGAGGTGCGCGCTGCCGCGCTCGGCTTCGCGCGCCGCGGCATCGGGCCGGGCGACGCGGTGGCGATCGTCGGGGCGAACCGGCCGCGGCTCTACTGGTCGATGCTCGCCGTGCAGTCGCTCGGCGCCGTGCCGGTGCCGGTCTATGCCGATTCCGTCGCTGACGAGATCGCCTATGTGCTCGCCCACGCCGAAGTGGTCGCCGCGGTCTGCCAGGACCAGGAACAGGTCGACAAGCTGATCCAGGTGGCGGATCAGACGCCGAAGCTCAAGTTCCTCGTCTATGACGAGCCGCGCGGCCTCGGCGACTACGGCCGCGACCGCCTGCACGCCTTCACCGAGGTGCAGGACGAAGGCCGCGCCGCCATGACGGCCGATCCCGGGCTCGCAGACGCCTGGGCCGCGCGCGTCGCCGCCGGCTCGCCCGACGACGTCTCCGTCATCCTCTACACCTCCGGCACCACCGGGCGCTCGAAGGGCGTCATGCTGTCGGCCGGCGGCTGCGTGGCCGCCGCACGCGACACCGTCGCCTTCGATCATCTCACCGAGCGCGACGAGGTGCTCGCCTACCTGCCGCTCGCCTGGGTCGGCGACCACTACCTCAACTACGCCCAGGCGATGGTCGCCGGCTTCTGCATCGCCTGTCCGGAGAGTGCCGAGACGGTGACGCAGGACCTGCGCGAGATCGGGCCAAGCTTCTATTTCGCGCCGCCGCGCGTCTTCGAGGGGCTGCTCACCCGCGTCACCATCCGCATGGAGGACGCCTCGCGGCTGAAGCGGGCGATGGTGCGCCATTTCCTCGCCGTCGCCCGCCGCCACGGCGCGGCGATCCTCGACGGCCGGCCGGTGCCGCTGACGGGCCGGCTCGCTTATTGGCTGGGCGAGCTCCTCGTTTACGGGCCGCTGAAGAACGTGCTCGGTTTCAGCCGCATCCGCGTCGCCTACACCGCCGGCGAGGCGATCGGGCCGGACCTGTTCGCCTTCTGGCGCGGCCTGGGCCTCAACCTCAAGCAGCTCTACGGCCAGACGGAAGCCTTCCTCTACGTCACCTGCCAGGCTGACGGTGACATCCGGTCCGACACCGTCGGGCCGCCGGCGCCCCATGTCGCGCTGCGCATCGCCGACGACGGCGAGGTGCAGTTCAAGAGCCCGGGCATGTTCCTCGGCTACTTCCGCGACGAGGCGCGCACGGCCGAGACGATGACGCCGGACGGCTTCGTCAAGACCGGCGACGCCGGCTTCTTCACGCCGGACGGCCACCTCAAGATCATCGACCGCGCCCGCGACGTCGGCCGGCTGTCCGACGGCACGCTGTTTGCGCCGAAATACATCGAGAACAAGCTGAAGTTCTTCCCGACCATCCGCGAGGCGGTGGCCTTCGGCGACGGGCGCGGCTTCGTCACCGTCATGCTCAACATCGACCTTACCGCCGTCGGCGACTGGGCCGAGCGCGCCGACATCTCCTATGCGAGCTATCAGGAACTCGCCTCCCACCCGCGCGTCATCGACCTCCTCGAACAGGCCGTCGACCAGGTGAACCGCGACCTCGCCGCCGAGCCGGCGATGGCCGGCGCGCAGATCCGCCGCTTCCTCGTCCTCCACAAGGAGCTCGACGCCGACGACGGCGAACTGACGCGCACCCAGAAGGTCCGCCGCGGGTTCATCGCGGAGCGCTACGCCCCGCTGATCGAGGCGCTCTATGACGGCTCGACCGAGCGCCACGTGCGCACGGAGGTGACCTTCGAGGATGGCCGCCGCGGTGCCATCGAGGCGACGGTGTCGATCCGCGACATGACCCCCCACGCCGGCCCGGCACCCGCCTTGCGCGAGGCGGCCGAGTGACGGCGGCCGTCACCACCATCCGCGCCGCCGTGACGGACGCGGGCGGTCCGCCGCTTCTGGCGCTGGAAGGCGTGACGCTGTCGTTCGGAGGCGTGCGGGCGATCAACGACGTGTCGTTTGACGTCCGCAAGGGCGAGATCCGCGCCATCATCGGCCCGAACGGCGCCGGCAAGACGTCGATGCTCAACGTCATCAACGGCTTCTACCACCCCCAGCAGGGCACCATCACCTACAAGGGCACGGTCCGCCGGCGCATGCGCCCCTATGATGCGGCGAGCCACGGCATCGCCCGCACCTTCCAGAACGTCGCCCTGTTCAAGGGCATGACGACCCTCGACAACATCATGGCCGGCCGGACGCTGAAGATGAAGCGCGGCTTCCTCTGGCAGTGCCTGCGCTACGGCCCGGCGCTCTCCGAGGAGATCGCCCACCGCCGCGCGGTCGAGGAGATCATCGACTTCCTTGAGATCGAGGCGATCCGCAAGACGCCGGTCGGCAAGCTGCCCTACGGCCTGCAGAAGCGCGTCGAGCTCGCCCGCGCGCTCGCCATGGAGCCCGAGCTGCTGCTGCTCGACGAGCCGATGGCCGGCATGAACCTCGAGGAGAAGGAGGACATGTCGCGCTACATCCTCGACGTGAACCGGCTGTGGGGCACGACGATCGCGCTCATCGAGCACGACATGGGCGTCGTCATGGACCTCTCCGACCGCGTCGTCGTGCTCGACTACGGCGTCAAGATCGCCGACGGCCCGCCGGAAGAGGTGCAGAAGAACCAGGACGTCATCGACGCCTATCTCGGAGTGCCGCACTGATGGCGCGCGGGGGGCATCGCTGATGGACGTGCTCTGGGCCGTGCTGGTGCAGCCCTTCGTCGACATGGTGTCGGCGCCCGACTTCCTGCTGCAGGTGCTGTGGGACGGCTTCGTCGGCGGCGTCCTCTATGCCCTGATCGCGCTCGGCTTCGTGCTGATCTTCAAGGCCTCGGGCATCTTCAATTTCGCGCAAGGCATCATGGTGGTGTTCGCGGCGCTGACGCTGGTCGGGCTCTACGCCCTCGGCATGCCGGCCTGGGTGGCGCTCGCGCTGACGCTCGTCGTCATGTTCGTGCTCGCCGTGGCGGTGGAGCGGCTGGTGCTGCGGCCGCTGGTCAACCAGCCCGACATCATCCTGTTCATGGCGACGATCGGGCTCACCTACTTCCTCATCGGCCTCGGCGAGTTCGTCTTCGGCGGCGAGCCGAAGGTGATGATCACCGAGGCGCTCGGCCTGCCGACCGGCATGCGCGAGTGGGAGGTGTTCGGCGGCGTCGTCTTCTTCCAGGAGATCGACATCGCCGCAGCGGCGATCGCCATCGTCATGGTGGTCGGCATCGGCGTCTTCTTCCACTACACGCGCATCGGCCGGGCGCTCAGGGCCGTCGCCGACGACCACCAGGCGGCGCTTTCGGTCGGCATCTCCCTCGAGCAGATCTGGGTGATCGTCTGGTTCACCGCCGGCGTCGTGGCGCTCGCCACCGGCATCATGTGGGGCGCCCGCTCGGACGTTTCGTTCGCCCTGCAGATCATCGCGCTGAAGGCGCTGCCGGTGCTCATCCTCGGCGGCTTCACCTCGATCCCCGGGGCGATCGTCGGCGGCCTCATCATCGGCATCGGCGAGAAGCTCGGCGAGATCTACTGGGGGCCCCTGATCGGCGGCGGCATCGAGAGCTGGCTCGCCTACGTCATCGCCCTCGTCTTCCTGCTGTTCCGCCCGCAGGGGCTGTTCGGCGAGCGCATCATCGAACGGGTCTGAGGAGAAGCGCTTGTTCTATCGCGAGGCCGGCCAGTTCAAGACGAGCTACCGCGCCGACATGGCGGTGTTCCCGATCCTGCAGGACCGGATCGGGCTCGGCGTCATCCTGTTCGTGGCCGTCGTGCTGGTGCCGCTGCTCGGCGACGACTTCTTCCTCAACACCATCATGATCCCGTTCCTGATCATGGCGCTGGCGACGATCGGGCTCAACATCCTCACCGGCTATGCCGGCCAGCTGTCGCTCGGCGCCGGCGGCTTCATGGGGGCGGGGGCCTATGCCTGCTACAAGCTGACGACCTATTTCCCGGATACGAACATCCTGATCCTGGTGCTCGCCTCGGGCCTCGTCTCGGCGGCGATCGGCATCGTCTTCGGGCTGCCGTCGCTGCGCATCAAGGGCTTCTATCTCGCCGTCGCGACGCTCGCCGCCCAGTTCTTCCTGGAGTGGTGCTTCATCCGCATCCCCTGGCTCTACAATTCCAACGCCTCCGGCGCGATCGAGGTGCCCGGCCGTACCGGCTTCGGTGTCGTCCTCACCGGTCCGGCGGCCTCGCCGGAGGCGCGCTACTTCGCCGTCCTCGGCCTCGTCGTGCTGCTCACCTGGATCGCCTCGAACCTCGTCCACGGCCGCATCGGCCGCTCGTGGATGATGATCCGCGACATGGACATCGCCGCCGAGCTGATCGGCGTGCGCCCGCTGCGCGCCAAGCTCTCGGCGTTTGCGGTGTCGTCGTTCTATTCCGGCGTCGCCGGGGCGATGATGGTGTTCTTCTGGCTCGGCGCGGCCGAGCCGTCGTCGTTCTCGATCAACCTGTCGTTCCTGATCCTGTTCATGACGATCATCGGCGGCCTCGGCAGCCTCGTCGGCTCGTTCTTCGGCGCCGCCTTCATCTTCATCCTGCCGGTGCTGATCCGCGCCGCGCCGCGCACCTTCGGCATCGACGTGGCGGCCGATGCCGTGCAGCATCTCACCTACATGATCAT
>CALRZT010000257.1:0-7548 GCA_943372725.1 Pseudoxanthobacter soli DSM 19599
GCACCGGTGACCGAGCCGGCGGTCGGCCAGACGCTTCCTGTCGAGGCACTCTGCAGGGCCGCGGCGGAACTCAGCGACAACCCGGCCGCCAACATCCTGATCCGCGAACTGGGAGGGCTCGCGGCCTGGGGCGCCTGGTATCCCGCGATCGGCGACCGTACGACGCGCGTCGACCGGCCGGAGATCGAGCTCAATTCCGCCATTCCCGGCGACCCGCGCGACACCACGACGCCGGACCGCACGGTGGCCAATCTCGAGGCCGTCCTCCTCGGCGACGTGCTGTCGGCCGACAGCCGCGAGCGCCTGACCGGCTGGCTCATCGCCACGCCCACCGGCCCGAACCGCATCAAGGCGGGCGTGCCGAAGGGCTGGACGGTCGCCCACAAGACCGGCACCGGGCGCAGCCCCGTCAACGACATCGCCGTCCTCACCGCGCCCGAGGGGCCGCCGCTGACGATCGCGATCTACTACACCGAGATGCGCAAGGCGCCGCTGGCCGAGCGCGAGGCGGTCCTCGCCGAAGCGACCCGTCGGGTCGTCGCGACGCTCGCCGGCTGAGCGTCCCCGCCCCTACCCCCGCCCGACGAACGGCATCTTCGTCGCCATCACGGTGAGGAAGGGTACGTTCGCCTCGGGCGGCAGGCTCGCCATCCAGACGACGGCGTCGGCGACGTGCTTCACGTCCATGCGTGGCTCCACCGCCAGGCGGCCGTCGGCCTGGGGCACGCCCTCGGCCATGCGCAGCGTCATGTCGGTGGCGGCGTTGCCGATGTCGATCTGGCCGCAGGCGATGTCGAAGGCGCGGCCGTCGAGGGCGACGGATTTCGTCAGGCCGGTGATGGCGTGCTTGGTCGCCGTGTAGGGCGCCGAGTTCGGCCGGGGGGCATGGGCGGAGATCGAGCCGTTGTTGATGATGCGGCCGCCGCGTGGGCTTTGCGCCTTCATCAGCGCCATCGCCTCGCGGGTGCACAGGAAGACACCGAAGAGGTTGGCGTCGAGGACCGCGCGCAGCGTCGCCACCGGCAGCTCGTCGAGCGGCACGGCGGGGGCGAACAGGCCGGCGTTGTTGAACAGCAGGTCGAGGCGGCCGAAGCGCTCGCGGGTGGCCGCGAACAACCGCGCCACCGCCGTCTCGTCGCCGACGTCGGTCGGTACGACGAGGGTCTCCCCGCCGATCTCGGCCGCCACCACTTCCAGCGGCTCGCGCCGCCGGCCGGCGAGGACCGGCGTCCAGCCCGCCGCGGCAAGGCCGAGCGCCGTCGCCCGCCCGACGCCGCTGCCCGCCCCCGTCACCATCGCGATCCGCCGCGCCGCATCGCCCATGCCGCCCTCCCGGTTTTTGTTGTCGCGTGTCTCGGCCGGCATGCGGCCGTTTTCAGAAGCTCAGCACCGCGTCGAGATCCGACAGCGGCGTCATCGCGGCGAGCACGGCGCGGGCCCTGGCGGCGTCGCGGTCCATCTGCGCGATCAGCGCCTCGGCGCTCGCAAACTTCTCCTCGCCGCGCAGCCGCTCGACCAGTGTCACCACCAGCGTCTGGCCGTAGAGGTCTCCGGAAAAGTCGAACAGGTTGACCTCGAACAGCGGCGCGCCGTCATCGAAGGTCGGCCGCCGGCCGTAGCTCGCGACGCCGTCGTGAAGCGTGCCGCCGATGCGCACGCGCACGGCATAGATGCCGTGGGCGGCGGCGCAGTCGTCGGGCAGGCGGAGATTGGCGGTCGGATAGCCGAGCAGGCGGCCGCGCTTGTCGCCGTGGCGGACCTCGCCGTCGACCTGCCAGCGCCAGCCGAGCAGCGCGTTCGCCCCCGGCACGTCGCCGTGGGAGAGGGCATCGCGCACCCGCGTCGCCGACACCGCGCCGCCGGTCTCGTCCTTCCACGGCGACACCACAGTGACGCCGAAGCCATGGCGGGCGCCGGCGTCGGCCAGAAAAGCCGGCGTGCCGGAGCGCGCCTTGCCGAAGTGGAAGTCGTAGCCGATGACGACGTGGCGGACGCCGAGCCCGGCGATCAGCACGTCGTCGACGAAGCCGTCGGCGGTGCGCTCGGAGAAGGCGCGGTCGAAGCCGGCGACGATCAGGCCGTCGAGGCCGAGCGCCGAGAGCACGCGCGCCTTCGCCGCCGGCGGCGTCAGGCGGAACACGGGCTGGTCGGGACGGAACAGCGTGCGCGGATGCGGCTCGAAGGTCAGCGCCAGCGCCGCCGCGCCGGCCTCGTCGGCGAGGCGGCGGGCCTGCGACAGCACCGCCTGGTGGCCGCGATGGACGCCGTCGAAATTGCCGATCGCCACCACGGCGCGGCGCTCGCCGGGGCCGGTGGCCGCGAGAGGCACAGAAAACGGCCGCACGGCGTCGAGGTCGGAGGCGAGCGTCATCGGGCCTGGCTCGGGGCGGAGGTCACAGCAGCTTCGGGCCTTCCGCCCGGGTCGGCACCTTCACCAGCGCCTCGCCATCCAGAACGGTCTTGCCGTCGACGGCACAGATGCACCGAAGACGCGCCCTCCGCCCGCGCTCGACGAGCTCGGCCACCTCCACCGTCACGGTGACGGTGTCGCCGATATGGACGGGGGCGTGGAAGTTCAGCGTCTGCGAGAGATAGATCGCCCCCGGCCCGGGCAGCCGCGTGCCGAGGACGGCGGAGATCAGGCTCGCCGTGTAGAGGCCGTGGGCGATGCGGGTGCGGAACGGCGTGCGGGCGGCGAAGTGCTCGGAGAGATGGATCGGGTTGCGGTCGCCCGACACCTCGGCGAAGCCGACGACGTCAGAGGAGAGCACCGTCTTCGACAGCGTCTCGCTCATGCCGACGGCGAGATCCTCGAAATAGAGGGTACGCAGCGGCGGCAGGCTGGTGGGCGCTGTCTCGGGTGCGGGCGTGTCGGCGTCCATGCTTGGTCCTAACGTGGCGCGGCGGCGGCGGTCGGCCGCTCAGCCCCAGCGCAGCATCGGCACGCAGGCGGTCGCGCGCAATCCCTCGGAGGCGAGACGGGCGGCGATCAGCAGCGGGTCCGAGGTCTCGATGCCGCCGAACTCGTGGCCGTGGATGCCGCCGATGACGAACAGCACGTCGATGCCGTGGTCGACGGCGCCGCGCACGTCGGTGGCGAGGCCGTCGCCGACAGCGAGCACGCGCGCCTCCGGCCGAAGCGCCGCGATCCGCCGCTTCGCCTCGTCGTAGATCGGCTGGTGCGGCTTGCCGAGGAGCTCGACGCGGCCGCCGATGTCGCCATAGACGCGGGCGAGCGCGCCGGCGCACCACAGGAGCCGCGGGCCGCGCTCCACGACGATGTCGGGGTTGGCGCAGAGCATCGTCAGGCCGCGCGCCACCATCGCCTCGAAGCGCGCGCGATAGTCCTCCGGCTGGCCCTCCTCCTCGTCCTCGATGCCCGAGCAGACGACGATCTCCGCGTCCTCGGGGGCGACGAGGTCGATGTCGGTGCCCTCGTAGAAGACGACGTCGCGCGGCGGGCCGATCTGGTGGACGCGCTTCGCCCCGTGGGCGACGAGGCGTGAGAAGGTGAGCTCACCGGAGGTGACGACGCTGTCGAAGGCATCGCGCGGCACGCCGAGCTGGCCGAGCTGCTCGATGACACCGTCCTCGCGGCGCGGCGAGTTCGTCACCATCACGACGGCGCCACCACCGGCGCGGAAGCGCGTGAGCGCCTCGACGGCGGCCGGATAGGCGGCGACGCCGTTGTGGACGACCCCCCAGACGTCGCAGACGAGGGCGTCGTAGCGCCCGGCGAGGGCGGACAATCCGGGCAGGATCGGCGGGGCGGCGGCGATGTCGGGTGCGTCTGCGCTCATCGCGCGGGGGTAGACGCGCCGGGCCGCGCGGTCAAGCGGCGGGGCCGCGGCGCGCGGTGCGCCGCGGCACCGCAGGGTGTATCGGCGGCGCTGTCGGCCGACGCATGAAAGCGCACGGTGTTGCGGCCGTCGCGCTTGGCCGCATACATCGCCCGGTCGGCCTCGGCGAACAGACTGCCGAGGTCGTGCGCCCGCATCTCGGCCGGCCGCGTCACCCCGACGCTGGCGCCGACGATGAGAAGATGACCCTCGAAGACGACCGGCCGGCGGATCTCCTCGATCGCCTGGTGGGCGAGCGCCGCGATCTCCGCCTCCGAACGCCGGCCACGCATCAGTACGGCGAACTCGTCGCCACCCATGCGGCCGATCTCGTGGGGGCGGCGGAAGACGGCGCGCAGGCGCCGGCCGATCTGGCGCAGGCACTCGTCGCCGGCGGCGTGGCCGTAGGTGTCGTTCAGCGCCTTGAAGCCGTCGAGGTCGATCAGGGCGAGCGCCGCCGGCGGCGCCGCGCGGCCGCCCGCGACGAGCGCCCGGGCGAGGGCGCCCTCGAACATCGAGCGGTTGGCGAGGCCGGTCATCGGGTCGATCTCGGCGAGCCGCCGCAGGCGCTCGAGCAGGTTCTTCTCCTGGGTGATGTCCTGCTTCAGCCCGAAGATGCGCACCGCCCGGCCGTTCTCCGCCTCGACGTCGATGGTGAGCCGCACCCAGCGGCGCAGGCCGGTGGCGGTGCGGATGCGGATGTCGAGGCTGCCGCTCGAACAGGCCTCGATCGCCTGGCGGCGGACACGCTCCATGCGCAGTCGGGACTCGCGCTCGTAGAGGCCGAGCACTAGGTCCCGTGTCACCAGCGCGCCGCGCGGCAGCTCGAAGATGTCGTAGACGCCGTTCGTCCAGGTGAGCTGCTCGGTCGCGAGGTCGCACTCCCAGACGCCGATGCGGGCGAGCGACGACGTGCGCTCGTACATCTTGCGATAGTGCTCGATCGCGGCTTGGTCGCGGTGGGTGCGGTCCATCTGCCGCGCCAGGGCGTCGCTGAGGTCGCCGACCTCGCGGGCGCGGCGCGCATCGACCAGCAGGACGGCGGCGATCCGCGCCGTCTCCGTGAGGCGCTGCAGGTCCTGCGGCGACAGCCGCCGGGGCCTGGTGCCGGCGACGACCAGCGCACCGATGGCACGGCTGGTCTCGAGGGCGACCGGCACGCCGGCGAAGAAGCGGATCAGAGGCCCTCCGGGGCCCGAAGGGCGGTCCGCGAAGCGGCTGTCGCCGGCGGTGTCCTCGACGACGACCGTCTCGCCGGTTTCGAGCGGCAGCCGGCAGAGGGCGGGGTCGGCCACGAGGTCGGCGGCACCGGCGGAGAGCGTCTCGTGCCCGTCGATCGCGAGCGCGGCCGCCGGCACGGCGAGCGCCGCGGCGACGAGCGACAGCAGGGCGGAGAGCTCCGCCCGCTTCGGCAGGAGCGGCCGCTCCGTCGCCGGGGGCGGCAGGCCCGGGTCGCAAGGCGTGGATGTGGCGCGCAATCGGTCCGTCCCGTCGTCGGCACCCCCACCCGCATACGGTGCAGCGCGCGAAAGCCTCTGCATCCCGCCGGGACCCTGCCTGGAGCTTGCATCCGCCGCGCGCGGCGGCAGCGCCCGCGAGCGGCCGGTCGCGGCGCCGCGCCGGGACGACACGCTGGCCGGTGCTTTCGACGGGATTGAGGCAGCAGCGGGAGGGTCTAAGCTGATCCGCGGCCGACCGACCGGGACCGTTGCCGGAGCGCTCGCCGGCGCGGTGCCGCCGCCTGGGGCCGGGGGGCCTGAGAGATGTCGCAGATCACGCTGATCGTCGCCTGCCTCGTCGTCGGCGTGCTGCTGCGCCTGTCGGGTCGGCTGCCCGAGAATGCGCCGAAGGTCCTCGGCGGCTGGGTGATCAACGTGGCGCTGCCGGCGACGGCGCTCAGCACGGTGCACGACCTCTCCGTCGATCCGTCCTGGTGGCTGGCGGTGGCGGCGCCGTGGGTGGCGGCGCTGCTCGCCATCGCCGTGCTGGTGCCGCTCGGCCGCGCCCTCGCGTGGTCGCGACAGCGCACCGGCGCGCTGCTGCTCGTCGCCGGCTGGGGCAACACGTCCTTCATCGGGCTGCCGATGATCGCCGCCTATGCCGGCCCGCAGTGGCTCGGCCTCGGCATCCTGATCGACCTGTTCGGCTCCTATCTGGCGCTGTCGATCCTCGGCATCGCCATCGCCACCGTCAGCAGTTCCGGCCGGTTCGACGCCGTCGCCGTGGCGCGCCGCATCGCCACCTTCCCGCCCTTCCTGGCGATCCTCGTCGCCTTCGCCACCAACCATCTCGACCGGCCGGACTGGGTGGTCGACGTCGTCGGCCGGCTCGCCGACACGCTGACGCCGATCGCACTCGCCGCCGTCGGCCTGACGCTGCGGCTCGACGGCTTCGCCGGGCGGATCGGGGCGCTTGCCGTCGGCCTCGGCTGGCGGCTCGTCGCCGCCCCGGCGGCCATCCTGCTGTTCAGCCTGGCTCTCGGGGCGGTCGAGGATCCGGCGGCGCGCATCGCCATCCTGGAGGCCGCGATGCCGCCGTCGCTGGGCGCCAGCATCATCGCCCTCGAGCACGATCTCGAACCGCAGCTTGTCGCCCTGATGATGGGCATCGGCGTGCCGCTCGCGATCCTCACCTCGGCGCTCTGGTGGCGGCTGCTGCCGGTGCTCTGAGCCCCGGCGCGCCACCGCGCCCTTGAGGGCAGGGCGGGAAAGAGGGAAAAGCACGGGCGACGGCCGGGCCGGCGCGAATCGCCGGTCGCGGCGACGGAGGACGGATGGCGGCGGTACGGCAGCTCGAGGACGGCGTCATCAACCGCATCGCCGCCGGCGAGGTGGTCGAGCGGCCGGCGAGCGTCGTCAAGGAGCTCGTCGAGAACGCGCTCGACGCCGGCGCCACGCGCGTCGAGGTGGTCACCGCCGGCGGCGGCAAGGCGCTCGTCCGCGTCACCGACGACGGCATCGGCATGGACGAGGCCGACCTTGCGCTGGCTGTCGAGCGCCACTGCACCTCGAAGCTGCCGGAGGGCGACCTCGCGGCGATCGCCACCCTCGGCTTCCGCGGCGAGGCGCTGCCCTCGATCGGTGCGGTCGCGAGGCTCTCGATCGCCACCCGCGCCGCCGGCGCCCCGCACGGGCTGGAGATCGTCGTGGCGGGCGGGCGGCGCGAGCCGGTACGGCCGTCGGCGATGGTGCGCGGCACCCGCGTCGAGGTGGCCGACCTGTTCTTCGCGACGCCGGCGCGGCTGAAGTTCCTGAAGTCAGAGCGGGCCGAGGCGACGGCGATCACCGAGGTGGTGCGCCGGCTGGCGCTCGCCGCTCCGCACGTCGCCTTCACCCTCGCCGGCGCCGACCGCGCCTCGCTCGAGTGGCCCGCACGCACTGGCCCCGACGCCCTGCGGCGGCGCATCGCCGACGTCGTCGGCCAGGCCTTCGTCGAGGATGCCGTCGAAATCGACGCGGGCCGGGAGGGCATCCGCCTCGGCGGCCTCGCCGGCCTGCCGACGGCGACGCGGGGAACCGCCGCCCAGCAATATCTCTTCGTCAACGGCCGGCCGGTGCGCGACCGCGTGCTGATGGGGGCGCTCAGGGCCGCCTACCAGGACGCCATCGCCCGCGACCGCCACCCGGCCGCGGTGCTGTTCATCGACCTCGACCCGCACGAGGTCGACGTCAATGTCCACCCGGCCAAGGCCGACGTGCGCTTTCGCGAC
>CALRZT010000258.1:0-7527 GCA_943372725.1 Pseudoxanthobacter soli DSM 19599
CGGTGACGGGCACGCACGCTTCAGCTTCGGCCTTGGCACGCCCGGCGCCGTCATCGTCAAGGCCGAGATCGTCGGCCAGCCCGGCCTGGAAACCGTCGTGGCCCCCCGCGTGGCCGACCTGCTCGCCGGTCTCTTCCCAGCGACCGACGAGGAGTTCCGGGGCGTCTTCGTCCGCCGCAGGCTGCGGTGGGGCGACGCGCGCTCGGACCACTTCGTCGCCCGGCAGCTCTGTCTGCACTTTCCGGGCTCTCCCCACTACCGCTGTTCCGCTGTGCCGGTGCTCTGCTACAAGGCAGTTGAACTCGACGACCCGCAGGACGCCGCCGATGCGCTGGAGATTGCGGGCGCTCTCCTTCCCGTTGCCGAATCCTGCCGCCGCCACTGGCACCCCCGCAGAAACGGCGAGCACCTCTCCATCTCGCTGTTGACGGCAATTTGGCACGTCCACATCGCGCGCGGCGACATCGCTGCCCTGTTGGCCACCCTCGAACGGATGCGGGCCCGCATGGACCGCGTCTCGAACTACCTGTCGCCGTCCTTCAACCTCTGCAAATCGCTGCTGCTCTACGGCTACGTGCTGTTCCGCCAGGGGGACCAGAAGAGGTCGAGGGAGATGTTCCGGCTTGTCGTCGAGACGTTCAAGCGAGGGGCGGCGGACGTAGACGTCCGCCGCGTCACGCTGCTCATCGAACTGGGGGCCAGCCACCGGGCCGCGGTCCTCGCCGCCAAGGCCCTTCACACCCTCGATGTCGACGGCGCATCCGACATCGACGGCGATGCAATTCTCGCCGAAGCCCTAAGGGTGGGCGACGACACCAGCACTCGGCTCGTGCAACGCCTGCACGCCGGCCTCGCTTAGGTGCACGACCCGTCGAGGACACCGAAACCGGGAGCGCCGGAACGACAACGGGGCGCCCGGTGGGGCGCCCCGCGTCGTTTTCGTCCGGTCTCGTTCGACCGGGCCGCGCGATCAGGCCGCGCCGCCCTCGCGCTCACGCCGATCGCGATCGGACATGAAGCGGTCGAACTCTTCCTTGTCCTTCGCCCGACGCAGCTCCGAGAGGTAGCTGTCGAACTCGGCCCGCATCTCGTCGAGCTTGCGGCGCTCGGCCTCGATCCGCTCGATCTCGCGCTTGCGGTACTCGTCGAAGGCGACGTTGCCGGTGGCCGAGAAGCCGGTGGCGGCGGTGCGCATCGAGCGGGAACCCGCGCAACCCCACCCGCTCGCCCGGAAGCTCTCGCCAGCGTCGTTCGCCATCCTGTGCAGGCGATCGCCCCACAAGATATAGGCCAGCATGGCGAATCCGAGCGGCCAGAACACGATGAACCCGAGCACCATCAAGCCGATGGTGAGCGGCGTCCAACCCGGCCGGAGTGCAAGAGTGTTGGTCATGGTCTTTGTGGTCCTCCTCACGAATACAGGCAAGGATTTGGGAAGGCCACGGCTCCTCTACAAGAGGAGCGACCATCGAAATTGGACATGGGGCGGCGGGCACTCGCCCGCCGGCACGACTCAGGCCCCGCCGGCACGTCTCAGGCGCCGCCGGCGAGCGCCTTCGCCTGGCTGATCCAGTCGTCGCGCCGGATGCGGCCGGGGAACGACAGCTTGGCATCGAGCTCCGCCGCCGCCTTCGTGCTCAGCGCCGACAGCTGCGAGAAGTGGAAGATGCCGAGCCCGTGCAGCGTTTCGGCGAGCTTGGGGCCGATGCCGCGAATTCGGGTGAGGTCGTCGGGTTTCCCAGCCGGCTTCGGCAGCACGATGTCCGACAGCGTCGCCGCCTTCACAGCGCGCGGCTTCGCCGCGGCGGCCTTGGCCTCGGCGGCAGTAGGCTTGGCGGCGGCAGGCTTGGCGGCGGCAGGCTTGGCGGCGGCAGGCTTGCCGGCAACAGGCTTGCCGGCAGCAGGCTTGGCGACCGACTTCACTGCGGACTTGGCGGCCGACTTCGCAGCGGACTTCGCGGCGGGCTTCGCGGTTGCGGCCTCGACCGTCTCCGCCTTCGGTGTGGCCTTCGCCGGCGAGGGCTTGGGCTCCGGGCTCGCGGTCACCGCGACCGCGACGCCGTTGGCCTTCCCACCGTTCACGGTCTGGCCGTTCGCCGTGGCGACCGACGCCTTCGCCGATGCAATCGCAGCCGTCGGGGCCTCGCTCGACGGCGCCGTCGCCGCCTCGGCGGTCGCGGCCGGCAACGCCGCCTGGGCGACCTTGGCGGGCGACGGGCGGCGCGGGCGGCGGTCGTGCGTCCACACGAAGTCGGAGATGCGCGGCGCGATCTCCGAGCGGAAGCGCGAGCCGTTGAAGACGCCATAGTGGCCGACGCCGGCCTGCAGGTAGTGGTAGCGCTTGTCGTCGGGCAGGTTCACCGCCAGCCGCTGCGCCGCCTCCGTCTGGCCGACTCCGGAGATGTCGTCGCGCTCGCCCTCGATGGTCAGCAGCGCCGTGCGGCGGATCGCCGACGGGTCGACGGGCCGGCCGCGATGGGTGAGTTCGCCCTTTGGCAGCGCGTGCCGGATGAACACCTTGTCCACGGTGTCGAGATAGAACTCGGCGGTGAGGTCCATCACCGCGAGATACTCGTCATAGAAGTCGCGGTGCTTGCCGGCCGAATCGCCGTCGCCCTGCACCAGGTGGTCGTAGAACTCGCGGTGCGCGAGGATGTGGCGGTCGAGGTTCATGCCCATGAAGCCGCCGAGCTGCAGGAAGCCCGGATAGACCTGGCGCAGGAAGCCCGGCAGCGGCCACGGCACCGTCATGACGACGTGGCGCTTGAACCACTCGAGCCCGCGCTCCTCGGCCATCGTGTTGACGGCGGTCGGCTTCACGCGCGTGTCTATCGGCCCGCCCATCAGCACCATCGAGGACGGCGCCAGCGGATCCTCCGCCGCCTCCATCAGCGACACGGCGGCGAACACCGGCACCGCCGGCTGGCACACCGCCATCACGTGCGTGTTCGGGCCGAGATGGTGGATCATCGCGATGACGTAGTCGATGTAGTCGTCGAGGTCGAAGCGCCCGGCCGCGAGCGGCACCAGCCGCGCGTCGACCCAGTCGGTGATGTAGACCTCGTGGCGCGGCAGCATCGCCTCCACCGTACCGCGCAGCAGGGTCGCGTAGTGGCCCGACATCGGCGCGACGATCAGGAGCTTCGGATGGCGGCGCGAGGGGTCCGGCAACGCCCGCTCGAAGTGGACGAGGTTGCAGAACGGCCGCGACCAGACGATCTCCTCGTGGACGGCGACGCGAACGCCGCCGACCTGGGTGCTCGTCAGGCCGAACCCGGGCTTGGCGTAGCGTCGCGTCGCCCGCTCGAACACCTCGCACGCCGCCGTCACACTGCGCCCGAAGACGGTGTGGCTCAGCGGATTGAGCGGGTTCTTGAAGGAGAGCCGGGTGGCGTCGGCCGCGGCGCGCATCGGCGTCATCGCGGCGTGGTTCATCTCATAGAGCTGGTAGTACACGCAGGGTTACCCCGCCTTGCCCGTCGCCGACGGTGGTCTCCGTCGCGCATTTTGCAACGCAAAATCATAGTCGCCGGTTTCCCTTGCATCAAGCTGGCATCGCCGACGACCTCGGAATTCCGCCGAAAGTCTGAGGTTCAGGCCCCGGGTGCGCACCTCGGCAGGACCTGCTAACACGAAGCCATCAAAGGGAAATTTGCGCACCGCAACAAAGTTCGGCGGCTCTTCTCGGAGAGGCGCCGCATCGCCGATTGGCCGCGGATACTATATCTGTCGGCGACCGGAGACCCGCCGATGTCGCTTCCCCTCGACCGCTCGCCACCCTTCGGACGCCGCAGCGTCCGCCTCGACACGCTGATCCGCCTGCGCTGGCTCGCCGTCGCCGGCCAGACGGCGGCCGTTGTCGCCGTCGCCTTCGGCCTCGACTTTCCGGTGCAGATGGGCTGGTGCCTGGCGCTGATCGCGGTCTCGGCCTGGCTCAACCTGATCCTGCGCCTGCGCTACCCGCCGAGCCGGCGCTTCACCGCCCAGGTGATCGCCGTCCTGCTCGGCTACGACATCCTGCAGCTCGCCGGCCTGCTCTACCTCACCGGCGGCCTGCAGAACCCGTTCGCCTTCCTGCTGATCGCCCCGGTGATGATCTCGGCGACCGCCCTGCCGCCGCGCAAGACACTGGCGCTCGGCGTCCTCGTCGTCATCGTCGCCACCCTCCTCGTCTTCTTCCACCAGCCGCTTCCCTGGTGGCCGGACGAGACGTTGCAGATGCCGCTCCTCTACGTCGCCGGCGTCTGGGTGGCGCTCACCTCGAGCCTCGTGTTCATGAGCGTCTACGCGTTCCGCGTCTCCGAGGAGGCGCGCCAGCTCGCCGACGCCCTCACCGCCACCGAGCTCGTGCTCGCCCGCGAGCAGCACCTGAACGCCCTCGACGGCATGGCGGCCGCCGCCGCCCACGAGCTCGGAACCCCGCTCGCCACCATCGCGCTCGTCGCCCGCGAACTCGAGCGCGAGCTCGAGCCGGACGATCCGCGGGCCGAGGACGTCCACCTGCTGTCGACCCAGTCCGAGCGCTGCCGCGACATCCTGCGCAAGCTCACCTCGCTCGGCAACGACCCGGAGAGCCCCCTCGACCGCATGGCGGTGACGCTGCTGCTCGAGGAGATCGCCGCGCCGCACCGCGATTTCGGCGTCGCCGTCGGCATCGAGCGCGCCAGCGGCAACCGCGGCGAGCCGGTCGTCACCCGCAACCCCGCCGTCCTCTACGGTCTCGGCAACCTCGTCGAGAATGCCGTCGACTATGCCGAGAGCGCCGTCGACATCACCGCCGAATGGACCGACGACGCCATCGTGGTGACGGTGCGCGACGATGGACCGGGCTTCGCCGTGGAGATCATCGAGCGCCTCGGCGACCCCTACGTCACCACCCGCGCCTCCCGTCCCGCCGGCCGCGAGGAGACCGCCATGAGCGAGGCCGGCGGCCTCGGCCTCGGCTTCTTCATCGCCAAGACGCTGCTCGAGCGCACCGGTGCCAGCCTGTCGCTGACCAACCGCCCGGCACCGGCGCACGGTGCCATCGTCCGCGTCGCCTGGCCGCGCGATGCCATCGAGGTGGAGCGCACTGCGAGGCCGGAAAGCGAGACCGCAAGAAGACTCGGGGTCGCAGGCGCTTCCCCCGGCGGGATCGACACCCTATAACGTCGGCAAACAATCGACGGGACGAAGGATCGAGTGATGGAGACGGCCGCCCCTGCCCCGAAGGCGGTCGGCGAGACGGTAACCGGCGCAGGCCGGCTGCTCATCGTCGACGACGACAAGGCGTTCGTGCAGCGACTGGCACGGGCGATGGAGAAGCGGGGCTTCGAGACGGACATCGCCGAATCGGTGGCCGAAGCGATCGCCAAGGTCGACGCATCGCCCCCGGACTATGCCGTGGTCGACATGCGCCTCGGCGACGGCAACGGCCTCGACGTCGTCGAGCGCCTGCGCGAACGGCGGCCGGAGGTGAAGATCATCGTGCTGACCGGCTATGGCAACATCGCCACCGCCGTCACCGCGGTGAAGCTCGGCGCCATCGACTACATCGCCAAGCCCGCCGACGCCGACGAGATCGTTGCGGCGCTCAATCGCGACCCACACGACAAGGCGCTGCCGCCGGAAAACCCGATGTCGGCCGACCGGGTCCGCTGGGAGCACATCCAGCGCGTCTACGAGCTCTGCGACCGAAACGTCTCGGAGACCGCCCGCCGCCTCAACATGCACCGCCGCACCCTGCAACGCATCCTGGCCAAACGCGCGCCTCGGTAGGGAGCGCGAGGGCGCGCCGCGCTAAGGCGACCGCCCCAGCTGTTCGCTACTGGTCTCTACTGCCGGGAGTCCGTCGGTAGAGCTGCGCGACGCGCCTGAGGCTGCTGTCGCACACCCTCCTGTCGCAAACGCCTCCGCAGTCATTCCCGGCCTTGTGCCGGGAACCCATCCCTTTCACCGATCTCGGCGTCGGTGCATTGGCTGGCGTAGCATGGGTTCCCGGCACAAGGCCGGGAATGACCCGAAATAGGGGGTCGCGCACGGCCCACGGCCGCCGCCGCCCCCTCAACGCGACCGGCAGCGCCCCGTCACCGTGCGCTCGCGCGAGCCGTCGTCGTAGGCGACCACCAGTTCGCCGCCGTTGAGCTTGGCGATGTTGCCGCGATACCAGGTGCCGCCACCCTTCCAGTCGCATTCGACGCGGGTGCCGATCGTCCAGTCGTAGCGCTTGACGAGCTTGCGCGGCAGCGTCTCCTTGGTGCCGTCGTCGTACTTGATGGTGACCTGGCCGCCGCCCGCCTGCTGCACGATGCCGGGGAACCAGAACTTGCCCCCTTGCCACCGTCCGAGCACCCAGTCGCCCCGGTCGAGAGAGAGCGCCGGCGTCGCCAGCACGAGCGCCAGCAGCACCCCCGTCACGATCCGCTTCATCATCGAATTTCCCCGTTCAGTCAGCCGGCGCACACCCTCGCGCGACCGCCAGCGAGGGTCAACTCCACGGCCGCGCGCACCTGCGGGCACCCGGTCGCGCGCGTCGGGCGTCCTGCGTCGCGTGGACAAGCCCGACCCGCCTCGTCTAGACAGGCGCGCCTGGGGCCGGGGGCTCGCGGAGAATCGGATGCTGCGCCGCCTCTACGACTGGACCATGAGCTTCGCCGGCCACCGCCACGCCAAGGCCGCCCTCGGCGTCATCTCGTTCTCCGAGAGCTCGTTCTTCCCGATCCCGCCCGACGTGCTCCTGATCCCGATGGTGCTGGCCGACCGGGCACGCGCCTGGGCACTCGCGGGATGGTGCACGGTCATGTCGGTGCTGGGCGGCATGCTCGGCTACCTGATCGGCCTGCTGCTCTACGATTCCGTCGGCACCTGGCTGATCGAGCTCTACGGCTATGGCGGCGAGGTCGAGGCCTTCCGCCACGCCTATGCCGAGTGGGGCGCCTGGATCATCCTCATCAAGGGCCTGACGCCGATCCCCTACAAGGTGGTCACGATCACGTCCGGATTTGCCGGCTACGACTTCCTGACGTTCGTGGCGCTGTCGATCGTCACGCGGGGGGCACGCTTCTTCCTCGAGGCGGCGCTCTTGCGCCGCTACGGCGAGCCGATCCGCGCCTTCATCGAGCGGCGTTTGAAGCTCGTCACCACGGTGGTCGCCCTCGTGCTGATCGGCGGCCTCGTGGCGGCGCGCTACCTGTTCTGAGGCCTTCGGGCCCGCGGAGGACACCGATGTCGACCACCCTCGCCGGCGAGAGCGCCCACGGTGCCTCCGCCGGCCGCGCCGTGCCGGTGCTGGCGGGGGCGCTCGCCCTCGCACTCGGCATCGTCACCATTGCCACCGCCTGGGGCTTCCAGCTGATCGGCGGCTACGCGCCGTGCGCGCTCTGCCTCGAGCAGCGCGTGCCCTATTATGTCGGCCTGCCGCTGATCGCCGCCGGGCTCGTCGCCCACCGCCTCGGGGCGCGCCTGGGCGTCCTGCGGGTCGCCCTGGTGCTCGCCGCCGGCGTCTTCGCCTACGGCTTCGCTCTGGGCGTCTACCAGGCCGGCGCCGAG
>CALRZT010000259.1:0-7506 GCA_943372725.1 Pseudoxanthobacter soli DSM 19599
CGACGGCCAGACCCTGCGCCTGCGGGGGAAGGGCGAGCCCGGCGTCAACGGCGGTCCGGCCGGTGATGCGCTGATCGAGGTGCACGTGCGGCCGCACAAGCTGTTCGTCCAGGACGGTGACGACGTCCGCTTCGAGGTGCCGATCACGCTTGCGGAAGCGGTGCTCGGCGGGCGGATCGAGGTGCCGACGCCGGGCGGCCGCGTGGCGGCGACCCTGCCGAAGAACACCAGCAGCGGCAAGGTGCTGCGCCTGAAGGGCAAGGGCGTGCCGCGTCGCGACGGCAGCCGTGGCGACGCCTACATGACGCTGAAGATCGTGCTGCCGGAGGTGCCGGACGCCGATCTCGAGCGTTTCGTCGGCGAATGGGCCGGTGCCCACACCCAAGACCCGCGCAAGACGATGGAGGGCTGAATGCACGACGCGCCAAGCTTCTGCGCTCACGCCGGTCTCGATCTCGGCGAACTCGAGCAGTGGGTCGCGGCCGGATGGGTGCGGCCCTCGACGGGCGAGGGGGGCACGACGTTCACGGACGTCGACGTCGCCCGCGCGCTGCTCGTCCACGACCTCAGACGCCATATCGGCGTCAACGATGCCGGTGTCGACGTCATCCTGGACCTGATCGATCAGGTGCACGGTCTCAGGGCGGCGCTGCACGACGTTCGCTCGACGGTGTCGATGCAATCCGAGACGGTGCGGATGCGCCTCGTCGTCGATGCGCGCCGGTTGCCGCCGGCTCGGTCGACGCGTCGATGATCGGCGGCGGGTCAGCGTGCCGTTCGGCATAGCCGCCGACCCCGCTGCTCCGGGCGCCCAGGAACGGCGGGCGCTCATTGACAGCCGGCCTGCGACGCTGTTTGGCTGTCGGCCGTCTGTTCCTCCGAAATCGATCATGCGGCCGCGCAGAAGCGGGCGCACAGCGTCTACGGGACACGAGCGCAGGCTCCGCTTCGTCGGCGGCGTCGGGCATGCGTTCTCGTGTGACGTCGATCGAGGCGGGGCGGGTCGGTGTCGGTGCGGTGCAGCGCCTGGTGGAAGCCCGGCGAACGTTTTGGGGGCGTCGGGTGATGGTCGGTAGAGTTTTGTTCGGGTGGCTAACGGCGCTGGCCGTTCTGGCATGCGTGCTCCTCGGCACCGCCGGCCTCGACACCGCGTCCGCCGAGACCAAGCACACCCCTGCGGCCGCCACGCCCGCGGCGGCTCCCGCGGAAGCCCTCGATCAGCGGATCGAGGAGGAGGCGCGGGTCATCGAGGCCGATATCGGCCAGACGCTGGTCGAGCTCCGCCAGAGCCTGCGGGCGGCGGTGGCGAGCGCGTCGCAGATCCCCGGCGAGGTCGGCGCGGCGCTCGCCCGCGACACCGCGGAGGAGGGGCGCGGCTGGCTCATCGAAGCGATCCTGTCGGGGATCGCGGCGATCGTCGTTGGCCTCGTAGTCGCCATCGCCTTCGAGCGCTTCACGATGGCCCGGCTGCCGAGGCCGGCGCCCGATGCGGATCCCGAGGCCCGGACGGCCGACCTCCTGGTGCGGACTTTGCTGCGCATCGTCGGGGCGGCGCTCCTCGTCATCGTCGGCTTCATCGTCATCGAACTGGTCGACACCGGCGTCGACGTGCGCCACCGGACGGCGCTGATCCTCCTGGTCGTCTTCGCCTGCGCCCGCGGCGCGCTGCTCATCACGCGCGCGGCGCTGTCGCCGGAGACGCCGCCGGGCGTTGCGACGGCGGAAGAGACGGCCCGCCTGCGCGGCTGGGTGACGACGTTCATCGTCGTCTACGCGGTGATCGCCGCCATCGACTGGTGGTTCCTCGCCCTCGGCCTGAGCGACGAGGCCCGTGATCTCGCAGCGATCGCCCTCAGCCTGATCCTCGTGGTGTTCCTGTCGGGAATGTGCCTCGTGAACCGGCGCTCGGTGCCAGCCGCCTTCGGCCGGCCGTTGCACCTGGGCCGCTCGTTCGGCAGCCTCGTCGGCCGCTACTGGTGGGTGATCGCGATCGCCTACTTCGTCATCGCCTGGTTCGCCCGTGGCGTGCACGTGCTGCTCGACCAGCCGGGCTCCGACGGCCTCGTGACGGCGCCGGTGACGCTGCTGTTCGTCGGCCTGATCCTCTACGGCGTCCTGTCCCTGCTGGTGGAGCGCATCGTCCCGCGCGGGCCGGTGATGTGGGTTGGCGGACCGGGCGGCGTGCGGCTGCGCGACTATCGCGACCTCGCCCACGATGGCGCGGCGCTGATCGTGCTTTTGATCGGCTTCGGCGCGCTCGCCCACGTCTGGGGCGCGGCGCTGGTCGGGTCGAGCGCCGGCGCGACGCTCGTCAAGATCGCGGCGATCTGCGTCGTCGGCTGGATCGTCTACGACATGGTGCGGATCGCCATCGACCGGAAGCATGCCCGCGAAGGCGGCATCCCGAACATCGTCGCCGAGGACGAGGAGTTCACGCCGCTGCCGCTCGGCAAGTCGCGCCTGGCAACGCTGCTGCCGCTGGCGCGCATCTTCGTGCTGAGTGCGATCGTCGTCGTCGTCGTGATGATGGTGCTGTCCGAGCTCGGCGTGAACGTCGTGCCGCTGCTCGCCGGTGCCAGCATCTTCGGCCTCGCCATCGGCTTCGGCTCGCAGACGTTGGTGCGGGACGTGATGTCGGGGGCGTTCTTCCTTATCGACGACGCCTTCCGGGTCGGCGAGTACGTCGATCTCGGCGGCGGCTCGAAGGGCACTGTCGAGAAGATTTCCATCCGTTCGTTCCAGTTGCGCCACCAGAACGGCCCGCTGCACACCGTCCAATTTGGCGAAATCAAGCAGATCAGCAATCTGTCTCGCGACTGGGCGATCACCAAGCTGCCGTTCACCTTCCCGCATGGGACGGACGTCGAGAAGGTCCGCAAGGTGATCAAGAAGGCGGGCGAGGCGCTGGCGGCCGATCCGGTGCTCGGGCCGCACTTCCTGCAGCCGCTGAAGTCGCAGGGCGTCGTCGAGATGGACTCGAACGCGATGACCTTCGCGGTGAAGTTCATGACGCCGCCGGCCGACGCGTCGCTGGTGAAGCGGGCCGTCTATGCGCGGCTGTCGCAGGCCTTCATCGATGCCGGCCTGTCGTTCGCCAGTTCCTCGGTGACCGTCCGCATCGCCAGCGATGGCGATGTGCCGCCGACCGAAGACCAGAAGCGGGCGGCCGCCGCGGCCGCGGCGCAGGCGCTCTAGGCGCGCGCCGTCCGATCAGGGAGCGGACGGCCGGCCCCGCCGGCCGTCCGGCGACACCGCCGGCGTGGTGGGGCGAGCCCCGGCGCCGGAAGAACGACGGGAAGGCCTCAGCGATGACGATGACCAAGATTGCCGGCGGCGCCATGCGCGGACCGCTTCTCGCCCTCTGTGTGGCGCTCGCCGCAGCCCCGGCCGCCGAGGCGTGCACCCGGGCCGTCTATCTCGGCACGGACGACATCGTCGTCACCGGCCGCTCGATGGACTGGGCCGAGGACATGCGCTCCAACCTGTGGGTCTTCCCCCGTGGCATCGAGCGCAACGGTGCGGCCGGACCCGCCTCGCCGACCTGGGTGTCGAAGTACGGCAGCCTCACCGTTTCCGGCTACGACGTCGGCACCGCCGACGGCATGAACGAGGCCGGGCTGGTGGCGAACCTGCTCTATCTCGCGGAATCGGACTACGAGACAGGCGACATCAGCAAGCCGCCGATGTCGATCAGCCTGTGGGCACAGTACGCGCTCGACAACTTCGCCACCGTCGCCGAGGCGGTGACGGTGCTGCAGGCGGAGCCGTTCCGCATCATCGCTCCGGTGCTGCCGAACGGCAAACCGGCGCAGCTCCATCTGGCGCTGTCGGACGCGAGCGGCGATTCGGCCATCTTCGAGTACATCGGCGGCAAGCTCGTCATCCACCACGGCCGCCAGTACCAGGTGATGACCAACTCCCCGAGCTTCGACCAGCAGCTCGCCCTCAACCAGTATTGGCAGGACATCGGCGGCCTGACGTTCCTGCCGGGGACGAACCGCGCTGCCGACCGTTTCGCGCGCGCCTCCTTCCTCATCGATGCGATTCCAAAGACCTCCGACCCGGCCTATATCCATGCGGTGCCCGGCGGCACCTACGTCAACCAGGCCGTCGCCAGCACGCTCAGCGTCATGCGCAGCGTCAGCGTGCCGCTCGGCATCACCACGCCGGGGCAGCCGAACATCTCCTCGACGCTGTGGCGGACCGTCTCCGACCAGAAGAACCGGGTCTATTTCTTCGATTCGGCGACCAGCCCGAACGCCTTCTGGGTGCCGCTCGCCGATCTCGACTTCGTGCAGGGTGCCGCGGTGAAGAAGCTCGTTGTCGAAGGCGGTCGCGTCTATTCCGGCAATGCGGCTGCGCAGTTCGAGGCGGCCACGCCCTTCACCTTCCTGCCGGCCGACGCGAAGTAGACCACCCCCGGGTGACCGGCGCCGCTGGACGCCGTCCACCGGCGCAGACGCCATCCGCCAGATGGCGCTTGCGGTGGATCAAGGGCCGCAAACCGTCGAGCGGCTAGCATCGTCGCGACCGGACACAGCGCACCCGCGGGGTGAGCAGTCGGTTGAAGGCGGCGACGATGTGGGCGATGCGACTCGAGCGGATCGGCGGCCCTCTGGTGGCCGTCGAGCGCGCCGACCCGGTCGCCGGCCCGGGTGAGGTCTCGATCCGCGTCACCGCCTGCGGTGTCTGCCGCACGGACCTGCACGTGATCGATGGCGAACTGCCCGATCCGGTGCTGCCGATCGTGCCCGGCCACGAGATCGTCGGCCGGGTCTCGGCAGTCGGTGCGGGCGTCGAGGGCTTCCGGCTCAGCGAGCGCGTCGGCGTCGGCTGGCTCGGCGCAACCTGCAGCCACTGCGACTTCTGCTGCGAGGGCCGCGAGAACCTTTGCGACGCGCCGGTCTTCACCGGCTTCACCCGCGACGGCGGCTTCGCCACCCACGCGGTCGCCGATGCCCGCTTCGTCTATCCGCTCGGCGAGGATGGCGAGGACGCGGCGGTGGCGCCTCTTCTCTGCGCCGGGCTGATCGGCTGGCGATCGCTGGTGATGGCGGGGGAGGGCGAACGGCTCGGGCTCTCTGGTTTCGGTGCCGCCGGCCACATCATCCTGCAGGTCGCCCGCTGGCAAGGACGGCGCGTCTTCGTCTTCACCAAGCCGGGCGACGATGCCGCGCAGGATCTCGCCCGAAGTCTCGGGGCGGAGTGGGTCGGCGGCTCGGACGAACTGCCGCCAGAGCCACTGCATGCGGCTATCCTGTTCGCGCCGGTGGGGCCGCTCGTGCCCGCGGCGCTCAGGGCCGTCCGCAAGGGCGGCCGGGTGGTCTGCGCCGGCATCCACATGACCGATATCCCGAGCTTCCCCTACCGTTGGCTATGGGGCGAGCGGCAGGTTCTGTCGGTCGCCAACCTGACCCGCGCCGACGCCGACGCCCTTCTGCGCATCGCGCCTCAGGCGGGCATCCGGACGCACGTCACCCGCTACGCCCTCGGCGACGCGAACGCTGCCCTCGACGACCTGCGCTCGGGCCGCCTCACCGGCGCCGCGGTGCTGGTGCCGAATTGAGACGGGCCGCCCCGCGGCCCAGAGAGTAGGAGACCATCATGAAGCTTCGGATCCCCCACGACGCCGCCGTCATCGTCTGTGACGGCCAGAAGGCGCTGTTCCTGCGCAACGAGGGCGACGAGGACTTTCCGAACCTGAAGGTCGACCGCGTCGCCGAGGCCGAGGAGACGGGCCGCACCAGCGACCTCGGCACCGACCGTCCCGGCCGGACCCAGAACGCCGCCGGGCCGACGAGCGCGATGGAGCCGACAGACTGGCACGCCCGCGCCGAGCGGCACTTCGCCGAGGAGACGGCGCGCGCCGTCGCGGCGATCCACGACAAGGACCACAAGCGCAAGATCGTGCTGGTAGCGCCGCCGAAGACGCTGGCCGCCCTGCGCGAGACGCTCGGCGAGACATTGCGGCAGAGCATGCTGGCCGAGATCGACAAGGACCTCACCCACCACCCGGTCCACGAGATTGAGCGGCTGCTGACGGCCGCCTGACGACGACATCCGGGGCGATGGCGCCTCGGGCTCCTGGACGCGAATGACGCTGGCGCCCTCGGGCACCAGCGTCGAGCGTGTTCCGGGCGGCTCAGGCGCCGCCGCGCAGGCGGACGCTGACGCGGCCCGCACCGAAGATCTCGAAGGCGACTTCGGTGTCGGTCGAGGCCAGGAAGATCGGCGGCACCACCGAGCCGAGGATGACGATGTCGCCCTTGCGCAACCGCTCGCCGCCGGCGGCGAGCGTGTCGACACAGGTGCGCAGGATCTCGACGAAGCGGCCGGTGTTGGCCTCGACGTCCTCGACGCTCGCGTGGACCTCGCCGTTGCGCCGGACGGTTCCGCGAAGCCGCGACCAGTCGAAGCCGGCGCCGGCGGGCCGGAAGGCCCCGGTCAGCACGTAGCGGTGGTAGATGTTGTGGGCGAGGATCTTCTCCGCGTCCTCTGGCGGGAAGAACAGGTCGGCGAGCTCGATCGCGGGCGCGAAGGCCTCGATGGCGGCGCTGGTGAAGGCGGCACCTTCCGCCACGTCGGCGCCGATGCGCACCGCGATCTCCGGCTCGGCCACCGGTTTCACCCAGCCTGAAAGATCGGCCTCGGCGCCGGAGGCGAGGACACTCGCCTCCATCATGTAGCCGACGAGCGGGGCCGTGAGCGCAAACTTGGCGAGCGCCGCCGGCGTGCCAAAGCCGAGCTTCCAGCCGATGGGGCGCTCGCCGGCAGTGATGCGCTGACGGCGCTCGGCGGCCTGGACCGCCATGCCGGCGGCGACGGGGGCACTCTGGTAGCTGGACATCGGGTCGCCTCGCCGGGTCGGGGTCTGTCGGGCACGAGCGACGACCGGCGGTCGATCGGCGCGGCAAACGATTGCCACACCGGCTCATGCTCTGGCAACCGGGACGGGGGAGGGCAACTCTCCTGCCGCACGCGCCTTCGTCAGGCGACGGTGCTGCGGACCCGGCCGGTGGAACCGCGGACGACGAGGTCGACCGGCAGCATGGCGCTGCGCTCGAGACCAGGCTTTCCCTCGATGAGATCGACGATCATGTCGGCGGCGCGGGCGCCCATCTGGTGCTTCGGCACGCGCACGGTGGTGAGCGGCGGCGTCAGCCGGTCGACCATGATCATGTCGTTGAAGCCGGTGACGGCGACGTCGCCGGGGCACTCGAGCCCGCGCCGGCGCAGCGCCGTGATGGCGCCGACGGCGAGGCGATCGTTGGCGCAGACGAGGGCGGTGAAGGGTGGGGCGGTGGCGAGCAGCGTCTCGGTGCAGCGCTCGCCCTCTTCCTCGCGGTAGCCGCGCGCCACCGCCACCGGCGGCGAACCGCCGATGCCGAGGGCGGCGCAGGCGGCGAGGAAGCCGCGCTGGCGCAGCACGCCCGTCGACAGGTGTTGCGGGCCGGCGATCGCCGCGATGTCCCGGTGGCCGAGCGCGACCAGATGGGTGACGATCGC
>CALRZT010000260.1:0-7487 GCA_943372725.1 Pseudoxanthobacter soli DSM 19599
GGGCGAGCGCGAAGACGGTGGCGATCGCCCGCGACCGATCGACGAGTTCCCCTTTCATGCGCTGCAGGCGGAGCCGCCTCAGGTGCGCCTTGGCGATCTCGTGAGCAGTCCGCGCCTGGACGAAGGTGACGCTGCCGCCGGCCGGCAGGCCCTGTTCCCGGAGGGTCTCGCGGACGGAGCCGACGGCCGCCTCAGCCACCGGCTTCATCGCCTCTGGCGCGGGCTTCGTGGGCTTCGGCGCGGGTTTGGCGGTCCCTTTGGCCTTCCCCGGATCGGTCGAGCGGTCCCAGGCCGCGTCCGCCTTTGCGGGGTCGATGCTGCCGTCGGCTTCGAGCGGGATCCGGCCGGCCTTCGCGGTCTTCAGGACGGCGACGTGGGAGACGCCGCGGCTGCGCGCATTGGCGCGGATCGATACGCCCAAGCATCTACTCCGGAGCCAAAAATCTAACGCGATGATGCGCTTATCCTCTTGGCTTATGGGCGAAGCAGAGCCTGTATGTCGCCATCAGGAATGGAGATGATGATGCGCCGCTCCAAGAACAACACCAAGCCGATGGACGCCTTCACGCAGCGCAAGGCCGAGATCGACGCCGCGCTGGCGCGGATCAAGACCATCAGTGACGAGCACTTCAAAGTTCATCCCGACGAGGTCAACTGGGGAGACGTGGGAACGCTCGCCGACTACGCCGAACTCTTGAAGCGCATCACCGACAGCGCCTTCCACGAGGGCGAGTTCGCCGAGTGAGGGCTGCCCACCCGCCGCCAGCCCGCCGCGAGGCGGGCTCGGGGTCATAGGAGGGTCGCGATCAACGCGGCCCCGCTCTTGGAGCCGACCCGATGACCAAGCTTTCTGACACGCAGCTCGTGATCCTGACCGCTGCCGCCCAGCGTGCCGGTCACCTCGCTCTACCGCTGCCGAGCAACCTGCGCGGCGGCGCCGCCACCAGGGTGATCGGCGCGATGATCGCCAAGGGCCTCCTCGCAGAGGTCTATGCCGACAAGGGCGACTCGCTTTGGCACAAGGCTGGCGACGGCCGCGGCATGACGCTGGTTGTGACCGATGCGGGGCTCGCGGCCATTGGCATCGAGCCCGAAGCGGGCGACAGCGCGCCCACGGGCGCCGACGAGGCGCCGAGCGCGGATACCGCGACCAACACCGGGGCAACGTCACACCAGATCAAGGTGGACCTCGAGAGTGTTGGGCTTGGAGGCGATCGCCTGCTCGAAGTCCGCTAGGGAAAGCGGCGCCAGCTCATTGGTCTCAACCACTCCCGTTTCCTCATGCCACAAGTCCGGACGATCTCTGTTACTTAGCAGTCACCCCGGAAATTGGCCATCTTGACGTCTAGCTCGTCACGAACTGTATTCGGCCTGACGGCCGGGCTGTCGCTACGCCAGCATGACTTCCAGGCGCTTGCTCTCGTGCGAAGTTGAGATCGAGGCACGACCGCTGCGGCAGAATGCGCAGCGGCATCGAAGCGTAGCTGCCATCCCGACACCGCGCACCCGAGAGCGGTCAGTTATCTCCCCCACCAATGATTGGAGCTTGTCATAAGTGTTGCGACGTTGCGAATGGCCTCGATCATAAACCGGAACAAGGTACGCCGACTCTCCCGCGCCAGGCGGCCGAGATTTCAGTGGCTCACAGCGCACGTACCTTTCGAGTCAAAGTCCACAGCTACGGAGAGACGTGCGCGAATTGGAGACGAAATCAGGGGTGTGCGGCCCTTTGCGGTCCACAGGCCGTGAGGACAAAGCCCTGAAAACATTTAAGAAATATGGGGGCGCCGAAACGGCGGGAGACGCTTCGGAATAGCGGAATGGCGGAGAGGCAGTCCCCAAATGTAATGTTCGCGCATGATCGCCTTCAATCGCCGATGTTCAGATATATCATTGTTATTATTGGATTAAATTTACGGCAGCGCACGGAGGCGTTCATGGACATTCGCTTCAAGTCGCGATACGTGTTGGGGTGAAAGTTGGGGTGCGAGGTGTGCTGTGGCTCGGCAGGCGAACAGGATGACCGCTCGGAAAGTAGCCGCGATCTCCGTGCCGGGGAGGCACGCGGACGGCAATGGCCTTTACCTCGTTGTCGAGAAGTCCGGCGCCAAACGGTGGGCCTTCCTGTTCAGACGGGATGGCAAGCTCAAGGAGATGGGGCTGGGAGGGGTGACAAGCGTAACCCTCGCAGACGCGCGCCTGAAAGCCGATGAAGCGCGACGGGTCCTCGCCGATGGGCGGAATCCCATCGAGGTGCGCCGTGCAGTGTCGAAGCCGCCAGCGGCGGCCCCTACAGCGCCGACGTTCGGAGAATTCATGGATAGCCTGATAGAGGAAATCTCGCCCGGCTTTCGAAACGCGAAGCACATCCAGCAGTGGCGCAACACGATGCGTGACTATGCTGCGCCTCTACGTTCGAAACAGTGCGACGAAGTCGACACCAAGGACATCTTGGCGATCCTGCAACCCATCTGGACAGAAAGGGCGGAGACCGCTTCACGTGTTCGCGGCAGACTTGAGAGGGTGCTCGATGCTGCAAAGGCGAAGGGGCTGCGTACTGGAGAGAATCCCGCTCGACTGCGTGGCCATCTAGACGCCCTGCTGCCCAAGCAACAACGGCTGCAGCGGGGACATCATGCAGCGATGCCCTACCCGGACGTCCCTAAGCTCGTCGCGACGTTGAGCGAGAACGGATCGGTCTCCGCCCAATGCCTCCTGTTTTTGATCTTCACGGCGGCGCGCACGGGCGAGGTGCTTGGCGCCACATGGAAAGAGATCGATCTCGCCAACTCACTTTGGGTCGTCCCCGCCGCGCGGATGAAGGCGGGGCGCGAGCATCGCGTACCACTGACGAAGGGCGCCTTGACGGTCCTCGACCAGATGACCTTGCTGCGACCCGTGGACGATGTGCACGGCGCAGCCTACGTCTTCCCCGGCGCCCGCAAGGGGCGCCCGCTCTCGCAGATGACCCTGTTGATGATGCTGCGGCGGACCGTCGGAGACGGTGCCACGACCCACGGCTTCCGATCGTCCTTCCGCGACTGGGCAGGGGAGGAAACCAGTTTCCCACGAGAGGTGGCGGAACAGGCGTTGGCGCACTCGGTCGGTGATCAGACCGAACGGGCATACCGTCGAGGCGATGCCTTGGAGAAGCGACGCGCGCTGATGGCGGCCTGGGAAACCCATTTGCGCGGTCCGGGCTCGCAGACAGAAGCTATGCCCGCGGCCCGACGGATTTGATGCGGAGGGGCCGCGTGCCAAAAGCTACGATAGCGCCAGATCGCATGCACCGGCGTGCGAGAAGAGGAAGACCCCATCGCCCATCGTGGCGTTAGACCGCCCAGCATTGGAGACGGGAAGCGCCCAATTCTCCCCAATCCGCGAGCGGTTGGCGAGCCGCTTGACGCCCCAGCGCGGCGCCAGCGGCCTCCGCATTTCCATCCGCGAGCGAACGCGGCCTCTTCAAGCTCGCAGCCGCAACGTTCGGGCAGCGCTTCTATGAGGTGGTCGCGACGGCCGAACAGGCACGGCTCTTGCGTGCTGGCGGGCCTCTGTGTCCGTCGTGGACACGGTCAGCCTGGCACCCACCCACCGAATGCTCGACTCCCCGCTCCGCATCGTGGTCATCGACGCCGACGCCGCCCGCGCCTCGATCATCGAGGACGGCCTGCACGACGCCGGCCATCGCGCTGTCACCGTGATTGCCGAGACGCGCGGGCTTCTGCGCCGGCTGCTGGAGCTCGAGCCGGACGTCATCTTCATCAATCTCGAGAACCCGAACCGCGACGTGCTTGAGCAAATGTTCCAGGTGTCGCGGACGGTGCAGCGGCCGATCGCCATGTTCGTGGACCGCTCCGACACCGCGATGATCGAGGCCGCGGTCGACGCTGGCGTCTCGGCCTATGTGGTCGACGGCCTGAAGAAGGAGCGCGTCAAGCCGATCCTCGATATGGCGATCAGCCGCTTCAACGCCTTCAGCCGCCTGCGCGACGAGCTCGACCAGGCCCGCCAGGCGCTCGACGAGCGCAAGGTGATCGACCGCGCCAAGGGAATCCTGATGAAGAGCCGCGGCATCGACGAGGAGGAGGCCTACACACTGATGCGCAAGGCGGCAATGAGCGAGAGCCGCCGTCTCGCCGAGGTGGCGCAGAGCGTCGTCACCGCCGCGAAGCTGATCGGCGGGTGACGGCAGTGCCAGGCGAGCGTGAGACACTGACGATCGGCTTCATCCCCCTCGTCGACTGTGCCGTCGTCGTGGCCGCCCGTGACAAGGGCTTCGCCGAGGCCGAGGGACTGACGCTGGATCTCGTGCGGGAAACCTCCTGGGCGAACATCCGCGACCGCGTCGTCCTTGGCCATTTCGATGCGGCGCAGATGCTGGCGCCGATGCCGATTGCCGCCAATCTCGGCATCGGCGGTTTCGACGTGCCGATGGTAGCGCCATTCTCCCTCGGTCTCGGCGGCAACGCCGTCACCGTCTCGACGGCGCTGTTCGAGGCGATGGCCGCACAGGGCGCGACGACGGCGGCGGGCCCGGCGGAAATGGCGGCGGCGCTCGCGGCCGCAATCGCTGCGCGGGCCAAGACGGGCGGCCTGCCGCTCACCTTCGGCATGGTCCATCCGTTCTCTTGCCACAACTACGAGATGCGCTACTGGCTGGCCTCGGCGGGCATCGACCCCGACCGCGACGTGCGCCTGGCGGTGGTGCCGCCGCCGATGATGGTGGAGGCGCTCCGGGAGGGACGGGTCGACGGCTTCTGCGTCGGCGAGCCATGGAACTCGCAGGCCGTCGATGAGCACGTCGGCCACATCGTCGCGGTCAAATCGGCGTTGTGGCGACAGAGTCCGGAGAAGGTGCTCGGCATGCGCACCGTCTTCGCCGACCAGCGCCCGGCCACAGTCGATGCGCTGCTACGCGCGCTCCATCGCGCCGCCACATGGGCCGGGAGCCCGGCCAATCACGCCGAGCTCGCCGAGATGCTTGCGCGGCCCGACCGGGTCGGCGCGCCGGCTGGGCAGATCCTTCGCGCGCTCGCCGGCCGCCTTGTCGCGTCGCCGGGTGAGACGGCGTCGGAGTTCCCCGACTTCCTCATCTTCAACGCGCACGCGGCGAACTTCCCTTGGCAGAGCCACGCGCTGTGGCTCTATTCGCAGATGGTGCGCTGGGGCCAGGTGGCGCACATGCCGGAGCGCGCCGCAGTGGCACGCGCGACCTACCGGCCGGACCTCTTTCGCCGGGCGCTCGGGCCCATCGGCGCCGACCTGCCGGCGGCGAGCGCCAAGGTCGAGGGTGCGCTCACGCGGCCGACGCCGGTCGCCTCGCTGTCGGGTCGCCTTGTGCTCGGCCCGGACGGCTTCTTCGATGGCCGGCTGTTCGATCCCGATGACGTCGACGGCTACCTCCGCGGTTTCGGCGTGGCGGTGTGACGGCTGGTCCGTCTGTACAATTCTTCGGCTATCGCTGCACAACATTTGCTCTTGCCGAAGTAGTGGGCGATTTGGCATCGTTCCAACAGCGAGTTCGCCACCGTCCATGATGGGCGATGGAGGATCGACCGGCTGGCCGATGTGGCCAAACTCCCCCGGTCTATCCCGAACCGCCCGCCCGATGCTGGGCCTCAGGCAACGCTGCCGACCGTTTGGTGCCGACGATCCCCTCGAGGGGTGCGGGCACGTTCGGTCGGGCAGCGTTTTTTCGTTTTTGCGCACCACCCGCCGGCGGCAACCGCTGGGCGAAGCGAGGGATCGCGACCATGACCGTGAACCGCCTGCCGCCTGCCGTCGGCCCGTCGCGCCGATCGCTGCTGAGGTCTACGGCGGCCGTCCTGACGGTCGCAGCGGCGAAGAGCGCCTTTCCGTTCGGCGCGGCCGTGGCACAGGGAGCCGGGCCGGAGACGACCAAAGCGGCGCTCGGCTTCATCGCGCTGACCGACGCCGCGCCGCTGATCATCGCCAAAGAGAAGGGCCTCTTCGCCAAGCACGGCATGGCCGACGTCGAGGTTGTCAAGCAGGCCTCGTGGGGGACGACCCGCGACAACCTGGTGCTCGGCTCGGCCGGCAACGGCATCGACGGCGCCCACATCCTGACGCCGATGCCCTACTTGATGGCTGCCGGCAAGGTAACGCAGAACGGCGCGCCGCTGCCGATGGCGATCCTCGCCCGCCTCAACCTCGACGGCCAGGGCATCTCAGTCGCCAAGGACTATCTCGACCTGAAGGCAGGCGTCGACGCCTCGGTGCTGAAGGCGGCCTTCGCCGCCAAGAAGGCGGCCGGCAACCACGCCAAGGCGGCGATGACCTTCCCCGGCGGCACCCACGACCTTTGGCTGCGCTACTGGCTCGCCGCCGGCGGCATCGATCCGGACGCCGACGTCGAGACGATCGTGGTGCCGCCGCCGCAGATGGTCGCCAACATGAAGGTCGGCACCATGGACTGCTTCTGCGTCGGCGAGCCGTGGAACGAGCAACTCGTCAACCAGAAGATCGGCTACTCGGCGCTGACCACCGGCGAGATTTGGGCGGGCCACCCGGAGAAGTCGCTCGGCATGCGCGCCGACTGGGTCGAGGCCAATCCTAACGCCGCCAAGGCTCTGACCATGTCCGTCCAGGAGGCGCAGATCTGGTGCGACGCCATGGAGAACAAGGACGAGCTCGCCGAGATCGTCTCGAAGCGCGCCTGGTTCAACGTGCCGGCCAAGGACATCGTGGACCGCTTGAAGGGCGAATACGACTACGGTGACGGTCGTGTCGTAAATGATAGCCCGTACTTCATGAAGTTCTGGCGCGACCATGCCTCCTATCCCTTCCAGAGCCATGACCTGTGGTTCCTCACCGAGGACATCCGCTGGGGCAAGTTCGAGCCGACGCTCGACCGCAAGGCGCTGATCGCCCAGGTGAACCGCGAGGACATCTGGCGCGCCGCGGCGAAGGATCTCGGCGTTCCGGCGGCGGACGTGCCGGTATCGACCTCGCGCGGCAAGGAGACCTTCTTCGACGGCAAGGTCTTCGATCCGGATGCGCCGGACACCTATCTCGCCAGCCTCGACATCAAGCGCGTCGCCTGAGCGCAGCACCATCGCCTGACCGGAGACGCAAGATGAGCCTGCCAGCCCTCTCCGACACCCCTGCGACCTCGCCCGGCGTCCGCGCCGCCGCCCGCGTGATGCGTTTCCCCGGCCGGCCGCGCCCCGCCGCGGCGTCAACTCCGGCGTCCACCAGGGCAGCGGGACGCCCGCCGCTGCGGCTGCCGCCGGTCGTCGGCCGCATCGCCGCGGTCGCGCTGCCGCCGCTCGTCACGCTCGCCATCCTCGTCGTCGCCTGGGAGCTTGCCTGCTCCGGCCCCGACGCCTCGCTGCCGCCGCCGAGCCGGATCCTTGCCGAATCCTGGGATCTGATCTTCGATCCGTTCTACGACCGCGGCGGCATCGACAAGGGGCTCGGCTGGCATCTCCTCGCGAGCCTGCAGCGCGTGGCGCTCGGCTATGCCA
>CALRZT010000261.1:0-7382 GCA_943372725.1 Pseudoxanthobacter soli DSM 19599
CCCCCTCCCTACCCTCCCCCGCGAGGGGGGAGGGTTCGCGTTGCTCCCGGGGCTGTCGGACCAGCCCCGATCCGGCCGTCCTTGACAGGCGGCGCACAGGTTAGATACTTTACTATCTGGTTTAGTTTTGATCCCCGCGCACTGCGCCCGAACAGGAGCCCCGCCATGAAGCTCTACTTCTTCGACACCATGAATCCGAGGAAGGCCTGCGCCGCGGCCCGCTACCTCGAGGCACCGGTGGAATTCGTCTTCGTCGACCTCGCCCGCGGCGAACACAGGCGCCCCGAATTCCTCGCCCTCAACCCCAACGGGAAGGTGCCCGTGCTCGTCGACGGCGACTACCGGCTCTGGGAGGCGAACGCCATCATGGCCTACCTCGCCCGCAAGACCGGATCGGACTTCCTGCCGACCGACGAGGAGCGGCTGGTCGAGGTGATGCGCTGGCTCAGCTGGGATGCGGAACACTTCAAGCGCCACGCCGGCGCGCTCTATTTCGAACACGTCATCAAGTCGCGGTTCAACCTCGGCGTGCCCGACCCGGCGGTTGTTGAGAAGTCGATCGGCTTCCTGCGCCCGTCCGCCACCGTTCTCGACGATCACCTCTCCGGCCGCCGCTGGCTCGTCGGTGACGCCCCGACCATCGCCGACTTCGCCATCGCCGTGACGCTGCCCTACGCGGCCGATGCCCGGATCCCGCTCGGCGACTATCCGGCGGTCGTCCGCTGGCACGATCGGCTGAACGCCATCGACGCCTGGCGACAGCCCTACCCGGACCGGGCGTTTGCGACGGTATGACGACGACACCTCCCAACGCGCTCCCGTTTCCGTTATAGAGCCTCGTCAACGCCGCCCGGATGCCCGCGCGGTGCTGGCTTCGTGCGGACAGGCTCCAAAGGAAGCGTCATGGGCAACGTCGTCGTCGTCGGGTCGCAGTGGGGCGACGAGGGGAAGGGCAAGATCGTCGACTGGCTGTCGGAACGCGCCGACGTCGTCGTGCGCTTCCAGGGCGGCCACAACGCCGGCCACACCCTCGTCATCGACGGCATCAGCTACAAGCTTTCGCTGCTGCCCTCGGGCGTCGTCCGGCCCGGCAAGCTCGGCGTCATCGGCAACGGCGTCGTCCTCGACCCGCACGCCCTCGTCGGCGAGATCGCCAAGCTCGCCGCCCAGGGCGTCGCGGTATCACCCGCGACGCTGAAGATCGCCGACAACGTCTCTCTGATCCTCTCCGTCCACCGCGAGCTCGACGCGCTGCGCGAGAACGCCACCACCGGCACGAAGATCGGCACGACGAAGCGCGGCATCGGCCCGGCCTACGAGGACAAGGTCGGCCGCCGCGCCATCCGCCTCGTCGACCTCGCCGACCTCTCGACGCTGCCCGCCAAGATCGACCGCCTTCTCGCCCACCACAACGCGCTCCGCCGCGGGCTCGGCGAGCCGGAGGTCGAGGCCTCCGTGCTCTATGACGAGCTCGCCAGCGTCGCCGGCCAGGTGCTGCCGTTCATGGACGCCACCTGGCGCATCCTCGATCAGGCGCGGCGCGAGGGCCGGCGCATCCTGTTCGAGGGCGCGCAAGGGGCGCTCCTCGACATCGACCACGGCACCTATCCGTTCGTCACCTCGTCGAACACGGTGGCCGGCCAGGCCGCCGCCGGCGCCGGCATCGGACCGGGCGCGCTCGACTACGTGCTCGGCATAACCAAGGCCTACACGACGCGCGTCGGCGAGGGCCCGTTCCCGACCGAGCTGAAGGACGCGATCGGCGACTTCCTCGGCGAGCGCGGCCACGAATTCGGCACCGTCACCGGGCGCAAGCGGCGCTGCGGCTGGTTCGACGCGGCCCTCGTCCGCCAGACGGTGCGCACCGCCGGCATCGACGGCATCGCGCTCACCAAGCTCGACGTGCTCGACGGTCTCGACGAGCTGAAGATCTGCGTCGGCTACCGCCTCGACGGCCACGAGCTCGACTTCCTGCCGGCCGAGCAGTCGGCGCAGGCGCGCGTCGAGCCGGTCTACGAGACGATGGCCGGCTGGAAGGAGACGACGAAGGGCGCCCGCACCTGGGCCGAACTGCCGGCCCAGGCGATCAAGTACGTCCGCCACGTCGAGGAACTGATCGGCGCACCGGTGGCGATGCTGTCGACCAGCCCGGAGCGCGAGGACACCATCCTTGTCGCGGACCCGTTTCAAAGCTAAGAGCTAGGCTGCGTTACTGCTTCGGCCGGGCATCGCGCCCGTCGCCGCGGGACCATCCACACCCGTCGACCGCTTGCCGTGGGTCCGCCTCGAAAATGCCGGCGGGCACGCGTAGGCGGCACGGCGCACGGACGATACCGATAGGGCACCGACCGGACAGGGCATGGCAGACTACTACACCGTGCTGCAGCGGGCCGTGGCCGCGCTCCCCGAGAACACGGGCGCCGGTCGGCGCGCGATCTACGACAAGGCGCGCGCGGCTCTCGTCCGCCAGCTCGAGACCATTCAGCCGCCCTTGCCGGCCGCCGAGATCGCCAAGCAGCGCCTGTCGCTCGAGGAAGCGGTGCGCCGCATCGAGGCCGACGTCGCCCGCTCGGCGACACCGCGGCCGCCGACGCCGCCGGCCGAACCGCGCCGCGAGCCGCCGCGACCGCCCGCCCCTCGCCCCGAACCCGCTCGTCCGGAACCGCCGCGCGCCGAACAGGACCGTTCCGAGGCCGCCCGCGCCGAGACGCCCCGCACCGAGCCCGCCCGCACCGAGACGCCGCGTCCGGACGCCGGTGAGCCCGTGCGGGCCGCTGCCCCGCCGGCGGCGGCGCGACCCGATCCGGCCCCCCGCCCCGATCCCATTCCCCGTCCCGACCCCGTGCGCCCCCCGGTGCCGCAGCGGGCCGAGCCGCCGACGGCCGAGGCCGAGACGCCCGCACCGCCGCGCCGGCCCGACCCGGTCCGCCCGGCGCCGCGCATCGACGTGCCGGCCCGCGGCGAACCGCCGGTCGTGACGGCCGCCCGTGGTGATGGCGCCGCGCCGGCGAAGGCCGCGCCGCCGCTCGACGCGATGCGGCGCGAGCCCGCGGGCGACGACGCGGCGGCCCGCTCGGACGCCCCGCGGATCGCCGTTCGCCGCCCCGGCGACGCCGAACCCGCCGCGCCGGCACCCCGCCTCGACATGGCGCGCCCGGCCCCGCCGCTCGCTGCCGGGCCGCTGCTGCCCGGCGACGACGGTGACGACGCCGACGACGCCGAGGCCACCGGAGATCGCGGTCGCAGCCGCGAGGAGCGGCTGGCGCGCAAGGAAAAGCGCCGGCTGGCCCGTCTCGGCCGTCCCGAAGAGCCGGCGGCCGACGGCGACGAGGACCTGACGCGCGACGACGACGGCATTCCGCCCGCAGCGGGGGCCGACGACGCGGCCTGGCCGGCGGTCGCCACCGACGCGCCGCCGCTGCGGCTGCCGAAGCGCCGCCGCCGCAACTACGGCCCGCTGATCGCGGCGCTCGTCGTGTTCGTGCTGGTCGCCGGCGGTGCCGCGCTCGCCTACGTCTATCGCGACGTCCTGCTCGCCCAGGTCGAGGCGCTGGTGGCCGAGGAGCCGCCGGCGCAGCGCCGCACCACGACGCCGGCCCAGCCGAACGGCGAGCCGGTGGTCGCCAAGGACGAGGACCGCCTGCCGGCCGCGAACGGCCAGACCGGCGCCGCGCCGGACGCCGCCACCGGCACGCCCGCCGACACGCGGGCCGTCACCACCACCCGCATCGTCACGCCGCAGACGACGCCGACGACCGATCCCGCGGCTCCGGCGTCCGGCGAGCCGGCCACCGGGGACCCCGCCGCCGGCCCGCCGCCGGCGGACGGATCGGCGCCGCCGGCCGATGCGCCGGAGGTCGCGCCCGACGCCGAGGCCGCCGGCATGACCGGCCCGTCGCGCGGCATCCTCTACGAGGAGGGCGAGACCGCCGGCGCCAAGGGCGCGGCGCTCAACGGCGACGTGAAGTGGGAGATGGTGCGCGAATCGATCGGCGGCGCGCCGCCCGAGCCGATCGTGCGGGCGACCATCGCGGTCCCTGAGCGGCAGGCGACGACGACGATCATCTTCCGCCGCAACCGCGACGACGCGCTGCCGGCGAGCCACCTGATCGAGGTCGCCTTCGAGCTGCCCCCCGAGTTCCCCGGCGGCGGCATCTCGAACCTGCCCGGCCTGATCATGAAGGTCACCGAGAACGCCCGTGGCGACGCCCTTATCGGCGCCTCGGCGCGCGTTTCGGACGGATTGTTCTGGATCGCGCTGTCGGCGTCGGAGACCGACGTCACGCACAATCTCGAGCTCCTCAAGGACCGCGGCTGGATCGACCTGCCGATGCTCTACGACAACGGCCGCCGCGCCATCCTGACGGTCGAGAAGGGCTCGGCCGGCGCCGCCGCCATCGACGAGGCGATCACCGCCTGGGCGGCCGAACCGGCCAACTGAGCCGCGCGAACCGGGGGCGCCGTCCGCGCCCCCGCCGATGGCAGGGCGCGCTTGTCGCTGGCCTCAGTCGTCGGCGCCGAACAGTCCCATCTGGTCCGCCGGCAGGCTCGCCGGCGGCGTCAGCCCGAGATGGCGGAAGGCGGCCGGCGTCAACAGCCGCCCGCGCGGCGTGCGCTGAACGTGGCCGAGCTGGATCAGGAACGGCTCGACGATCTCCTCCAGCGCATCGCGCGGCTCCGACAGCGCCGCGGCGATCGTCTCGATGCCGACCGGCCCGCCCGAGAAGCTCTCGGCGATCACCCTCAGATAGCGGCGATCGAGGGTGTCGAGACCGGCGGCGTCGACCTCGAGACGCAGCAGCGCGTCGTCGGCGACGCGTCGATCGATGACGGGACTGCCGGCGACGGCGGCGAAGTCGCGGACGCGGCGGAGCAGCCGCCCGGCGATGCGCGGCGTGCCGCGGGCGCGGCGGGCGATCTCGGTGGCGCCGTCGTCGGACAGGCCGATGCCGAGCAGCCCGGCGCCGCGCCGGACGATCGATTCGAGTTCGTCGATCCCGTAGAACTCAAGCCTGAGCGGGATGCCGAAGCGGTCGCGCAGCGGGTTCGTCAAAAGGCCGAGCCGCGTCGTCGCGCCGACCAGCGTGAAGCGGGCGAGGTCGATGCGCACCGAGCGCGCCGCCGGTCCCTCGCCGATGATGAGGTCGAGGACGAAGTCCTCCATCGCCGGATAGAGGATCTCCTCGACGGCCGGCGACAGCCGGTGGATCTCGTCGATGAACAGGACGTCGCGGTCCTCGAGATTGGTCAGGAGCGCCGCGAGGTCGCCGGCCTTGGCGATCACCGGGCCGGCGGTGGCCTTGAAGGAGGCGCCGAGCTCGCGCGCGACGATCTGGGCGAGCGTCGTCTTGCCGAGACCCGGCGGACCGACGAGCAGGACGTGATCGAGCGCCTCGCCGCGGGCCCGCGCCGCCTCGACGAACACCGAGAGATTGTCGCAGACCCGCCGCTGGCCGACGAAGTCGGCGAGGCGCTGCGGGCGGAGCGCTGCGTCGACGTCGTCGCCCCGGCGCTCCGGCGAGATGAGGCGGGCCGGCTCGCTCACCGCGGTTCCGATCGATTCGCGTCGCTGCTCATGGCCCTGCCATAGCACGGCCGCGGCCGCGCGGGCTCACTGGCGGATATCGGCCACGACGGCGGACCGCACATAGTGGGAGGTGAAGCCGCCGCTCTCCTTCGGCAGCCGGAAGAACACCGCGTCGGTGGTGACGAGGACGACGCCGGCGACCACCTCGCGGCCGTCGTTGAAGACGATCGTGCTCGGCAGCCGCTCGCGGATCTCGGCGACGATGTTGCCGAACAGCACGCTCGTGAAGGCGAGCGAGGCGAGGTGCAGGGCGCCGAGCGCAATCGCGCTGCGCCGGCTCGCCGCGGTGACGAACGCCGAGGACAGCACGAGCACGATCAGCGAGGCGGCGAGCAGGATGAGCAGGGCCGGCTCGACCGACAGGCCGCGGTAGGTGGCGAACCGGTAGAAGAAGCCGAAGAGCAGCACCGCGATGACGACGCTGACGGCGGTGGCGACGACGAAGTGCCTGATCATGCCGGGGGGTCGACGGGAGCGCAGCACCGTGAAGATCTCGTAGGCGAGCGTCGCCTGGGAGACGAAGGCGAGCGCCGCCCCGTAGAAGATGGCGAGGAAGGCGATCACCACGAACGCCGTCATCACCATGTCGCGCGGGTTGAGCGTCGAGATGAACAGCATGCCGAAGCGAGCGAACATGCCCATGTTGAAGGCGACGGCGACGAGAAGCGCGATCGTGCCGAAGAAGGACAGCGACTGGAAGGAAACGTTTCGGACGAGGTCGTAGTCCATATGCCGGATGCGGCGCAGCCGCACGCGGTTCTGTCTCGTGGGGGCGGGCATCGGACACCGGAGATTCGGGGCGTGGTCCGCATCAGGCACTGGCCGCCCGGGGCGCGTCAATCGGGTGCGCCGGACGTTACGCGCCGCCGTGCCGGGTGCCGATTCGACGCATGCCGGTTGCCCGGCCTATAGCGGAGCGACGCCCCGTCCCGCCGGTGCGCGCCACCGGAGCCTCGCGATGTCCGAAGTCCCGCCCGACGCAGCACCCGACGCCCCGACCGACGCCCCGACCGGCGGACCAGCCGGACGCGACCTCGTTGCCGCCGCAGACCTGCTGTCGCCGGAAGCGGCCGCGGCGATCGTGCTCGACGGTGTTGCGCCGATCGACGGCGTCTACGACGTGCCGCTCGCCGCCGCCCGCGGCCGTGTCGCCGCCGCCGACATCGCCGCGACGGTGGCGCTGCCGCGCTTCGACAACGCAGCCGTCGACGGCTACGGCCTCGCCGCCGAAGACCTTGGCAGCGAGCCGGCCTCGCTGCGCGTCATCGGCCGCGCCGCCGCCGGCCATGCCGCCAGTGCGGCCGCCGCACCCGGGATCGCCGTCCGCGTGCTGACCGGCGCCCGGGTGCCCGACGGTGTCGCCGCGGTGATCGCCGAGGAGCGCACCGTCCGCGACGGCGACCGGCTGACGGTGCCGCAGCCGCCGGCGCCTGGCACCAACATCCGCCGCCGCGGCGAGGACGTCGCCCCCGGCACCGTCATCGTGCGGGCCGGCAGCGTGCTCGACGCCCGCCATCTCGCCATCCTCGCCGCCGCCGGCATCGGCCGGCTGACGGTACGCCGGCGCCTGCGCGTCGGCGTGCTGTCGACCGGCGACGAGCTCGTCGAGCCCGGCACCGAGCCCGGCCCGAACGGCATCGTCGACAGCAACCGGCCGATGCTGACGGCGCTGATCGCCGGCCCGGCCTTCGAGGTGATCGATCTCGGCGCCGTCGCCGACCGGGTCGAGGCGGTGGCGGCCGTGCTCGCCGGTGCCGCCCGCCACCTCGACCTCGTCGTGAGTTCCGGCGGCGTC
>CALRZT010000262.1:0-7326 GCA_943372725.1 Pseudoxanthobacter soli DSM 19599
CGACTACCGGGCCGAGCCGGCCGGCCGCCACGTCCTGAAGCTCTGCCGGGCCGAGGCCTGCCAGTCCGTCGGCGGCACCGCGCTGCACCGCGACGTGCTGGCCAAACTCGGGCTCGAGTGGGGCGGCACGACGCCCGACGGGCGGCTGACGGTGGAGGCCGTCTACTGCCTCGGCCTCTGCGCCACCGCGCCGGCCGCGCTGCTTGACGGCGAGCCCGTCGGCCGTCTCGATGCGGCACGCCTCGAAGGCGTCGTGGCGGAGGCGATGGCGTCATGAGCCTTCCCGACCTCAACCCCGCCGGATCGGACCGATCCGCAGACACCGCCGCCGTCCGCGTCTTCGTGCCGAAGGACATGGCGGCCCTCGCCGTCGGCGCCGACAAGGTCGCCGCGGCCATCGCCGCCGCCGCTGAGACCGCCGGGCGTTCGGTGGAGATCGTCCGCAACGGCTCGCGCGGCCTGTTCTGGCTTGAGCCGATGGTGGAGGTGGCGACCAACGCCGGCCGCGTCGCCTACGGGCCGGTGGCCCCCGCCGACGTGGCGGGGCTGGTCGCCGACGGCCTGTTCGACGGCACCGCCGGCGGGCCGCTCGCCCTCGGCCTCACCGACGAGATCGCCTGGCTGAGGCGGCAGACGCGGCTCACCTTCGCCCGCTGCGGCATCGTCGATCCCTTGTCGCTCGCCGACTACAAGGCGCACGGCGGCGAGGCCGGGGCAGGGCTCGCGGGCCTTGCCCGGGCGATCGAGATGGGCCCGGCGAAGATCGTCGAGGAAGTCACTGCCTCCGGCCTGCGCGGCCGCGGCGGCGCCGGCTTCCCGACCGGCATCAAGTGGAAGACCGTCGCCGACACCCCGCCCGGCCAGAAGTACATCGTCTGCAACGCCGACGAGGGCGACTCGGGCACCTTCGCCGACCGCATGATCATGGAGGGTGACCCGTTCGCCCTCATCGAAGGCATGGCGATCGCCGGCATCGCGGTGGGCGCCACCAAGGGCTACGTCTACGTCCGCTCGGAATACCCGCACGCCATCCGCACGCTGAATGCGGCGATCGAAATCGCCCGGCGCGCCGGCGTCCTCGGCGTCTCGGTGCTGGGCTCGGCTTACGCGTTCGACATGGAAGTCCGCGTCGGCGCCGGCGCCTATGTCTGCGGCGAGGAGACGGCGCTGCTCGAAAGCCTCGAGGGCAAGCGCGGCACGGTGCGTCCGAAGCCGCCGCTGCCGGCGCACAAGGGCCTGTTCGGCCGGCCGACCGTCATCAACAACCTCGTCTCGCTCGCCACGGTGCCGACCGTGCTCGCCCGCGGCGGCGCCTTCTACCGCGACTTCGGCATGGGCCGCTCGCGCGGCACCATGCCGATCCAGCTCGCCGGCAACCTCAAGCACGGCGGCCTGTTCGAGACGGCCTTCGGCGTGACGCTCGGCGAGCTCGTCGACGATATCGGCGGCGGCACGATCACCGGCCGGCCGGTGCGGGCGGTGCAGGTCGGCGGGCCGCTCGGGGCCTATTTCCCGCGCGCGCTGTTCGACACGCCGTTCGACTACGAGGCCTTCGCCGCCCGCGACGGCCTCGTCGGCCACGGCGGCGTGGTCGTCTTCGACGACAGCGTCGACATGGCGGCGCAGGCGCGCTTCGCCTTCGAATTCTGCGCCATCGAATCCTGCGGCAAGTGCACCCCCTGCCGCATCGGCTCGACCCGCGGCGTCGAGGTGATCGACCGTATCGTCGCCGGCGAGGACGCCTCCGCCAACCTGACGCTCGTCGCCGACCTCTGCGAGACGATGAAATTCGGCTCGCTCTGCGCGCTCGGCGGCTTCACGCCATATCCCGTGATGAGCGCCGTCCGCCATTTCCCCGAAGACTTCGACCGCCCGGCGCTCGCCGCCGCGGCCGAGTGAGGAGGGCCCGATCATGGACCGCCACGATTTCGATCCGCACGCGGGCGACGACCACCACCACCAGCCGCCGATGGCGCTGATCGAGGAGATCGACTACGGCACCCCGGCAGCAAAGGCCGAGAAGACGGTGACGCTGACGATTGACGGCTTCGCGGTGACGGTGCCCGAGGGCACCTCGATCATGCGGGCCTCGAAGATGGCCGGCGTCTCGGTGCCGAAGCTCTGCGCCACCGACATGCTGGAAAGCTTCGGCTCCTGCCGGCTCTGCCTCGTCGAGATCGAGGGCCGCAACGGCACGCCGGCCTCGTGCACGACGCCGGTCGCGGCCGGCATGGTGGTGAAGACCCAGACGCCGCGGCTGAAGAAGCTGCGCAAGGGCGTCATGGAGCTCTACATCTCCGACCACCCGCTCGATTGCCTGACGTGCGCCGCGAACGGCGACTGCGAGCTGCAGGACATGGCCGGCGCCGTCGGCCTGCGTGACGTGCGCTACGGCTATGCCGGCGACAACCACCTCGGCCAGCCGAAGGACGAATCGAACCCCTATTTCACCTTCGATCCGTCGAAGTGCATCGTCTGCTCGCGCTGCGTGCGCGCCTGCGAGGAGGTGCAGGGCACCTTCGCGCTGACGATCGAGCACCGCGGCTTCGACAGCCACGTCTCCGCCGGCATGCATGAGAGCTTTTTCGAGAGCGAGTGCGTGTCGTGCGGCGCCTGCGTGCAGGCCTGCCCGACGGCGACGCTGTCGGAAAAGTCGCTGATCGAGATCGGCCAGCCCGAGCACTCGGTGATCACGACGTGCGCCTATTGCGGCGTCGGCTGCACCTTCAAGGCGGAGATGCGCGGCGACGAGGTCGTCCGCATGGTCCCCTACAAGGACGGCAAGGCGAACCGCGGCCACTCCTGCGTCAAGGGCCGCTTCGCCTGGGGCTATGCCAGCCACCGCGACCGCATCACCAAGCCGATGATCCGCGCCAAGATCACCGATCCCTGGCGGGAGGTGACGTGGGAGGAGGCGATCGGCTACGCGGCCTCCGAGTTCCGCCGCATCCAGGCGCAGTACGGCCGCAACGCCGTTGGCGGCATCACCTCGTCGCGTTGCACCAACGAGGAGACCTACCTCGTCCAGAAGCTGATCCGCGCCGGCTTCGGCAACAACAACGTCGACACCTGCGCCCGCGTCTGCCACTCCCCGACCGGCTACGGCCTGAAGACCGCCTTCGGCACCTCCGCCGGCACCCAGGACTTCGATTCCGTCGAGGAGACGGACGTCGTCATGATCATCGGCGCCAACCCGACCGACGGCCACCCGGTGTTCGCCTCGCGCATGAAGAAGCGCCTGCGCGACGGCGCCAAGCTCATCGTCATCGATCCGCGCCGCACCGACATGGTGCGCTCCGCCCACATCGAGGCCGACTACCACCTGCCGCTGCGCCCCGGCACCAACGTCGCCGTGGCGAACGCGCTCGCCCACGTCATTGTCACCGAGGGTTTCGTCGACGAGGCCTTCGTGCGCGAGCGCTGCGACCTCGCCGACTTCTCCGCCTGGGCGGAGTTCGTGGCGGAGGAGCGCAACAGTCCGGAGGCGGTCGCCCAGTTCACCGGCGTCGACGCGGCGCTGGTGCGTGGCGCCGCGCGGCTCTTCGCCAAGGGCGGCAATGGCGCCATCTACTACGGCCTCGGCGTCACCGAGCACTCCCAGGGCACGACGATGGTGATGGCGATGGCGAACCTCGCCATGGCCACCGGCAACCTCGGCCGCCGCGGCGTCGGCGTGAACCCGCTGCGCGGCCAGAACAACGTCCAGGGCGCCTGCGACATGGGCTCGTTCCCGCACGAGTTCACCGGCTACCGCCACGTCTCCGACGACGCCACCCGCGAGACCTTCGAGAAGCTGTGGGGCGTGGCGCTGCAGGAGGAGCCGGGCCTGCGCATCCCCAACATGTTCGACGCCGCCGTCGAGGGCACCTTCAAGGGCATGTATGTGCAGGGCGAGGACATCGTGCAGTCGGACCCCGACACCAAGCACGTCGTCGCCGGCATGGAGGCGCTCGAGTGCCTCGTGGTGCAGGACCTGTTCCTCAATGAGACGGCGAACTTCGCCCACGTCTTCCTGCCGGGTGCGACCTTCCTCGAGAAGGACGGCACCTTCACCAACGCCGAGCGGCGCATCCAGCGCATCCGCAAGGTGATGACGCCGAAGGCGGGCCTCGCCGACTGGGAAGCGACCATGGCGCTGTCGAACGCCCTCGGCTACCGCATGGACTACCAGCACCCGTCCGAGATCATGGACGAGATCGCCGCCATGACGCCGTCGTTCCGCGACGTTTCCTACGCCAAGCTCGACGAACTGGGCTCGGTGCAGTGGCCGTGCAACGCGGCGGCGCCGGACGGCACGCCGATCATGCACGTCGACCATTTCGTGCGCGGTACCGGCAAGTTCATGCTGACCGAGTACGTGCCGACCGAGGAGCGCATCGGGCCGCGCTTCCCGCTGCTTCTGACCACCGGCCGCATCCTCAGCCAGTACAATGTCGGCGCGCAGACGCGGCGCACCGAGAACGTCGCCTGGCACGGCGAGGACCTGCTGGAGATCCACCCGCACGACGCCGAGGCGCGCGGCGTCCGCGACGGCGACTGGGTGAAGCTCGACAGCCGCTCCGGCTCGACCTCGCTGCGCGCCACTGTCACCGACCGCGTCGCCCCGGGCGTCGTCTACACCACCTTCCACCATCCCGAGACGCAGGCGAACGTCATCACCACGGACTACTCTGACTGGGCCACCAACTGCCCGGAATACAAGGTGACGGCGGTGCAGATCTCGCCCTCGAACGGTCCGAGCGAGTGGCAGCGCCACTACAAGGAGATGTCGGACGCGAACCGGCGCATCGCGCTGCCCGACGCGGCGGAGTGAGCAGGGCGTGACGCGGCCGGTCTCCGTCGACGTCCCGCGGATCGCCCTCGACCGCACCGGCGCGCTCGGCTTCGGCACCCGGCGGGTGCCGGAGGAGACCGCCATCGCGCTCGCCTTCAACGGCACCGGCCACGCCGTGATGATGGCGACGCCGGCCGACCTCGAGGACTTCGCCGTCGGCTTCGCGCTGACCGAGGGCATCATCGAGCGCGCCGCCGACGTCGAGAGCATCGAGGTGGCCGATCTCGAGATCGGCATCGAGCTTCGCCTGTGGATCGCCGAGGCACGGATGAGCCGGCTCACCGAGCGGCGGCGGCGGATGGCCGGGCCGGTAGGCTGCGGCCTCTGCGGCATCGAGAGCCTCGAGGAGGCCATGCGGACGGTGCCTCGGGTTTCGGCCACGCTCGTGCTGACACCGGCCGAGGTCGCCGTCGCGGTCGCGGCGATCGCCCCCGCCCAGGTGCTCGGCCGCGAGACCCGCGCCGCCCACGCCGCCGGCTTCTGGCGCCCGGGCAAGTCCGGCCAGACGTCCCACGGCCAGACCTCTGGCGGCCCGTCGCCCGCCAGCCACTCTTCAGGCTCCGGATCCGCCGCTGGTGCGCTGTTGGCGCTGCGCGAGGACGTCGGCCGCCACAACGCCCTCGACAAGATCATCGGCGCGCTCGCGCGCGAGGGCATCGCGGCCGCCGCCGGCGCGATCGTCGTGACGAGCCGCCTGTCCGTCGAGATGGTTCAGAAGTCGGCGGTCGCCGGCTGCGGCGTGCTCATTGCGGTTTCGGCGCCAACCGCGCTCGCGATCCGCGCCGCCGAGGCATCCGGCATGACGCTGATCGGCATCGCCCGCGGCGGCGAGTTCGAGGTCTTCACCCATGCCCGCCGCATCGCCGGTTTCGCGCCGCCCGGCGACGAGGCTGCGCCCGCTTCCGGCTCGCCACCAGCCGCGCCTCTTTCAAGGGCCTCTCATGTCGCCTGACAAGCTCGTCCGCATGGCCAACCAGATCGGCACCTTCTTCGCCCACCAGGGCCAGGGGCCGGACGCTGACGAGAAGGCGGTGGTGGCGATCGCCAAGCACCTCGACGATTTTTGGGACCCGCGCATGCGCACCGCCATCGTCGCCCACGGCGCCGCCGGCGGCGAGGGCCTCGACCCGCTGGTGAAGCGGGCGGTGGAGCGGCTGTCGGCTGAGGCGCGCGCGTAGGGTCTTGCGAGGGCCTCGGATCGTCCACTACCCGATTTGGGCCGGATTAGCCGAGGCGATGCACATGACGGAACACGCAGGCGTTTTCCATGCCGAGACAAATCCCGGTTTCGGTCTGAGTGTTGACTTCGAAGACGACGGACGCGTTGCCTACGCTTACCTGATCGACAGTTCGAGCCAGATCATCGCCGACGCCTGGCTCTATAACCGCGCCCCGACGCCGCCTGCGCCGGAGTGGCACGACCCACCGGTCGCTCCCTACCTCAACCCGGCTCGCTACGTTAGCACACAGGCCCACCCAACCCCTGCGCGCGGCCCCACCGATATCTCGTTCCGGTGGCTCGCAGATCCTGACCGCGGCGTCGTCGTCGAGATCCTTCTACGCGGTGATTTGATTGGCAGGATCTGGCCGGGAGCGAAGCCCGGCTGGGCGGCGGCCGCCGCCCGCAGTGGCCCCTTGGCGTTGGGCCCGGAGGCCGACGTCTGACGGGGGGACTGCACCCTCACTCCGGCCGGCAGTTCACCGCAACGAACGTCATCGTCTTCCCGCCCTTGCCGTCGCAGCCGAGCCGGCCCGTCGTGCCGAACGGCGGGTCGAGATAGTACTCGAAGTCGTCCGGGTCGTTGTGCTCGAGGATGCGGTAGAGCTTGTAGGGCCCGACCGGGCAGATCAGCTCCTCGCTGTCGACGAACATCGCCGCCGGCAACACCAGCACGTGCTCGGTCGTCGCGTCGGCGGCGCAGAACTTCTCCTGCAGCTCGGCCTGAGACGACACGGTGATGATGGACGGTTGGGCGGTGTCGGCGCGAACGCCCGATCCGGCCATGAACGCCGCTGCGGCGACGAGCGCGAGGGCGAGCGTCGCCGAGCCCACGAGGCGCCTCGTGTTGGATGTCCGTCGGCGCATGTCGTTCCCCCGCCCGCGTGCAGCCAACCTTAGACGGTGGAAGAAGGCTTGGCGACGTCGGTGGTGCGCGCCGACCTGGCAGGTCCGGCGGTTCTGTGCCGGTGACTTCTCTGCCGGCGTCCCGCGCCGAGACGCTCGGGCGCTCGTCGCCGTCCGGCCTCAGAGCCCTAGAAGGCGGGTGAGGGCGGTGGAGTGGTTCAGGAACCCCTGGACGATCCAGTAGATCCACATGCCCGGCCACAACAGCGCGAACAGCACGTCCGAGGTGAAGATCGGCATCAGCCGGAGGGCCCACGTCTCGTGGTGGGTAAGGTCGTCGTAGACGAGGATCGCGTAGGTCAGCGGCCACATCAGGTAGGCGCCGTACCAGAGCCAATCGGCCAGCCGCGTGCGGTGCTGCGTCATT
>CALRZT010000263.1:0-7324 GCA_943372725.1 Pseudoxanthobacter soli DSM 19599
GGGGGGGGGGGCGCCGGCGAGGCGGGCGCGAACGGCACTTCCGACGACGGCGCCACGTCCGGCGCGGCTTCGGGCGCCAAATCGCCCAAGCGCCGCCTCACCTTCAACGAGCAGCACGCCCTGAAGACGCTGCCGCAGACGATCGCCAGGCTCGAGAAGGAGATCGCCGCCCACCGCAAGGTGCTGGAGGACGCCAACCTCTACACCCGCGACCGCGTCCGCTTCGACAAGGCCACCGCCGCCCTCACCGCCGCCGAAACGGCACTCGCCGAGGCGGAAGACCAATGGCTGGCGCTCGAGATGCTGAAGGAAGAGCTGGCGGGGTAGAAACAAGATAGTTTTGTCAAGGCCAGAAATTCAGCACAAAATTGACAGCGGTATCAGCTTTACCTGTTTAGACGATTCGGTATGTCAAAAAATTTGAGAACTCGGTAAACTACATTTTGTGAACTACGCAGGTCGGCGAGTCCCCAGAGTGGTGATATGTCAAAGCCTCAGGAGAGCTATCGTCGTCATCGTCGCGCCGCACATGCACGCGACTATCGTCATCGAGCAGCAACTCTAGCTTCGAATTCTCAAAATTCACATTCTTTATATTGCGATAAATGAGACATCGGAAGTCAATTACGTCGTTGCCGTGACGATCGAAAACGGAGACTGGCGAAAAGATAGTCAAGACTCCCTCGTTATCAAATATCATTTGAACATAATCATGAATAAAATATACACCGATTATTGTTAATCCTTGCATTTTCTTAAGATAGTTATCTTCGCTCATGCCGCCGCCGCCCTGCTCAAAACAGCTTGAAATTCCGATAGTTCGTGATCCCGCATCCCGCGATCCCGACGAACACGATCTCGGCCCCGGTGCCGTCGAGCGTGCCGACCTTCACCGGCGGCGAGCCGTCGGCGCACTCGAAAACGATCTCCGCCGTCCCGCCGACGTCGGCCGACAGCGCCCGGAAGCCGAAGCTCGCCGGCACCTCGATCGCGTGACCGCCGCCGACCTTCACAACCCCGCCCGGCGTCGGCTGCGAAATGACGAACACCATCGTCGGCCAGAACCACATGTAGACGAGGAAGGCGACGATCGCCGTCGCCACGGTGATGATGATCGCCCGCAAGGGCGGCCCCTCGGCCATAGGGTCGAAGCGGTCTTTCGGGGCGAAGGGGTCGCGCAACGCAAACTCCAGGGGGTTGATGTCGCTGCGGGGCGGCGTCGGACCTGGAGCACGCTCGCCGTGTCGTGTTGCTGATATAGCGGCGAACGGCGCCCACGGCCGCCTACTGCCAGGCCGGTACGCCCGCCGCGCCTCAGCCGATCAGCTCGAACCGATCCACGTCCACCACCCCCATATCCGTGATCTTCAGGTGCGGGATCACCGGCAGCGGCAGGAAGGCGAGCGCCAGGAAGGGTTCGGCGAGCGGGCAGCCCATGGCGCGCACCGCCGTGCGCAGCGCCTCGAGGTGCTCGCGTACTGTCTCGTAGTCCTCGAGCGACACCAGCCCCGCCATCGGCAGCGCCAACTCGCCGACAACCCGGCCGTCCACCACCGCGACGAAGCCGCCGTGGAGATCGATGATGCGGTTCACCGCCGCCGCCATGTCGGCGTCCGACGCGCCGACGACGCAGACATTGTGGCTGTCGTGGCCGACGGAGGAGGCGAGCGCGCCGCGCGTGAAGCCGAAACCGCGGACGAAGCCGCGGCCGATGTTGTCGTTGACGCCGTGGCGGGCGAGCACCGCCACCTTCAGCACGTCCTCGTGGGGGGCCGGGTGGCGCTCGCCGCCGTGGAAGGGCAGGTCCATCGACAGGTGGTCGGTGATGATCGTGCCCGGCCGCACGCCGATCACCGGCCCGCCGCCGCCGGCCGCGGGCACCCGGAAGGCGTCCGCGGTGACGGGCTTCAGCTTCATCGACGAGAGCCCGACCGGCACCGGCGGGGCGCCGCGGGCGGAAAACAGCTCCGGCGTCACGATCCGCCCGGCCGAGATCACCCGCCGCACACGGCACTCTTCGAGGTTCTCGACCAGCACGATGTCGGCCCGCCGCCCCGGCGCGATCAGGCCGCGGTCCTTGAGGCCGAACGCCTGCGCCGCCGACCAGGTGGCGGCGCGGTAGGCGTGCAGCATCGGCGCGCCGTTCGCGATCACCGTGCGGATGACGTGGTCGATGTGGCCCTCCTCGAAAATGTCGAGGGGGTTGCGGTCGTCGGTGCAGAGGCTGCAGAGGCAGGAGCTCTCCACCGTGATCGCCGGCGCGAGGCGGGCGGCGTCCTTCGAGGCGGTGCCGTCGCGGATGAGGAGCTGCATGCCCTTCGACAGCTTCTCGCGCGCCTCGTCGAGCAGCGTCGTCTCGTGGCAGGTGCGCACGCCGGTGGACAGATAGGCGTTGAGGTCGCGGCCGGTGAGAAGCGGCGCGTGGCCGTCGATGTGGCGGTCCTGGAAGGCGGCGAGTTTCGCCAGGCAGCCGGCGTCCTTGTTGAGCACCCCCGGCACGTTCATGAACTCGGCCAACCCGATCACCTTAGGGTGGTCGCGGTAGGGCACGAGGTCCTCCGCCTCGAGCCGCGCGCCGGAGGTCTCGAGCGTCGTCGACGGCACGCAGGAGGAGAGCTGCACGCGCAGGTCCATCACGGTCCGCTCGGCGCAGGCGATGATGTAGTCGAGCCCCTCGCGGCCGAGCACGTTGGCGATCTCGTGCGGGTCGCAGACGGCCGTCGTCGTGCCCGCCGGCAGCACGCAGCGGTCGAACTCGAACGGTGTCACCAGCGTCGATTCGACGTGGACGTGGGTGTCGATGAAGCCCGGCACGGCGAAGAGCCCGCGCCCGTCCACGACCTGCCGCCCCTCGTAGATGGCGTAGGTGCCGACGATGCGGTCGCCGGTGATCGCGATGTCGGTCTCCACGATCTCGCCGGTGACGACGTTCAGCAGCCTGACGTTCTTGACCACGAGGTCGGCCGGCTCGCGCCCGAGCGCCTGGTCGATGCAGGCTTCCAGGAAAGGGATCGGTGCGCGGGTCGTCTCATCGGGACGGGTCGTCATGGGTGTCCTCCGTCGGGCGAAGGTGCCCCGCGGCGGCGGCGGCGTCCAGCGGCGCGGCTCCGGCCCCGTCACACATCCGTTAGCCGGTGCGTCGCGGCGCGGGGCCGGTTGCGCCCGACGGCACCTCTGCCGCAAACTGGCCGCAGATTGAGTTTGCAGATGGGGGCGATGCAGGACGTCGGCGACGATCTTTCCCTCGGCGCGTGGTTCGACGCCGTCTCCTCGGCGCTCCTGCTGCTGTCCCGCGATGCCCGGTCCGTGCTCGCCTGCAACGCCCCGGCGGCGGAGCTCTTCGAGCGGCCGGCGGCCTGGGGGCGAGGCACGGCGGCCGTCCCGCTGGAGGACCTGCTCGGACCCGCCGCGGCCCTGGTCGTCGCCCGCCACGTCGCGGCGCCGACTGTGCCGACCGGGTCGTGGCTGCCGATCTTCCACGCCGTTCGCGGCGAGACTCGCCACATCGGCGTCGCCTGCCGCCGCTTCGGGCCGGGATGGCTCGCCAGCATCGAACCGCGCGAATCGGTGGCGGCGGTCGGCGTTCCCGACGGCACCTTCCGCCGCGCCCTCGACGCCGTGCCGATCGGCATCGACATCTTCGACGAGGACTACAAGGCCGTCTTCTGCAACGAGTACCTGATCCGCACGCTCGGCTACTACGGCTTCAACACCTCGCCGACCTTCGACGCCTGGTTCGAGCACGCCTATCCCGATCCGATCTACCGGGCCGAGGCGGAGGCGACTTGGAATGCCGCCATCGCCGCCGTGCGGGCCGGCGCGCCGGTGGCCGACCAGGGCGAATGGTGGGTGCGCTGCGAGGACGGCCAGACCCGCCGCCTGCGCTTCATCCTGCAGCCCTTCGGCCGCTACAGCCTGCAGATCACTCTCGACATGACGGAACGCTACCGCGCCGACAGCGACCTGTTGCGCCTCGCCTTCTTCGACGAGCTGACCGGTGCCTCGACGCGCGTCCACTTCCGCGAGGAGACCGAGAAGCTGACCGCCCGCGCCCGCTCGGACGGCGTGCCGGTGACGCTGATGCTGCTCGACGTCGATCACTTCAAGGCGGTGAACGACCGCTATGGCCACGGCGCCGGCGACACCGTGCTGCGCGAGGTGGTCGGCCGCAGCCGTGCCGTGGTGGGGGAGGGGGCGGTGGTCGCCCGCCTCGGCGGCGACGAGTTCGTGCTGGTGCTGTCGCCGAACGACCCGCGCGGGGCGCCGCTCGTCGCCGAGGCGGTGCTGCAGGCGGTGGTCGGCGAGCCGGTGCCAGCCGGGCCGCTCGCCGTGGCGGTGACGGCGAGCATCGGCGTCTTCGAGGGCGACCCGCGCTGCCACACCCTCGACCGCATGATGGAACTCGCCGACCGCGCCCTCTACGTCGCCAAGCAGGACGGCCGCGGCTGCGTGCGCTTCGCCGAGGCCTGAGGCGTCCGCGTCCGGCGGCGCGTCAGTCCGGCGGCCCCTTCAGCTCGATGACGTTACCCTCGGGATCACGCACATAGAGCGAGGGACCCTCGCCTTCGGCCCCGTAGCGCGGCCCGGATTCCAGCACCGCGACGCCGTGGCGAGCGAGGTGGGCCGTCAGCGCCGCCTCGTCGTAGGGCCGCACGCCGACGCAGACGTGCTCGACATTGTGGCCGTCCGCCCCCGGCGCCGGCCCGCCGCGACGGCCGAGCACGCCGTCGACGGTGACGAGGTCGATCAGCGCCGCGCCGGCGCGGATCTGCACGAGGCCGAGCTCCGGCTGCTCGCGCTCCACCGGACAGCCGAGCACGCCGCACCAGAAGCCGAGCATCCGCTCGACGTCGACGATGCGGAAGACGACATGGTCGAGCCCGGTGAGGGCGAAGGGGGTGGTGGCGGCTGGGGATGTGGCGTGCGACATGATGATCGGCGTCTCCGCTGACGGTCCCCGCGCCCACCACCCTAGCGTGCCCCGCCCGCCGGCGCGAGGCGCCCGCCTCAGCCGCCTTCAGGTCGGCCGCACGCCGAGTAGCCTCGCATAGGCGTCGAGGGCTTCGGCGTGGTCCGCGTCGGCGCGCAGGCCGACGTGGCCGTCGGGGCGGACGACGATCAGCGTCAGCCCGTCGATGCCGAGACCCGCCGCCACCGCCGGATCGAGGCGCGCCGGTCCGCCGCTGCTGCCGGCGCGGGCGCTGAGCGCGAAGCTCGCCTCGATCACGGGCGTGGCCGTGCGGGTGCGGACGGCGCGGTGGGTCTCGGCGAGCTCGTCCTCCGTCACCGCCGCTGCGCCGATCAGGATCGCCGTGTGGCCGGGCCGGCTGGCGAGTTCATGGAGACGGCCGGCGCCGCCGCCGGCGGGTCGGATCGCGATGGAATCCGGCAGCCGCTGACCCGGGGCGAGGGCGTCCCGGCGGTCGCCCATGACGATCGGCGAGGCGCCATAGTCGATGTCGAGTTCCGCCTCGGCGATCGCCTCGTGGTGGCGCGAGGCCGGGTCCGCGAAGACCGCCCGGATCGCCCTGTCGCGGGCGCGCCGGTCGCGTGCGTCCTTCATGGTCTGCATGGTCTCGGCCTGGTCGCCCTCGGCCGTCACCAGTTCGGCGACGGGACGCCGCTCGGCCTCGTAGCTGTCGAGCAGCGCCTCCGGGCAGGTGCCCTGGCAGACGAGCGCGAGCTTCCAGGCGAGGTTGAAGGCGTCCTGCAGGCCGCTGTTCATGCCGTGGCCCTGGGCCGGGCTGCAGGTGTGGGCGGCGTCTCCTGCCAGGAACAGGCGGCCGGCGCGGAAGGACCGCGCCACCGACGTCAGGCAGTGGAAGCGCGTCGGGTTGGCGACGCCGCGGAAGCGCACGTCCGGCAGGTAGCGCCGCAGCGTCCGCGCCGCGTCGTCGACGAGATCGGACTGGCCGCTGCTCGGCCGGAGATAGACCCGCCAGCTCTCGCCGGGCAGCGCGGTCAGGATGACCGGGATCTCGTCGAGATAGGCGTAGTTGGCCTCGAACGGCTGCCGCCAGTCCTCGATCGTCGCGTCGAAGACCGCCCACGGCTCGGCGATGTCGTGGCCGTCCCGCTCGATGCCGGCGAGGGTGCGCACGGTGCTGCGGACGCCGTCGCATCCGACCACCCACGTCGCGTGAACCTGGACAGTGGAGCCGGCCTGATCGAGGGTCGCGACGACGCCGTCGTCGCGGACGTCGAGGTCGACGAGCCGCGTCGAGCGCGTGACCGTGCCGCCGTGGCGGGCCAGGTAGTCGGTCAGAATGGTCTCGGTCACCTCCTCCGAGATGCCGATGTTGAACGGGTAGCGGCTGCCGCAGAGCGACAGGTCGATCTCCCCCAGCACCGCGCCGTCGGAATGCAGGCGCGCCCAGCGCTGCTTGACGCCGGCGGCGAGCAGCGGTTCGGCAATGCCGAGCGTGTCGAAGACCTCGAGCGAGCGCGGGTGCACCACCGTCGCCCGGTCCCAGTCGAGCGGTGCCTCGTGGTCGTCGACGAGGAGGCAGCGCACGCCGCGCCGCTGCAGTTCCGCCGCGAGCAGCAGCCCCGTCGGGCCGGCTCCCACCACGAGCACGGACACACTGTCCATCATCAAGAGCTCCCCCGAGCATCGCAACCCGCGTCCAGCCGGACGACGCCAATATGGGCCGGGGGCGCGCGCCCGGAAAGCCGACGGCGGGTCGCGTCATATGTGAAGCCGCGCCGCAGCCGGGACCGGCGGCAGCGCGGGGCCGCGCTCAGGTGACGGCGGAGCGGACGCGGGCGCGGCGCGCGGGCGGCGGCGTCTCCGCCGGCGGCGGGCCGGACGCCGGCGCCTTCACCCCAACAACCCGCAGCACCGCGGTCGCGATCGTCTCGGCATGGCCGGCGAGCGTTCCCTCGAGCCGGCCGTAGAGGTGGAAGACCGCCGGCTGAACGACGGTGCCGAGTGCCAGCGCCGTGGCGAGGGCGACGTCCTGTGGCGGGATCTCGCCGGCCGCCACCGCCTCGGCAAACACCCGCTCGAGCGCCGAGACGACGTTCGCCGCGTCGTCGTTGCGGTCGACGAAGCGCAGGTGGTCGTGCTGGTTGAGAAGCAGAAAGCCGAACAGTGTCGGCTCCTCGTCGAACAGCCGGCAGAAGTGGCCGACGAGGGCGGCGACGCGGCCGGGAAAGCCCGGCACCGCGGTGCACAGGTCGCCGATGTCGGCGGCGAGGCGGGCATAACCGTCGAGGAAAAGGCTGCGGGCGAGCGCCTCCTTCGACGGGAAGTGGCGGTAGAGCGCCCCCTCGGCGATTCCAGCGGCGCGCGCGATGTCGCGCACCGAGGTGCCGTCGAAGC
>CALRZT010000264.1:0-7245 GCA_943372725.1 Pseudoxanthobacter soli DSM 19599
AGCGGTTCCGTCCCGGCGGCCGTGACCTCGATCGACAGCGCCGACGGCGAGGCGGCGAGGCGGCAGTCGCCGATCGGCAGGACGATGCGGCCGGCAGAGCCGTCCTCGGCCCACGCGGTGTCCGGGCACTTGTGGCGGAAATGCTTGCAGAGCTGCACGAGGTAGCGGGCGGCGTGGTCGGTCGCCACCTCGGCGACGCTCGTCACGGGGTCGGTCATCGGCTGTTCTCCACGGCGCGGGCGGCCGCATCCAGGGCCGCGACGATCGTCTCGAGGGCGGCGTCGTCCGGCGGCCCGTCGCGCAGGCGCAGGCGCAGCGCCATCTTGAGGTTCTCCATGCCGCGCAGGATCGGATCGGGGACGCCGGCGGGCGGACCCTTTCCGGTGGGCGTGGTGCGGGCGACGAGCGCATCGATGGCGGCGCGGTTGGCGACGAGGAAGGCCTCGCCTTCGGGCGTCATGTGGAAGCGCTTGCGGCCGCCCTCGGCCTCGGCGCGGGCGTAGCCCATGTCCTCGAGCCAGGCGAGCGTCGGGTAGATGACGCCGGGGCTCGGGGTGTAGCTGCCGCTCATCCGCTCCTCGATCGCCTTCATCAGCTCGTAGCCGTGGCGAGGGGTGTCGCGGATCAGCGCGAGCACCAGGAGGCGCAATTCGCCGTAGTCGAAGGGCCGGCCGCCGCGGCGGCCGCCCTGCCGGTGGTGCGGCCCGTGGTGGTCATGGGGGCCGCCGTGCTGGTCGTCGCGGGCGCCGCGGTGGCGGGTGTCGTGCCAGCCGCCGTGTTCGCCCCTGGGGTGGCCGCGGCCGGGGTGGCCGTGGCGGTGGGTGTGGCCGTGTGGCCGATCATGATGATCATGTTGCATGCGAACGGAATAGATCGCGATATATCGCGAGTCAAGACTATTCTCGATATATCGGAATTCCCGGCGCGCGATCCGCCGCCGTCCGCCGCCGGACCGGCCGGCTGCCAGGGAGCGGGCCAACCCGCAGAGCGAGACCGCAGCGGGGCGGGTCGCGGTGGGTGCTTCGCCCAATGGCGGGTTGCGCCTGCGCGTCCACTCCCCCTACCCTGCGGGCTTCCGCCGCACGGTTCGCCGCCGCGGCGTCATCCGAGCGCGCCGATGCGAGGCGTGCCGCCACCGGAGGAAACATCCCCCATGCTGACGACACCCTCGAAGCTGACCAGACTGCGCTCCGCCGTGCTCGCCGCCGTCGCCGGCGCGGCGCTGCTCACCGCCGGCACCCAGGCGGCGCGTGCCGAGTTCATCAACGTGCTCACCGGCGGCACCTCGGGCGTCTACTACCCGCTCGGCGTGGCGCTGACGAAGATCTACGCGGAATCGATCCCCGACGCGCGGCCGACCGCCCAGGCCACGAAGGCCTCGGTGGAGAACCTCAATCTGCTGGACGCCGGCAAGGGCGAGATCGCCTTCTCGCTCGGCGACTCGCTTGCCCTCGCCTGGGCGGGCGACGCCGACGCCGGCTTCAAGAAGAAGCTCGAGGGGCTGCGCACGGTGGCGGCGATCTACCCGAACTTCATCCAGGTGGTCGCCTCGCAGGAGTCCGGCATCAAGACGCTTGCCGACCTGAAGGGCAAGCGCGTCTCGGTCGGCGCGGCGAAGTCCGGCACCGAGATCAACGCCCGCACCATCCTCGCCGCCGCCGGACTGAAGTACGAGGACCTCGGCAAGGTCGAATACCTGCCGTTCGCCGAGTCCGTGGAACTCATGAAGAACCGCCAGCTCGACGCCACCCTGCAGTCGGCCGGCCTCGGCGTCGCCTCGATCCGCGACCTCGCGAGCGCGGTGCCGATCACCATCGTCGAGGTGCCCGCCGCCGACGTCGAGAAGATCGGCCTGCCCTACGTGCCGGTGACGATCCCGGCCGGCACCTACACCGGCCAGGACGCGGCCGTGTCGACGGCCGGCGTGCAGAACTTCCTCGTCACCCGCGCCGACCTGTCGGACGACCTCGTCTACGCGATGACGAAGTCGATGTTCGACCACCTCGACCAGATGGCCGCCGCCCACGCCGCGGCGAAGGGCATCAAGCTCGACGAGGCCGCGAAGAACTCGCCCGTGCCGCTGCACCCGGGCGCCGAGCGCTTCTACAAGGAAAAGGGCGCGATGTGAGGTGAGCCGTCCCTCCCCTGCAACCGAAGCGGGCTTGCCCGCTTCGGTCACGTCAGGTGCCCATGTCGGCATGCCGACATGGGTGGGAGGGACAGACCGCGAAGCGGTCAGGGTGGGGCCTGTGAATCACGGGCTCGACCCCGACCGCCGTCTCACTCCGGATTGACGGGCCCCACCCTGGCGACCTGCGGTCGCCTGTCCCTCCCCCTGGCAGGGGAGGGACACGTGCCCCCCACGAACGCTGCGCGAGGCCGTCGCTGATGACCACCGCCACCGCCGTCACCACCGCGGCGCCGCCGCTCGACGAGGCGACCGTCGAGGGGCACCTGCCGGGGTTCGGGCTGAACCGGGCCGGGCGGGTGCTGTTCCTCATCGCCATCGCCTTCTCGCTGTTCCAGCTGTGGACCGCCGCCTACGCGCTGCTGCCGAGCCAGGTCGTGCGCTCCGTGCACGTCGGCTTCCTGATGCTGCTCCTGTTCGGGCTGGCGGCCGAGGGCTGGCCGACGAAGCCGGCGCTGCGCTGGCTCTTGTGGGGGCTCGGCATCGTCGGCTTCCTCGTCGGGCTCTACCACTGGCGCTACCACGACGACCTGATCATCCGCGCCGGCGACCCGACAGAGGCCGACATCTATGTCGGCCTCGTCGCCATCGCGCTGGTCTTCATCGCCGGCTGGCGGCTGATGGGCTGGGCGCTGCCGATCATCTGCGGCATCTTCCTCGCCTACGGCCTGTTCGGGCAGTACCTGCCGGCTCCGCTCGATCACCGCGGCTACGACCTCGCCCAGATCGTCGACGCGCTCTTCCTCGGCACCGAGGGCCTCTACGGCACGCCCACCTACGTGTCGTCGACCTACATCTTCCTGTTCATCCTGTTCGGCGCCTTCCTCGAGCGCGCCGGCATGATCCAGCTGTTCAACGACATCGCCATGGGTACCGTCGGCCACACCCGCGGCGGCCCGGCGAAGGTGTCTGTGGTGTCGTCGGCGCTGATGGGCACGATCAACGGCTCCGGCGTCGCCAACGTCGTCACCACGGGCCAGTTCACCATCCCGCTGATGAAGCGCTTCGGCTACCGGCCGGCCTTCGCCGGTGCGGTCGAGGCGACTGCCTCGATGGGCGGGCAGATCATGCCGCCGGTGATGGGGGCGGTCGCCTTCATCATGGCCGAGACCCTCGGCGTCCCCTATGCGGACATCGTCACGGCGGCGATCATCCCGGCCTTCCTCTACTTCTTCACCGTCTTCGTGATGGTGCACCTCGAGGCCGGGCGGCTGAACCTGCGCGGCATCGCCAAGGCGGACTGCCCGAGCGCGCTCGGGGCGCTGCGGCGCCAGTGGTTCCTGATCCTGCCGCTCGCCGCCCTCGTCTGGCTCCTGTTCTCCGGCTACACGCCGCTGTTCTCCGGCACCATCGGCCTCGCCCTGACGGCCCTCATCATCCTCGGCCTGCCGCTCGCAGCCCGGCTCGGGCCGCTGCCCTTCAAGATGGTGTTCTGGATCGTCATCGGGCTCGCCGCCTCGACCTTCCTGCGCTTCGGCGTCGATGCGCTGGTGCTGCTGATCATCGCCATGCTCGCGGTCAACGCCTTCTACCGCGGCGGCCGCGAGACGCTGTCGGCGGTGGTGCACAGCCTCGCCGACGGCGCCCGCAACGCGCTGCCCGTCGGCGTCGCCTGCGCGCTGGTCGGCGTCATCATCGGCGTCCTCAGCCTCACGGGGGCAGCGTCGACCTTCGTGCGCGTCGTCGTCTCGGTGGGCGAGAGCTCGCTGTTTCTGTCGCTCGTTCTGACGATGATCACCTGCCTCGTCCTCGGCATGGGCATCCCGACGATCCCGAACTACATCATCACCTCGTCGATCGCCGGACCCGCCCTGCTCGAGCTCGGCGTGCCGCTGATCGTCAGCCACATGTTCGTGTTCTACTTCGGCATCATGGCCGACCTGACACCGCCGGTGGCGCTCGCCGCCTTCGCCGCCGCCCCGATCGCGAAGGTCAGCGGCATGAAGATCGGCTTGAACGCCATGCGGGTCGCCATCGCCGGCTTCGTCGTGCCGTTCATGGCCGTCTACGCGCCGGTGCTGATGCTGCAGGAGGGCGGTCCGCTCGCCGAGGCGATCGGCTTCTGGCCGGCCGTCGTCTACGTCTTCGCCAAGGCGATCGTCGCCGTCTCGCTGTGGGCGGTGGCGGCGATCGGCTACGGGCTGACACCTGTGACATGGTGGGAGCGGATCTGGGCGTTCGGCGCGGCCGGCTTTCTCGTCGTCAGCGCCCCGATCACCGACGAGATCGGCTGGGCCGCCTGCATCGCCTTCGCGGTCTGGCACGTCTGGCGCACCCGCACGGCGGCCCGCCGCGCGGCCGGCCCCTCCGCGACGCCGTGAGCGCGCTCTGCCTCGCCGGCGGCGGCGAGGTGGTGCGGGTGGCGACGCTCGTCTTCACGCTCGCCTGGACGCACACCATCGAGCGCACCGCCTGGGAAGAGGACTGGCGCGTCCAGCCCGCCGCCCTCGTGCTCGTGGAAGCGCGCGTCAAGGGCACCGGCGCCGGCATGGAGCCGCCGGCGGACGCCCGCTTCGACGGCACCTGGTGGCGCTGGACGCCGGGGCTCTCGCTGCTGTCGGTGACGCTGCGGCGGGCGCCGGAAGCGGGCGACTGGCGGCTCTGCACGCCCGACGGCTGCCGCCCTTTCGGCGGCCTGCTGCCGGCGGCGGCCGACCCGGTGACGATGACCCCCTGTCCCTGACGCGGAACGATCTGTCCGCCGCCTCGTTGGATCGCTGCGAGGGGGCACGTCCGAAGGGAGACTTCCATGACACAGGGTGCCGGACCCGTTGCGATGGGACTAACATGGTCCTTCGAGGAGGTGCAGCGGCTGAAGACGCTGGCCGTGGAGGGCGCGCCGGCGGAGGCGATCAGCCTGAAGCTCTCCCGCCCCGCCGAAGAGGTTCGGGCCAAGGCGGCGGAACTCGGTCTGAAACTCAAACTCGCGGGCTGATCGCCAAGGGCCTCGGCTCTCCGTCCCGTCGCGAGGCTTGACCGGATTTTGGGCAGTCGGCACGATCCCGTGGCGCCCGTCGCGGCGGCGATATAACGTCCGCCGGTTCGCCGGCCCCGTCCGGCCGCCGGAAGGACAAGAAGAAGCGACATGCGGAAGGTCGACCCGCGCCTGTCCGAGATCGTCGACGCCGAGGCGCTGTCGCGCGAACTCCGGGTGCTCGCCGACGCCAGCGCCGAGCGCGACGTGCGGCCGAAGCTGGTCGCGCGCCTCAAGGAGGTGCGCAAGGAGGCGCTCGCCCGCGCCGAGGCGATGCTCGCCGTCGACGGCAGCGGCGCCGCCTGCGCCCGCCGGCTGTCGCACCTGCAGGACGTCATCATCCGCGAGCTCGCGACCATCGCGGTCGAGCGCGTCTACCGGGCCGACAATCCGTCCAAGGGCGAGCGCATCGCCATCATGGCGGTTGGCGGCTACGGCCGCGGCACGCTGGCGCCGGGCTCCGACGTCGATCTCCTGTTCCTGCTGCCCTACAAGCAGACGGCGTGGACCGAGAGCGTCATCGAGTTCGTGCTCTATGCGCTGTGGGACCTGCGCCTGAAGGTCGGCCACGCCACCCGCACCGTCGACGAGTGCATCCGGCTCGCCCGCACCGACATGACGATCCGCACCGCCGTGCTGGAGGCGCGCCACCTGTGGGGCGATGCGGGGCTGGCCGATTCGCTGCTGGTGCGCTTCGACGCCGAGGTGGTGAAGGGAACGGCGGCGGAGTTCATCGCGGCCAAGCTCGCCGAGCGCGACGAGCGCCACCGCCGCCAGGGCCGCTCGCGCTACCTCGTCGAGCCGAACGTCAAGGAGGGCAAGGGGGGCCTCCGCGACCTCAACACCTTGTTCTGGATCGCCAAGTACTTCTACCGAGTCCGCCGCGCCGGCGACCTCGTCGAGAAGGGCGTGTTCACCCGCGGCGAATACAACCTCTTCCGCAAGGCCGAGGACTTCCTGTGGGCGGTGCGCTGCCACATGCACTTCCTCACCGGCAAGGCCGACGAGCGGCTGTCCTTCGACATCCAGCGCGAGATCGCCGTCCGGCTCGGCTACACCAGCCACCCGGGCCTGCGCGACGTCGAGCGCTTCATGAAGCACTACTTCCTGGTGGCGAAGGACGTCGGCGACCTGACGCGCATCTTCTGCTCGGCCCTGGAGGACGAGCAGGTGAAGACCGTCACCGGGCTCAACCGCTTCCTGCGCTCGATGCGCCGGCGGCGGGCGGCGCTCGCCGACAGCGCCGACTTCGTCGTCGACCACGACCGCATCACCATTGTCGACGACGGCGTGTTCGAGCGCGATCCGGTCAACCTCGTGCGCATCTTCCACCTGGCCGACAAGCACGCGCTCGCCTTCCACCCGGATGCGATGCGGCTGATCCGGCGCTCGCTGAAGCTGATCGACCACGACCTGCGTGAGGACGCCGAGGCGAACCGGCTCTTCCTCGAGATCCTGACCTCGCGGCGCGAGCCGGAGATCGTGCTGAGACGGATGAGCGAGGCGGGCGTGCTCGGCCGCTTCGTGCCGGACTTCGGCAAGGTCATCGCGATGATGCAGTTCAACATGTACCACCACTACACGGTGGACGAGCACCTGTTGCGCTGCATCGGCATCCTCTCGGAGATCGAGCGCGGCGACCGCGCCGACGAGCACCCGCTGACGACCCGTCTCGTCGACGCCATCCAGAACCGCCGCGTGCTCTATGTGGCGCTGTTCCTGCACGACATCGCCAAGGGCCGCCCGGAGGACCATTCGACGGCCGGCGCCAAGGTGGCCCGAAGGCTCTGCCCGCGCCTCGGGCTGACGGCGGCGGAGACCGAGACGGTCGCCTGGCTGATCGAGACGCACCTCGTGATGAGCATGACGGCGCAGTCGCGCGATCTCTCCGACCCGAAGACGATCGCCGATTTCGCCCGCATCGTGCAGTCGCCGGAGCGGCTGAAGCTGCTGCACATCCTCACCGTTGCCGACATCAAGGCGGTCGGGCCGGGGGTGTGGAACGGCTGGAAGGCCCAGCTCCTGCGCACGCTGTTCTTCGAGACCGAGCAGGTGGTCGCCGGCGGCCACACCCGCCAGTCGC
>CALRZT010000265.1:0-7218 GCA_943372725.1 Pseudoxanthobacter soli DSM 19599
AGTCGGAAATCCCGACTGGGCAGACCGGTGACCGGATTAACCGGGTCTAAGCCGATTCTCCATCGGCGGACGCGACTTGAAGCAACGACGTAGCGGGCTTTTTTGGTCTCTGCCGGCCCTCCAAAGGTCGGGGTTACTAAAGAGGCGACTACATCTTTGCCGGCTGTGCGGATCGGGAATTCCCGTTCCAAGCGATGGCGTTCACACGAAACCTTAGCGGGATCTGTCCCGTTGAGGGTCATGCGTTCGCCTACGGCGCCCATCGCTCGTCGACGCCCACGCGTCGGCGGTCCGGATCGATCCGCATCGGCCACCGTCTCCACAGCGGCGGTCGAGGGCGACGCTCCGGACGGTCCACCGTCTTCGTACGGGAGTTCCGCCATGACGGACCGAATCGCCGAGTTCCTCCGCACCCGACGTCCCGAGGGCCCCTGCCTCGTGGTCGACCTCGACGTCGTGCGCGAGAATTTCACCACCTTCCGCCGCGCGCTGCCCGACAGCCGCGTCTTCTATGCCGTGAAGGCGAACCCGGCGCCGGAGATCCTGCGCCTGCTCGCCGAGCTCGGCTCGTGCTTCGACTGCGCGTCGGTGGCCGAGATCGAGATGGCGATGGATGCCGGCGCCACCGCCGACCGCATCTCCTTCGGCAACACCATCAAGAAGGAGCGCGACGTCGCCCGCGCCTTCCAGCTCGGCATCCGCCTGTTCGCGGTCGACTGCGAGGCCGAGGTCGACAAGATCGCCCGTGCCGCCCCTGGCAGCCGCGTGTTCTGCCGCATCCTCTGCGACGGTGCCGGCGCCGAGTGGCCGCTGTCGCGCAAGTTCGGCTGCGACCCGTCGATGGCGCCCACCGTGCTCGAGCACGCCCACCGTTCGGGCCTCGAGGCCTACGGCGTGTCGTTCCACGTCGGCTCGCAGCAGGGCAACACGGGGGCGTGGGACCAGGCGCTCGCCTCGGCGGCCGGCCTGTTCCGCGAGCTCGGCGAGCGCGGCATCGGCCTGAAGATGGTCAACCTCGGCGGCGGCTTCCCGGCGAAGTACCTGAAGGACGTGCCGCAGGTGAACGCCTATGGCCGCGCCATTACCGATTCGGTGCGTCGCCACTTCGGCAACCGTCTGCCGGAGACGATCATCGAGCCGGGCCGCGGCATGGTCGGCGGTGCCGGCGTCATCAAGACCGAGGTGGTGCTGATCTCGAAGAAGCACGCCGACGACACGATGCGCTGGGTCTACCTCGACATCGGCAAGTTCGGCGGCCTCGCCGAGACGATGGACGAGGCGATCCGCTACCCGATCCGCACCCTGCACGACGGCGACGAGACCGCCCCGTGCGTGCTCGCCGGCCCGACCTGCGATTCGGCCGACGTGCTCTACGAGAAGGCGCCGTACGCGCTGCCGATCTCGCTCGCCATCGGCGACGAGGTGCTGATCGAGGGCACGGGCGCCTACACGACGACCTACGCGTCGGTAGCCTTCAACGGCTTCCCGCCGCTCAAGGCCTACGTGATTTGACGCCCGCCGTCTGACCGCGGCTCCGTCCTGAACTGCGCCGCCCGGGCGACCGGGCGGCACCCCCTCCCGACCTGTTCTGCATGCCCGTCGCCGCCTCGCGCGGCCGACGGCGGGGGTTCGCGCCCATGTTCCACGCCCTTGCCGACGACGGCCTCACGGCCGTTCCCTTCACCGACGCCGCCAGCCAGGCGGCGCCCGCCCGGCTGCCGGCGGGCCGAGCCGTCGTCGCGGACGCCTCGGCGCGCGCGCCGATCGTCCTGCGCGACGAGCGGGCCGCCGACGTGCCGGCGCGCGAGGCGCTGCTTGACGCCGCCCTCGGCCCGGCGCGCACGCTGAAGTCGTCCGAGCGGCTGCGCAGCGGCCGACTGCCGGCCGAGGGGCTCGCGCTGATCGCCGAGGACGGCGACGGCCGCCTCGTCGGCACCGTGCGGCTGTGGAACGTCTCGGCCGGCGGCCGCCCCGCGCTGCTGCTGGGGCCGCTCGCGGTGGATGAGACTTGCCGCGGCGCCGGCGTCGGCGCGGCGCTGATGCGGCTCGCGCTCGCCCGCGCCGAGGCGGCCGGCCATGCAGCGGTGATCCTCGTCGGCGACCCGGAGTACTACGCCCGCTTCGGCTTCGCGGGCGAGGCGACGGCGGGCCTCGTCATGCCCGGCCCGACGGAGCGGCGGCGGTTCCTCGCGCGGGAGTTTGCGGCGGGGGCGCTCGATGGGGCCAAAGGGCGGGTGACGGCGACGGGGCGGCGCGTGGCGCTGCCGGCGCGGGTCGAGGTCGCGTCGCGGGCGGCTTGAGGTTGCGTTCTCGCCCCGGCGCCGACGCGTCCTCCCCCTGCCAGGGGGGAGGACAGCCGCGCCGCAGGCGCGGCAGGTGGGGGCCTGTCAATCCAAACGTGAACCTGAGTTCGGATTGACAGGCCCCACCCTGGCCGCTTCGCGGCCTGTCCCTCCCCCTGGCAGGGGAGGGACGCGGCAACTCGCGACGTGACCGCCCCGTCGCCTCAATTCGATCAGATGAGACGCCCTTCTGCCCAGCGCCGAAAGACCCTGATCAACTCCGTCAGTTCCGTCGCACCGCCGTAGCCGACGAACTCGGCGCCCTCGACACGACAGTCCCACCAAGGGCCGTCGAACTCATCGCCGTGGCTCAGCGGGTCGAAGGCGCGGCCCTCAAGCTCCGTCCCAGCCACATCAATCCGGAGGCACCAGCCCGGATTATCGATGGAGTCGATGCGGACGCCGTAGCCGTGCTCCCATTCGCCGTCGCAGTGGCGCGCGTACCAGCCCATCAACCAGCCGAGAAGATCCTCGGTCCGGGCGTCTGCCGTGGTCACACCCGCCGCTCGACCATCATCTTTTTGATCTCGGCGATGGCCTTCGCCGGGTTGAGGCCCTTCGGGCAGGTCTTGGCGCAGTTCATGATGGTGTGGCAGCGATAGAGGCGGAACGGGTCCTCGAGGTTGTCGAGGCGCTCGCCGGTCGCCTCGTCGCGGCTGTCGATCAGCCAGCGATAGGCCTGCAGGAGCACCGCCGGGCCGAGATAGCGATCGCCGTTCCACCAGTAGCTCGGGCACGAGGTCGAGCAGCAGGCGCAGAGGATGCACTCGTAGAGGCCGTCGAGCTTGGCGCGGTCGTCGTGGCTCTGGCGCCACTCCTTCTGCGGCGTCGGCGTCACCGTCTGCAGCCAGGGCTCGATCGAGCGGTGCTGGGCGTAGAAATTGGTGAGGTCGGGGACGAGGTCCTTGATCACCGGCAGGTGCGGCAGCGGATAGATCTTCACCGCCCCGTCGATTTCGTCCATGCCACGCGTGCAGGCGAGCGTGTTGACGCCGTCGATGTTCATTGCGCACGAGCCGCAGATGCCCTCGCGGCAGGAGCGGCGGAAGGTCAGCGTCGGATCGACCTTGTTCTTGATCCAGATGAGGGCGTCGAGCACCATCGGCCCGCAATCCTCGACGTCCACCTGGAAGGTGTCGATGCGCGGGTTCTCGCCGGTCTCGGGATCGAAGCGGTAGATGCGGTACTCGCGCACCGTCTTGGCACCGGCGGGACGCGCCCAGGTCTTCCCGGGCTTCATCTGCGAGTTCTTCGGCAGGGCGAGCTCAACCATGGAAACGCGTCTTTCTCGGCATGTTCGGACGGGCGGTTCGGACCGCCCGGCGCCGCCTGGGAGGGGCGCCGGACAGGAATGGTTCTAGGTCATTCGGGCCGCGGCGTCGATGCGGCGCGACGCTATGTCTTCGCAGCTGCGAAGGCTACAGCGGCGCCATCGCCCGCGAAGCATCGCTCGGCTCGGGCGGTGGCGGGGGCGCCACCGCCGCCCGGGCGCCCGACCAGTCGACCCTGAGCGTCAGGAACATCGCCGCCGTCAGCACGACGAAGGCGGCGACGGTGCCGACGAGCAGCGCATAGGCCTGGGTCTGCAGCAGCGCGTAGAGCAGCGCCAGCGCGACCGCGAGGATCGCCGCCATCGCCAGCCCCGCCCGGCGGCTGGCGAGTGCCACGCCGACATAGGTGGCGAGCTGCGCCACCAGGGCTGCGGAGGCGACGAGATAGGCCGGCGTGAAGCCAATCACCTCGGCGAGCGCCAGAAGCAGCACGTAGAACAGCACCGAGGCGACGCCGACGAAGACGTACTGCACCGGATGGAAGCGCCCGCGGCTCGCGAGTTCCATCGCGAAGACGCCGCCGAAGGCGACGGCGAGGAACAGGATGCCGTACTTCACCGCCCGGTCGACGAGGGCGTAGAAGTCGACGGGATCGAGGAAGCGGACGCCGAGCGTCGCCCCGGCGAAGCCGTCGAGGACGGCCTCGACGCTGGACAGCATCTGCGGCACCGGCCGGGCGAGATCGGGGACCGTCCAGGCGGCGGTGAAGCCGGTCGTCTCGACGGTGCGGCTTTCCGGCAGGAACGAGCCGAAGAAGCTCGGATGCGGCCAGTCCGAGGCGATCGCCACCGTGCTGTCGCGGCCGACCGGCGCGATCGCCAGCCAGTCCGTGCCCGAGAGCTTCAGCGGGATGGTGAACGGCAGCGCCGGCACGCCCTCGGCGGCACCGTCGAGGCCGGGGAAGGGCCTGAGGTGGATGCCGCTGCCGCCGCCGGTGCCGAGCCCGGGCTCGAAGGCGAGGGAGGCGGCGCCCGGCCGCTCCAGGTCGACGCCGTCGCGCAGGCCCGAGGGATCCGACAGCGACAGCGACAGCACCGCCCGGCTCCAGTCGATGCGCACCACGTCGCCGGGGAAGTCGGCCCGCGTCAGCGCGTCGAAGCCGCCGGTGAGTGCCACCTCGGCGCGGTAGCCGGTGACGGCGTAGATCGCCCGCTTCAGCACCTCGGTGCCGGCGGTGGCGGCGGCCGCGAAGCGGTGGGGCAGGGCGACGAGGGTGCGCGGCACTTCGCGGCGCGTCTCGCGCCCGTCGATTGTGACGGTCTCGGCGACGGTGTAGGGGACGACCAGGAAGGGTCCGACGAGGGTCTGGGTGCCGCCCCAGCCCTGGGCGATCTCGGCGCGCGCGCCGTCTGCATAGGCGGCGCGCTCGTCGACGAGGCCCTTCACCAGCATCAGCGGCACGAGCAGCAGCACGATCAGGCCGCCGACGAGGAAGAACTTCGCCGCCGGCGAGGCGGTGGAGAACAGGCGTTTCGGCGGCCGGGCGGGTTCGCCGGCGACGGGCAGATCGGATGGCGTCATGGGGAAGTCTCCGCACCCCGGCGGGCCGAAGCCACCGCCGCAGGCCACGAGAAGCACCGGCCGCCCCGCGGACGCGGGCACGACGGGAGGCGACGCTAGGCGCGGTTTCCGGCGGACGAAGGTCAGAGTTGCGGACGTGAGACGGCGGAAGCGGGGCTTTTCGGGGCGAGGTCCTCGGTGGCCGCTGGATCCACGTCTGTTGAGACCACACACTTCACTTTCTACAGCTCACCCGCTCCTCAGCATTGACTACGTCTCTGCACTCCAAGCGAAAAATTCGACTATCGGTCGCATCAGTGATATTCATTGATCTCTCCGTCAAGCGAATATCGTACTTGTTGGATGTCGCAATCTTGCCATTATGATCTTGATACCCGATTGTCAGCTCATTACCGGAAATTCCATAAACTACATTTTGGTCATGCCCTTCTTGATCACCAAAATAGATTATTGTGCCGTTTCCCCTACCATCGAAGCAATAGGTCAGCGATTGAAGGCCGTACTCGCTATCCCAAACAGCACGCCAGCAACCGGCCAAGTTCTCCGTGGTGGGCAGCTGCTCTTCGGATGCGGGCTCCGCTGGCGGTTGATGCCCTGCTGTCGAACAGCCTGCCAGCACTAGGAGAACAATCGAAAAAGTGATGGATCTCGGTGGCATGGTTGCCGCCTTCACTTCGCGGCGGGCGGGCACGAGACGTAGCCGTCGGAGACCCTGACGTCCCTGCATCTTAGTTCGTAGGTACCGCGAACGCCGCATCCCTTCACGGTCAGGCTCCTGCCGGAGATGCTGAAGGCACAGGTCCGGGCTCGCTGTGGAGTGCCCGGGTCCCAGTGTCGCAACTCGCCGTCCTTCGCCTCGTATCCGAACGACTCTTCGACTCCATGTATCCCGTCGAAGTCGGCGTGCGTTCCGACGCCGGTGCCGCTGAAACAGAGGCTGGTCCATCCCGGTGAATCGGAATCGACATACCGGCGCTCGAGCCAGCATCCTATCAGCGGATCCCCGGCCAGCCGCGACGGCAGATCGGCGGCGACCGCCGGCACGGCTGCCGCGGCAAGGACTGCTACAAGGACGAGCCGCATGCTCGTGCTCCGAACTCGGTCCGAAGAGTTCTGCAGGGGAGCGTTACGTGCGGCAAGAGCTTTCCCGCTTCGCGAGCAGGGACGGTTGCGTCTCTACTCCCTTGTAACTCTGACGCCACCTCGCCGTCGGCGCCTACGACCCCTCGATCGCCGGCGACAGGTCGTTGTTCTCTTCAATCCGCAGCATCCGCATGTCGCGGACGGCTGCCTTGAACCAGGGGTGCCGACGAGTCAGATCTTGAGCGGCGAGCACGCAGGTGACCGCCGTCACCGTCTCGTCGCCGAAATAGACGCTGCCCTGCTGCCAGTTGAAGCCGTGCTTCTTCAGCGTGTTGCGGATGTCGGTATAGCCGTTCCGCCACGACGAGCCGCCGTAGCTCTGTTCGAGCGTCTGCGTGTCGAGATCGAAGGTGATCGCGTACATCGAGCCCCCGCGCCGATTGTGACCGATCAGCGAGGGCATGGCCGTTCCTCCGCTCAGTACACCCGCTTCTGCGGGGCAATATACTCGATCTCGTTCGACAGCGTGTAGGTGTGCACCGGGCGGTAGTCGATCGACACCGTCCGCTTCTCCTCGTCGGCGAAGGCGAGGGTGTGCTTCATCCACTCGCGGTCGTCGCGGTCGGGGAAGTCCTCGCGGGCGTGGGCGCCGCGGCTTTCCTGGCGGTTGCGCGCCGAATCCATCGTGACGACCGCCTGGGAGATGAGGTTCTCGAACTCCAGCGTCTCGATGAGGTCGGAGTTCCAGATCAGCGAGCGGTCGGTGACGCGCACGTCGTCGGAGCCGCCCCACACCTCGTGGATGAGCTTGTGGCCCTCCTCCAGCACCTCGCCGGTGCGGAAGACGGCGCAGTTCGCCTGCATGGTCCGCTGCATGCGCAGGCGCAGTTCCGCCGTCGGCGTCGAGCCGCTGGCGTGGCGCGCCTTGTCGAGGCGGTGGA
>CALRZT010000266.1:0-7207 GCA_943372725.1 Pseudoxanthobacter soli DSM 19599
AGATCCGCATCGGCGGCACCGACGTCGCAGGCTGGCCGGCCTTCCGCATCGCCCGCCGCGGGGTCGGCCGTTCCTACCAGCGCACCAACATCCTCGGCGAACTCACCGTGCTCGAGAACGTCCGCCTCGCCGCCCAGCGCGGGCGCACCTCGGTCGGCGGCCTGCTCGCCCCGGCCGGCAGGCGGCGCGACATCGTCGCGGCGGCCGAAGTGGCGCTCGCGACCGTCGGGCTGGCGAGCCGGGCGGCCCGCACCGCCGGCCTCCTGTCGCACGGCGAGCAGCGCCAGCTCGAGATCGCCATGACGCTCGCCACCGACCCGACGATCCTGCTCCTCGACGAGCCGCTCGCCGGCATGGGGCCGGAGGAGGCGGACGCGACCGGGCGGCTGATCGCCGGCCTCGCCACCACGCATGCAGTGCTGCTGGTGGAGCACGACATGGACGTCGTCTTCGCGATTGCCCAACGCGTCACGGTGATGGTGAACGGGGCGGTGATCGCCACCGGCCTGCCCGATGCCGTCCGTGCCGACCCGCAGGTGCGCATCGCCTATCTCGGCGAGGACGCATGAGCGCCGCCGAGGCCATCGCCGGCACCGCCGGCCGGGGCGCGGCCACATCGGCGCCCCTGCTGGAGGCCCGCGGCGTGCACACCTACTACGGGGCGAGCCACATCGTCCGCGGCGTCGACCTCGCCATCGGCCCCGGCGAGACCGTCGGGCTGATGGGCCGCAACGGCATGGGCAAGACGACGCTGATCCGCTCGCTTCTCGGCCTGACGCCCATCAAGCGTGGCCGCGTGGCGGTCGGCGGAACCGACGTGACCGGCTGGTCGGCCTCGCGCATCGCCCGCCTCGGCGTCTCCTACGTACCGGAGGGGCGCGGCATCTTCGCGAGCCTGTCGGTGCGCGAGAACCTGACGCTGGCGGCGCGGGCTGGGGTGGACGGGGGCCGCGACTGGACGCTGGAGCGGGTGCTCACCGTATTTCCGCGCCTAGCCGAGCGCATCGGCAACGGCGGCGACCAGCTGTCCGGCGGCGAGCAGCAGATGCTGTCGATCGGCCGGGCGCTGATGACCAATCCGCGCCTGATCGTCCTCGACGAGGCGACCGAGGGTCTGGCGCCGCTGGTGCGCGCCGAGATCTGGCGGACGCTGGCGCTGATCCGCGCGGGCGGCACGGCGACGCTGATCGTCGACAAGACGGTGAGCGCCATGGCGGAGGCGTGCGACCGCATCCTCGTGCTGGTGAAGGGCGCGGTGGCGTTCGAAGGGCCGCCGGCGGAGCTGGTCGCGGACGCGGAGGCGATGCAGCGGCATCTGGGGGTTTGAGGTGAAGGTCGGCAGTAGTCGGCAGTAGGCAGTGGGCAGTGGGCAGTGGGGTCGCGCGGCGCTCGCGGCGCTCCCATCTGAAGCCCGCGCTTGCGGCACCCCCCTCTCCCGCCCGAAGGGCGGGTGAGGGCCGCTCCGCAGGAGCGGAAGCCGCAGGCGCCGAGTCTGCGGCTTCCGCGCCGCTTCGCAACCCAGCCCTCATCCGCCCCCTTCGGGGGCACCTTCTCCCACCTTGCGGCGGGAGAAGGGAGGCATCCGCCAGCCGCCCTTCCGCACCCCGACTTTCCCCCCTCCCGGCCGCCCCGAGAATCCGCTAATCTCCGCTTCGGTCGGGGGCGACCCAACACGAAGCGGGACCACATCGGCGGCACGCGGCCTGCGCGCGGCGCGTCGATGCTCGTGCGGCGTTCGACTGTGCGGCGGACCGGCGGGCCGTGCCGCGGAGGGGGAGAGACTTCATGCGGTCCATCATCCGGCGTCCCATCATCCGGGCGGTGCGCGCTGGCGCGTCCGTGCTGGCGATCGTCGCGCTGACCGGCATCGGCGCGCTGGCGCTTGGCCTCGGCTCCGCCACCCCGGCCTCGGCCACCGAACTCAAGCTCATGTGCCCGGGCGAGGGCGGCGAGGGCTACCGCTTCAAGGACCGCCGCAGCAAGGACGAGAGCGAAATCAAGGACCCGCAGTTGAAGGCGCTCGCCGAGCAGGCCTGCGAGACCACGCTCGGGGCGACGGCGGAGACCGGGCCGGTGACGATCACCAACAAGCAGCCGGGCGCAATCTACGTCGGCTTCACCACCATCGACCACAAGCCCGGCCCGATCACCTGGGGCTCCGGCTGCACGAAGTCCGGCAACGGCGCCAAGATCGCCGCCGGCGCCACCTGCAAGGCGACGGTCGCCAGCAACGCCGCGCCGTCGCGCTTCTGCGCCAGCCCGAAGGCGGTGCCGAAGGACTGTTTCGACGCGCAGCAGAACCACCAGACGATGGTGGAGACGAACTTCGAGCCGAGCACCAACGCCGGCTGCTTCAACAAGGGCAACTGCGTCTGGTTCGACATCAGCGTCATCCCGCAGAACTGCACGGACGCGCTGTGGAAGAAGAACCAGTGCGCCAGCACCGGCGGTGCCTCCTACAACTTCCCGGTTTCGATCGCCTGCGGCACCAGCGCCAAGCCCACCTACACCTGCCAGGGGCCGACCACGACGAAGTGGGGCAACTCCAACTATCCCGGCAAGTGCGGCAACCCGGACGCCACCTGCCAGAGCAAGGCGAACTGCCAGAACGCCTATTTCTACCCGATGTTCTACCCGCCCGAGAACAAGTACCAGCCGAACGCGGTCTGCCTGTCGGGCCAGACGCTCGCCATCACCTTCCTCGCCGGAAAATAGTCCGCCCCGGCGGCACGCGACGGCGGGTGCCGGGAGGCACCCCGTCGTGGCCGCACCAGGGGTGCCAGGGAGCGACCTCCATGCGCATCGTGAACAGCCTCGCCAACATCGGGACCTCGTTCGTGCTCGCAGCCGGCCTCGCCGTGGCGGGCCTCGGCCTCGCCGCCACGCTCACGCCGGCCGCCGCCGGCAAGGAGCTGAAGCTCGTCTGCCCGAAGGACGGCGGCGACGGCTATGCCTTCAAGGACCAGCGGACGAAGGAGACGACGCCGATCCGCGACCCGCAGCTGAAGGCGATCGCCGAGCGCGCCTGCAAGGGCCCGAAGCTCGACAGCACCGAGACCGGGCCGGTGAAGATCATCAACAAGCAGAGCGTGGCGATCTATGTCGGCTTCACCGCCTCGGGCGGCACGCCGGGCTCGATCAGCTGGGGCTCCGGCTGCTCGAAGAGCGGCAACGGCGTCAAGATCGCCGCCGGCGCCACCTGCCAGGCGAGCGTCACGGCGGACGGCACCTCGACGCGCTTCTGCGCCGACACCGACGCGGTGCCCTCGAACTGCTTCGAGGCGCAGCAGAACCACCAGACGATGATCGAGACGAACTTCGAGCCCTCGACGAACGGCGGCTGTTTCAATCAGGGCAACTGCGTCTGGTTCGACATCTCGCTGATCCCGTCGACCTGCACGGACCAGCTGTGGGACCAGAACCAGTGTGCCGACACCGGCGGCGCCTCCTACAACCTGCCGGTCCAGGTCGCCTGTGGCTCGTCCACCGTCTACACCTGCCAGGGCCCGGTGAGCAGCGCCTGGGGGCCGGAGAACTACCCGAGCCAGTGCGGCAACCCGGACTCCACCTGCCAGAGCTCGCCGAACTGCCAGAACGCCTATTTCTACCCGATGTTCGACCCGCCGGAGAACGCCTACCAGCCGAACACCGTCTGCACGGCGGCCCAGACGCTGACGATCACGTTCCTGGCGGGGGAGTGAGGGCGAAGGGCGGCGTCTGACCGGGCCGTGCCGCGCCCGAGCGCCAGCCGGCGTTTTGCGACAGTCCGGGCGGGTTCGACGCCCGACTGTCGATGGCGTTGAAAGCGCTTCGGAATTGGTCGCTGCATCTGGCCAGCGCGTCGAGGGCCGGGCAACCGGCGCGTGACGCGCCGCACAGCCGATCGCCCGCGCGCTCCTTTGCCCCTCCCGCCCCCGTTTGCAACGGCCGCCCCCGTGTCCTAAATGGGGGGATGTCTGCGGCGGCCCGTTCGCCGCCCCCCTCTCGCCCACCAGGACCACATCCCATGCGCTTCTCGGACCGGATCCCGTCCCGCCTCGACGACGAGGACGACGAGGAGAAGACCAAGACCCCGCAGTCGATCCCGGTCGACAAGCACCTGTTCGACGCCCGCACGGTGCTGATCACCGGCGGCATCACCCAGGAGCTCGCCCGCGACGTCACCGCGCGGCTGTTCGCCCTCTCCCACGTCTCCAACGACCCGATCACCGTGGTGGTGTCGTCGCCCGGCGGCCACGTCGAATCCGGCGACATGATCCACGACGCGATCAGGTTCGTGCGGCCGCGCGTGCGCATCCTCGGCATGGGCTGGGTGGCGAGCGCCGGCGCGCTGATCTACGTCGCGGTGCCGAAGGAAGACCGCTACTGCACGCCGAACACCCGCTTCCTGCTGCACCAGCCCTCCGGCGGCTCGAGCGGCCCGGCGACCGACATCGAGATCCAGGCGCGCGAGATTTTGAAGATGCGCGACCGCCTGAACCGGATCTTCTCGGAGGCCACCGGCCAGCCGGTCGAGCGGATCGACCGCGACACCGACCGCGACTACTGGATGGACCCCGAGCAGGCGATCGCCTACGGGCTTGTCGGCCGGGTCGTGCCGACCATCGACGACCTGCCCTGACGCGGAGGCCGGCGTGCGCCTCTCCCTGGGCGGCATCGTCGCCGCAGCCCTCGTCGTCGCCGGCGTCACGGCGGCGGCGGCGCAGTCCGCCGGCCCCTACGACATGCGCTACGCGGTGACGGCGGAGACGCCGCTCTCCGCCGACATGGAGAAGGGGTCGCGGACGATCGGGGCGATCCCGGCCGGGTCCGACGGCATCGTCCTGCGCTGGTGCCGGCCGGAAATCCCGTTCGCCACCTGGCAGTTCGGCTCGCCGGCGACCTGGCGCAAGCTCCTCGACGAGCGGCGCTGCGAAGTCGGCTGGAACGGCAAGGTCGGCACCGTCGAGGGCAGCGCGCTGCAGCCGGTGCGCTGACCACCCCCGCCGACCACCACAACACGAGGCGATTGCCATGACGGTGAAGGTTCCGACCATCGACGCCGCCGGGGTCGCCATGCCGGCGATCGGCCTCGGCACCTGGGACCTGCGCGGCGCGGAATGCGTCAAGGTCGTCGGCGAGGCGATCGCCCTCGGCTACCGCCACATCGACACCGCGGCGATGTACGCCAACGAGCGTGAGGTCGGCGAGGGCATCCGGGCGAGCGACGTCCACCGCGGCGACCTCTTCGTCACCACCAAGGTGTGGCCGGACAATCTCGGGCCCAAGGACCTGCTGCGGTCCGCCGGGGAGAGCCTCGAACGGCTCGGCCTCGCCTATGTCGATCTCTTCCTCATCCACTGGCCGAGCCGGACGGTGCCGCTCGCCCAGTCGATCGACGCGCTCTGCGAGGTGAAGCGCCGCGGCTGGGCGCGGGCCATCGGCGTCGCGAACTTCACGGTGGCGATGGTCGAGGAGGCGGCCGCCCGCGCCGTCGAGCCACTCGCCTGCAACCAGATCGAGTACCATCCCTATCTGTCGCAGACGCGCGTGCTGGAGGCCTGCCGTCGTCACGACATGGCGGTGACGGCCTATTGCCCGATCGCCCGCGGCGCCGTGTCCGACGACCCGGTGATGCAGGAGATCGCAGCGAGGCACGGCCGCACGCCGAGCCAGGTGGCGCTGCGCTGGCTGATCCAGCAGCCGGGCGTCGCCGCCATCCCGAAGACGGCGCGGCGCGAGCGGCTGATCGAGAACCTCGGCGCCGTCAAGTTCAGCCTGACGGAGGCCGAGATGGCGCGCATCGCCGGCCTCGCGCGGCCCGACGGCCGGCTGATCGAGGAAGACCACGCTCCGGTGTGGGACGCCGCCGAGTAGGCGGCCTCAGCGCACCGCCGGCGGATCGTCGACGCCGCGCAGGCTGGCGGCGAGCGAGCGTGAGGCGAACTGCCGGCGCGCCAGCACAGCGACGATGAAGGTCGTCGTGGCGATGAACGCCCACGGCCCGGCGAACCAGCCGAGCAGCCCCACCGACAGGAACATCGCCCGGAGGCCGCGGTTGAAGTGGCGCCCGGCGATGACGATCATATCGGCGGCCCGGCCGACCGCCGCCCGCCCCTCCGGCGTCTCCGCCTCCTCGCCCTGCGGCACCGCCCCGATCAGGATCGAGGCGTAGTTGAACAGCCGGTAGGCCCAGCCGAACTTGAAGAAGGCGTAGGCGTAGATCAGCAGCAGGCCGAAGCCCTTCGCCTCCCATTCACCCGCCGTGACGCCGCCGGGCGCGAGATCCGACATCACCTCGGCGACGCGGTCGGAGGAGTTCAGCACCGCGAAGGCGGCGCCGATGGCGAGTGCCGAGGTGGAGGCGAAGAAGGCGCAGCCGTTCTGCAGCCCGGTCATGATGGCAGTGTCGACCATGCGCATCTCGCGCTTCGCCATCGTCGCGACCCATTCGCGCCGGTGGCCGTCCATGACGTGGGAGAGCGAGCGGACGCGCAGCGGGCTCGCATCGACCAGGAGGCCGTAGACCAGCCAGCACGCCAGGAACCAGGCGACCGCGACGAGATCGAGAAGGGGCAGCTGGCTCACCGGTCTCGGCTCCTGGGCTGGCGAAAGGCTGGCGGCGGGATGGCGGCAACGCCGAACCCGGGCGGCGGGTGAACGATGCGCGCCGGCCCCATCGACCCCCGCCGATCCTGCCCGGGCGGACGGAGCGACCGCAAGCCACACGCGGGCGCGTTTCGCGTCCAGGGTCGCGATCGCGCATGGCAGCCATCGGTGGAATTCATGGCAGATGCCCGTGCAGACGCTTGCACACGGTAAAGAATTCGTTACTGCTTCGGGCTCGGTCGCATCGGGACGATGAGTCGGCTCCCTGGGGGGCAGCCTTCGTCGACACCGGCGACCGCGGGGAGGCTTGTTCCTCTTTTCAGGAAACCTCATGGACAGACGTGTGACGCCGTCCTGCTGGGGTGTGATGACGTGGACCGTCGTCGCACTCGGCGGGGCGCTCATTCTCGCAAACCTCATCGGCGGCTTCGGCGTGGCCGAGATCGCGATGAACTGAAGACCCGCCGGCCCTCCCGCCGGCGTCCCTGCATGGATCATCGACGGGGCACGGCGCGAGCCGTGCCCCGTTTTCGTTCGAGGCCCCCGGCACGGCCCGAGCCGTGCCCCGTTTTTGTCTGAAGTCCCCGGCAGGGCGAGGGTCGCGCACCCATCGACGGCG
>CALRZT010000267.1:0-7190 GCA_943372725.1 Pseudoxanthobacter soli DSM 19599
CCGCCGGCCGAATCGATGGTGACGTCGAGGCCCTCGTCCTTGAAGTAGCCCTTCTCGAGCGCCACCAGGAACGGTGCCGACGGGCCCTCGAACTTCCAGTCGAGCGAGAACTTCACCGGCGTGTCGGAGAGGGCGGGCGGGGCGACGCCGGCGGCGAGCGCCGCGGCGATGATCAACATGCGGGCAAAGGGTGACACGGTGCGGGCACTCCGGGCGTTCACCCGCGCGGTCGTCGCGCGCGGGCGGCTGAACCATGCCGTTCGCGCAGCAAGGACCGTGCCGCCTCAGGGCCTCAGACGTTGAACTTGTCCTGCCAGCGATACCAGGCGACCGCCGCGCCGAGGAACCACGGCTTGCCGGTGTAGAGCGGCCGGGTCGGGAAGGGCAGGTCGTCGAAGGCGGTCCTGCCCTCCGGCTTGCCGAGGATCTTCTGGCCGATCCGCATGCCCATGTAGCTCGCCATCGAGACGCCGGAGCCGCAGTAGCCCATGGCGTACCAGGCGCCCTCGTGCTGGCCGGTGTGGGCGAGCGTATCGAAGGTGTAGGCGACGAAGCCCATCCACGAGTGGCTGATCTTCGTCGTCGCGAGTTCCGGGAACAGCCGCACCATGTCGGCGTGGAGCCTCGGGCCGCTGACGCGCGGGTCGGTCTCCGCCGCCGAGACGCGGCCGCCGAACAGGATGCGGCGGCGGTCCGGCGATGCCCGGTAGTAGTAGACCACCTTGCGGGTGTCGGAGAGGATGCGGTCGTTCGGGATGAGCCGCGCCACCAGTGCCTCGTCGAGCATCTCGGTGGCGATGATGTAGCTGCCGATCGGGATGACGCGGCGCCGGTGCCACGGCGTCACCGCGCCGGTGTAGCCGTTGGTGGCAACGACGAGTTCCCGCGCCCGGATCGTCCCCTTCGGCGTCGTCACCTCGAAGCCGCCCGCCTCGCGGCGGATGCTGGTCGCGGGACAGTACGGCACCACCGTCACGCCGGCGGCGAGGCAGCGCTCCAGCAGGCCCTGGTGGTAGCGGCCCGGGTCGATCGAGGCGTGGTGGGGATAGACGAGGCCACCGTGATAGCCGTCGGTGCCGATCTCGCGGCGCTGCTCGCTGCGCGGCACCGCATAGGCCTCGGTCTCGAGCCCCTTGGGTTCCTGGCCGATCGAGCGGGCGAGCTTCTCGTACTGCACGGCGTTGTGGGCGGCGTGGAAGCGGCCGACCACGCCGAAATTGCAGTCGATCGCCTCGCGGCGGACGAAGTCCGCGATCCAGGAAAGCGCGTTACGGCCTTCCTTGAGGATGCCGTAGGCGCGCTCGCTCTCTCCGTAGCGGGCCTTGAGGTCGTCGAAGTCCGACTTGATGCTGGTCGAAATCTGGCCGCCGTTGCGCGTCGAGCACCCGAAGCCGGCGGCCTCGGCGTCGATCACGACCGTTGCGCGCCCGCCGCGCGCCGTCTCCAGCGCCGCGTTGAGGCCGGTGTAGCCCGAGCCGATGACGAGCACGTCCGCCGTCGCCGGCGGCGCGACCTGCGGCAGGTCCGGCCGCGGGACGTGGTCCCACCAGTAGGCGGTCGTCTTGAAGTCGGCGGCGAAGAGATCGGACACGGGCGGGGCTCTCGGCGTCGGGCGGGTGGAAGGCTCGATCGTTAGCACGGCGGCGGCGTCACTTCCTTCTCCCGGCAGGGCCGGGAGAAGGAAACACCCCCTACAGCCGCACCGCCACGCTCTTGAGCTTGCAGTAGCTCGTGACCGCCTGCAGGCCCTTCTCGCGGCCGAAGCCAGAGAGGCGGTTGCCGCCGAACGGCACCTCGATGCCGCCAGCGAAGTACTCGTTGACGTAGACCTGGCCCACGTCGACGTCGCGGGCGAAGGCGAGCGCCTTTGAGAGGTCGCGCGTGTAGATGCCGGCGACGAGGCCGTAGGCCGTGCCGTTCGCCGCCGCCACCGCCGCCTCGAAGTCGTCCACCACCTGCACGGCGAGCACCGGGCCGAAGATCTCCTCCTGGACGATCGGGTCGTCGGCCGCGAGGTCGTCGAGCACCGTCGGCTCGTAGAACCAGCCGAGCCCGGTCTCGGGGTCCGTCGTCCGCTTGCCGCCGGTGGCGACCTGCAGCCCCCGCGCCTTCGCCGCCTCCACGAACCCCTCGATCTTGTCGAGCTGCGCCGCCGAGTTGACCGGCCCGACCTGCGGATTGCGCAGCCCGTGGCCGGTCGTCAGCGCCTTGGCCCGCGCCACCAGCTTCTCCACGAACGCGGCATGGACGCTCCGCTCGATGACAAGCCGCGAGCCGGCCGAGCAGATCTGCCCGGCGTTCTCGTAGATCGCGCCCAGCACGCCTTCGAGCGCCGCGTCGACGTCGGCGTCGGCGAGAACCACCAGCGGCGACTTGCCGCCGAGCTCCAGCGTCAGGCGGGTGACGTTGTCGGCCGCCGCCTTCATCACCCGCTGCCCGGTCGCCACGGACCCGGTGAAGGTGATGTGGCGCACTGACGGATGCGCCACCAGCGGCGCGCCGGCGTCGCCGCCGAAGCCGGTGACGACGTTGACGACGCCCGCCGGCAGCCCCGCCTCGACGAGGAGGCCAGCGAGCATCAGCGCCGTCGCCGGCGTCGTCTCGGCCGGCTTCACCACCGCCGTGCAGCCGGCGGCGAGCGCCGGGGCGAGGCTGCGGGCCGTCGTCGAGATCGGGTAGTTCCACGGCACGATGTGGGCGGTGACGCCGACCGGCTCGTTCACCGTGAAGGCGTGGTAGTCCCGGCCAAGCGGGATCGCCTCGCCCTCGATCTTGTCGGCGGCGCCGGCGTAGTACTCGAAGGCCCGCGCGGCCCCCATGACGTCGCCGAGCGCCTCGCCCACCGGCTTGCCGACATCGAGGCTCTCCGCCACCGCCAGCCGGTGCGCGTTCGCCCGGATCAGCCCGGCCGTCGCCATCAGGATCCGCCCGCGCTCGGCCGGCTTCATCCGCCCCCACGGACCCGCGAGGGCACGCTCGGCGGCGGTGACCGCATCCGCCACGTCGTCGGCGTCGCCGGCCGCGAAGCGGGCGAAGGCCTTCCCCGTGCCCGGATCGAAGCTCTCGAACGAACGCCCGGAGCGCGCCGCCACGAAGGCGCCGTCGATGAAGTGGCCGTCCGGCAGGCCGTCGAGGCCGCCCTTCGCCAGCGCCTCGGCGGCGAGCCGCTGCAGATCCGCGTTCACCTCAGAAAACCTCGCTCTTCTGGTAGGTCGAGCGTTCCAGCCACGCCGGCTCGATCTCGACGCCCCAGCCCGGCGCGTCGGTCACCGTCACGCGGCCGTCCTCGACCCGGTAGGGGTCGTTGCGGAACAGCCCGTACTGCCAAGGGTAATAGTCCGCCTCCTCGATGGAGAACTCGAGGTAGGGCCCGGCGTTCGGGATGGTCCGCAGCAGGTGCATGGTGAACAGCGTCACCATCGACAGGTTCGCCGCGTGCGGCGTGATCGGCAAGCCGGCCGCCGCCGCCATCGCCGAAACCCTGAGCGTCCGCACCATGCCGCCGAGATAGCAGACGTCCGGCTGCACGACGTCGACCGCGCCCATCTCGATCATGTGGCGGAAGGTCGGGATCATGTTGTCCTGCTCGCCGCCGGTGACGTCGAGCGACAAGGCCTCGCGGACCTCTTTCGTCTGCTCGAGCTCCCACCAGGGGCAGGGCTCCTCGAAGTGGACGACGCCGTTGTCCTGCAGGAGATGACCCACCTTGATCGCCCGCGCGGGCGAGAAGCCCGAGTTGCCGTCGACGAGCAGCGTCGCCCCATCGCCGAGCGCCTTCCGCACCGTCGGCACGATCGCCTCCGTTCGCCCCGGCCACTCGTCGATGTCGTGGCCGAACTCGGCGCCGACGCGGAACTTGAAGGCGTCGAAGCCGTGCGCGTCGCGAAGCCGCACGAACCGCGCCGCCTCGTCCTCGGCCGAGATGTCGCGCTTCATCGAGGAGGCGTAGGTGCGCAGCTTCCCCGGCGTGCCGCCGAGAAGCGCGCACACCGGCTTGCCCTCGCGCTTGCCCTTGAGGTCCCACAGCGCCGTGTCGAGCCCGCACATCGCCCGGAACAGGTAGGAGCAGGGGAACTTCAGCTCCTTCTCGGGGATGCGGTCGATCAGGGCTTCGATCTCGCCCTCATCCGCGCCGAGCGCCCACGGCGCCACCTGCCGGTGCACGACCAGCGCGGTGATGTCGGCGTTGTAGGCCGAGACCTGCCCCCAGCCCTCGGCGCCGTCCTCCGCCGTGACCCGCAGGAAGGCGACGTCGCGCGTCGCGAAAGTCTCGATCGCCTTGATCTTCATCGGCCCCGGTCCCGTGCGCGGCGGACCCGTCACGGTCCGGCCGATCCTCGTCGTGGGAGCGATGAGACACCGCCGAAATGGTCTAGGCGGAAGGTCCATTTTCGATAATCTGCCAGTCCGCTTTGCCGGCTGAGCCCGTGGCGCGGCGCGCCCGGCGGCGATCGAAGGTGGGGACCGGCGATGGTGAAGAAGACGGGCGGCGTGCTGCTCTCGGCCGTTAAGCTCGATCCGGCCGCCGACAAGCCGCTGTCGGCGCAGCTCGCCTCCGGCATCCGCGACCTCGTTCTGAACGGTGGCCTGCGCGCCGGCGACCGGCTGCCGGCCACCCGCACGGTGGCCGACGATCTCGGTGTCTCCCGCACCACCGTCATCGAGGCCTTCGCGCGGCTGACGGAGGAGGGCCTCGTCGTCTCGCGCACCGGCGCCGGCACCTATGTCAGCCAGGCTCTCGCCGAGCACCGCCCGCAGACGGCCGTCACGCCCGCGCCGCCGCGGACACCGGCCATCTCGGCTGCCGCCGAGCCGCGGCTGTCGCGCGTCATCGCCCAGAGGTCCGAGTCCTTCGACGAGCGCCTGCCGCACGCGCCGCGCGCCTTCACCACCGCGATGCCGGCCTTCGACGCGTTCCCGATGGCGCTGTGGTCGCGCCATGTCGCCAAGCACTGGCGGGCGCGGCGCGACGTCGTCATGGGCTATGGCGACGCCCGCGGCTACGGCCCGCTGCGCCGCGCCATCGCCGCCCATCTCCGCGCCAACCGGGCGATCGCCTGCGACGAGGCGCAGGTCTTCATCGTCAACGGCGCCCAGCACGGCTTCCAACTCGTCGGTAACCTCCTGCTCGATCCGGGTGATGCGGTGTGGTTCGAGAACCCCGGCGCCATCGGCGCCCGCAACTGCTTCACCGCCGCCGGCGCCCGCCTGGTGCCGGTGCCGGTCGATACGGAGGGCCTCGATGTCGAGGAGGGGGTGCGCCGCGCGCCGGACTTCCGCCTCGCCTTCGTCACGCCGTCGCACCAGCAGCCGGTCGGCAGCACCATGAGCCTCGCGCGCCGCCTGGCGCTGCTGTCCGCCGCCGACGCGGCCGACGCCTGGATCGTCGAGGACGACTACGACGGCGAGTTCTGCCACCGCGGCCGCCCGCCGCCGACCCTGAAGTCGATCGACGTCGCCGGCCGCGTCATCTATGTCGGCACCTTCTCGAAGACGCTGTTTCCCGCGCTCCGCCTCGGCTACCTGGTGGTGCCGCCGGGCCTCGTGCCGGTGTTCGAGAGGCTGATGAGCGCGTTCGCCCCCGGCGTGCCGTCGAACCCGCAGGCGGTGCTGGCCGACTTCATGGACGAGGGCCACTTCGCCGCCCACATCCGCCGCATGCGCAAGCTCTATTCCGAGCGCCACGACGCCCTCGTGGATGCCGCCCGCGCCCGCCTCTCCGGCGCGCTCGAGGTGGTGCCGACGGAGACGGGCCTGCACACCGTCGCCCGCCTCGCGCCGGGCTTCGACGAGGCCGACGTGACGGCGCGCGCCTGGGCCCGCGCCGTCACCGTCGTGCCGCTGTCGCGCTTCTGCCTCGAGCCGGTCGCCGACCGCGGCCTCGTCCTCGGCTTCTCCGGCGTGCGGGTGGAGGAGATCGCCAAGGGCGTCGGCGTGCTCGCCGAGGTGTTCGACGACGCCCGCCGCCTGCCGCTCGCCGGGTGACGAACCCCGGCCGGGTCAGCCCCGCCTCGCGTCACACCGCGTAGGCGGCGCCGTCGTGCGGCTTGACGACGACGATGCTGCCGCGCGGCACGCGGTTGTAGAGGTCGATGATGTCCTGGTTGAACAGGCGGATGCAGCCCGACGACAGTGCCTTGCCGATCGACCACGGCTCGTTGGTGCCGTGGATGCGGTAGATCGTGTCGCGGCCGTTGGAGAACAGGTACAGCGCCCGCGCCCCCAGCGGGTTCTCCAGCCCCGGCTCCATGCCGTTGCGATAGGGCTCGAGGTCGGGCCGGCGGGCGATCATCTCGGCCGGCGGCGTCCAGGTGGGCCACTCGCGCTTCAGCGGGATGTCGGCGCGCCCGGCCCACGAGAAGCCGTCCTTGCCGACGCCGATGCCGTAGCGCAGCGCCCGGCCATTCTCGCGCACGAGGTAGAGGAACGGCCCGGCGGTATCGACCACCAGCGTCCCCGGCCGCTCGCCGGTCGGGTCGGCCACTTCCTGGCGCAGGAAGCGGCGGTCGATCTTGCGCACATCCACTGCCGGCACCGGGAAGCGCTCGTAGGGAAGCGCCGCATACATCTCGGTGTAGTAGGCGAGGTCGGGGCCGGTGGGGGCGTTCGGGTGCATGCCACCGCCCGTGCCGGGACGTGCGTTCGCCGCCCCCGGGGCGCGGCTGGCGACCGCGAGGCCGCCCACCGGGCTTCCGCCCGGCATCGTCTGGCACCCCGCCACGAAGGCCGCCGCGCCGAGCACGAGCCCCCGCCGGGTCAGCTTGGTGAAGGGCGAGGCGGGGTCGCGGACCGGCGGCGGCGTGGTGCGGATCATGATTGTGTCGTTCCCGAGCAAATGAATGTCGGACCGAAACAAACCGCCTCATCCGGCCAAAACGCGGCGAGCCCCCGGCGCTGGCATGGCGAAAGGCGGCAACCCCGTGGTGTTGCCGATCGGCATCACCCGTTCGGCGGGGGGACGCGCCCCGCTCTCTCAGAGCGCAAGCCTCAACGGGGGTCATTCCCGGCCTTGTGCCGGGAAACCCATCTCGGCTGTCCGCGCCGCGCTATTGACGGGCGCTCCACCCTTCAAAGAGGGCCTCATGGATGGGAGAAGGCGCTGGCACGGAGCGGGTTTGAGCGCTGAACATCCAGCCCCCGGCGCGCTTCGCGCGCCGCCCTCATCCGGCCTTCGGCCACCTTCTCCCGCG
>CALRZT010000268.1:0-7132 GCA_943372725.1 Pseudoxanthobacter soli DSM 19599
GGACCTCACCGACCAGGACGTCGCCGACCTTTCCGCCTGGTACGCCTCGATCGGCTTCACGGTGATCGTACCGCCCTGAGGCGCGGTCGCACCGCTACGGGCGATCGAACCGTCCCGGCGGCCGCCGCGCACGCATCCGCGTGCGCTGCAGCATCCCGCATGTTGCATAGCAGCAATGCCGCTGGCGGGTTAGCTGATGCCGCCGGGCGGGACTATCTATCGGTGCGGAAACGTCCGGTGGGCTCCCCGATCTTCAAGAGGAGCACTCCGATGCTGAAACCCTTCGCCAAGCGGATCTCCGCCGCCCTCAAGCGGGCGCGCGATTTCGATCCCGAGTACGAGTACCTGAGCGAGGCGATGGACCTCGTCGACCTCGAGCGCCGCCAGCGCGAGATCGACCACGGCCTCTTCCGCCGCCGTCCGTTCTCGTTCTGAGGCCCGGCCGGCCGAAAATCCGGCCGGCCCCGTGATCTCGCCCGCCTGACCCCGCAACGACCGCCCGGCACCGCCGGGCCGGCCGCCCGGGGTTGCCGAACCGGCCCGCGCCGATCAAGGTGCCGCTGCCCGCCGCCGCGTGCGGACGGGCCGGCATCAGGCAGCGGGAGCAAACAGCATGGCGGCGATCGACCTCGGCATTGCGGGCCGCACGGCTCTCGTCTGCGGCGCCAGCAAGGGCCTCGGCCGCGCCTGCGCGGACGCCCTGGCACAAGCCGGCGTCACCGTCACGATCGTCGCCCGCGGCGCCACCGCGCTCGAAGCCGCGGCCCGCGAAATCTCCGCCGCCACCGGCTCGGCCGTCCACCCGGTCGCCGCCGACGTGACGACCGCGGACGGCCGCGCCGTCGTGCTCGCCGCCTGCCCCGCCCCCGACATCCTCGTCACCAATGCCGGCGGCCCGCCGCCCGGCGATTTCCGCGACTGGGACGAGGCCGCCTGGCACGCGGCGCTGGAGGCCAACATGGTGACGCCGATCATGCTGATCCGCGCCACCGTCGACGGCATGGCGAGCCGCGGCTTCGGCCGCATCATCAACATCACGTCCGCCGCCGTGAAGGCGCCGATCGACGTGCTCGGCCTGTCGAACGGCGCCCGCACCGGCCTCACCGGCTTCGTCGCCGGCCTCGCCCGCCAGGTCGCCCGCGACGGCGTGACGATCAACAATCTGCTGCCCGGCCCGTTCGAGACCGACCGGCTGCGCACCACGGTGGCGGCGGCGGCGGCGCGCGAGGGTGTCGACACCGACGCGCTGATGGACCGCCGCCGCGGGGCGAACCCGACCCGGCGCTTCGGCCGGCCGGAAGAGTTCGGCATGATGTGCGCCTTCATCGCCAGTGCCCACGCCGGCTACATGACCGGCCAGAACATCCTGCTCGACGGCGGCTCCTATCCCGGCACGCTGTGACAGCGAAGCTTTGCGCCGCCGCCGCTACGACAGGCCCGGGTCGAGGGTGAACAGTTCCTGCGCCCGGCCGACGCCGCGGAGCGCATAGCGGCCGACGGAGACGAGCCGGCCGCGCTCGGGCTCCGGCGTCGCGGCGGCGAAGTCGGACGACATCACCACGGTGCGGTCGACCGAGCGGCACATCGAGGCGATCCGCGCCACCTCGTTGACGGCCGGGCCGACGACCGTGAAATCGAGACGCTCGCGGCTGCCGATGTTGCCGTAGAGCACGTCGCCGACGTGCAGGCCGAGATAGACGCCCGTCACCGGCCGCCCCTCCGCCGCGCGGCGCTCGTTCAGCGCCTGCTGACGCCGGCGCAGCTTCACCTCCGCCTTCAGCGCCGCCCGGCACGCCTCGGCGCGGTCGGCGCCGGTGAAGACGGCGAGGGTGCCGTCGCCGATCAGCTTCAGCACGTCGCCGCCGGCGTCGTGCACGGAGGTGATCACCGCCTCGGCATAGTCGTTCAGCAGCGGGATGATCTCGCCCGGCGGCGCCGTGTCGGTGATCGTCGTGTAGCCGCGCAGGTCGGAGAACCACAGCACGGCCCCGAGCTTGTCGGCGACGCCGCGGGAGATGCGGCCCGACAGCACGCGCCGCCCCGCGTCGCGGCCGAGATAGACCTCCACCAGCGTCGCCGCGACGCCAGCGAGCGCCCCCGTCTTCATCACCAGTGCCAGGGTCGGCAGCAGCCGCCGGAGCGCCGCGAGCCCTTCCTCCGAGAAGCCGTCCGCGCGACGGGTGGCGAAGTAGGAATAGACGCAGTCCATGCCGCCGATGACGCCCTCGGCCGGAAAGCGGGTGACGTGCGCCACATAGTCGTGGAAGCCCTCGCCGCGCAGTTCCTCGAGGTGGCGATAGCCGCCGGTTGAGCCGGCGCCGATGCGGTGGCGGATCTCGTCGAGGCCGTCCTCGAGCATGCGGAAGAACACGCTGCTCTGCCAGTTGGCGGCGGCCTCGCCCTCATCCGAGCTGCCGTACTCGACGACGGCTGGCTCGGTCAGGCCCTCCTCGCGCCAGCGATAGGCCCGCCCCTCGTAGATCGGATGGAGGGTGTCGATCAGCGCGATGCAGCGGCTGACGCCGAGGCCGGCGGCGGCGCAGCGCTCCGCGAAGCCCTGCACGAGGTCGGAGGTGTCGGCACCCCCGAGACCCTGCATGATCAGCCACGCCTCGATGTCGCGTACGTCCGCGTCGTTCACGCTCGCCTCACCTGCATGCTTGCCTCACCGGTCGGCCGGGCGGTCATTGTCGCAGGAAACGCGGCGTCTGTGTGAAGGGGCCGGCGGCAGGCCCTAAACACGCTCGGCGAGGAACGCCCAGAGCGCCTCGTCCTCGAAGTCGCGGATGGCGAAGGTGGCGCCGGCGGCTTTCAGTGGCTCGACCGCCCCGAGGCCGGCGATCGCCACGGTGGCGAGCCCCGCGCCGGCAGCGGCGCGGATGCCGGGGACGGAATCCTCGAAGGCGATCGCCTCGGCCGCCGTCAGCCCGAAGCGCGACAGCGCCTCGAGGTAGGGGAAGGGATCGGGCTTCGGGTGCTTCACCGCGTCGCCGTGGATGACGAGTTCGAAGCGGCGGGCGATGCCGAGCGCCTCCGTCATGTGGGTGACGTTGTCGGCCGGCGCGTTGGAGACGATGGCGAGCCGGAGCGTCCGTTCCTCCGCCCAGTCGAGTAGCCGCGTCAGCCCGGCCGTCTCGGCGAGGTCGGAGGCCATCCGGCGGAACATCGCCTCCTTCTCCTCGTTGAAGGCGCGCCGCGTCGCCGCGTCGGCGTCCGGCAACAGCGCCCGTGCGATCTCGTCGTTGCTCTTGCCGGAGATCTTCGTCCGGAAGTCCGCCCCCGACAGCGAGCCACCGCGGATCGCCAGCATGGCATTGAAGGCGGCGAGGTGGACCGGGTCGCTGTCGGTCATCGTCCCGTCGAGGTCGAACAGCAGGGCGCGCAGCATCGGCGTCGGGCTCCGTCAACGGCGCACCCGGGGCGGCACGCGGGCAGGCCGCGGCTGGAGGAGCGCCGGACCCGCGGCCTGAATAGGCGCGGCCCGGCCGCCCCGCAAGCACCCGCACCGCGGGTCTGCCGTGCGGCCCCTAGCCGGCACCGCGGCGCAGGGCTAACGCTGTCGGCCTCGCCAGAACGACGCCCACCCGAGGCGCCGACCAGAGCCCGAGGAAACAGCCATGGCCCGCAAAGTCGTCATCACCTGCGCGGTGACGGGATCGATCCACACGCCGTCGATGTCGCCGCACCTGCCCGTAACGCCGCAAGAGATCGCGGAGGCGGCGATCGGCGCGGCCGAGGCGGGGGCGGCGATCGTCCACCTGCACGCCCGCGACCCGGAGACCGGCCTGCCCGACCAGACGCCGGCCCGCTTCGAGCCGTTCCTGAAGGTGATCAAGCAGCGCTCCGACTGCGTGGTGAACATCACCACCGGCGGCGCGGCGACGATGACCATCGAGGAGCGCCTGCGGCCTGTTTCGACCTTCAAGCCGGAGGTCGCCTCGCTCAACATGGGCTCGATGAACTTCGGCCTCTATCCGATGCTCGGCCGCTTCACCGAGTTCGCGCACGCCTGGGAGCGGCCCTATCTGGAAGGCTCGCGCGACCGCATCTTCAAGAACACCTTCGCCGACATCGAGCACATCCTGGCGACCTGCGCCGAAAACGGCACCCGCTTCGAGATCGAGTGCTACGACATCGGCCACCTCTACACGCTCGCCCACTTCGTCGAGCGCGGCCTCGTCAAGCCGCCGTTCTTCGTGCAGAGCGTGTTCGGCATCCTCGGCGGCATCGGCCCGCACCCTGAGGACGTGATGCACATGAAGCGCACCGCCGACCGGCTGTTCGGCGACGCCTACCACTGGTCGGTGCTCGGCGCCGGCCGCCACCAGCTTTCGATCGCCGCCCAGGCGGCGGCGATGGGCGGCAACGTCCGCGTCGGGCTGGAAGATTCCTTGTGGATCGGCCCCGGCAAGCTCGCCACCTCGAACGCGGAGCAGGTCACCAAGGTCCGCCAGATCCTCGAAGGCCTCGGCCTCGAGATCGCCACGCCGGCAGATGCGCGGGCGATCCTCGGGCTGAAGGGGGCGGATCGGGTGGACTTCTGAGCCCGAGGACTTAGCGGAGCATGCCGCGATTCCCTTCTCCCGCGACAGCGGGAGAAGGTCCCGACAGGGGGATGAGGGCCGCGCGGAGCGCGGAAGCGAAGGCCGGCGCGGTGCTCGCGGCCCCCCCTCCCTACCCTCCCCCGCGAGGGGGGAGGGTTTCCGCTTTGCTTTTGGCAGACGGTTTGCCCAACTCACGACGCGAACCCTCCCCCCTCGCGGGGGAGGGCAGGGAGGGGGGGGGCCACACGGCACACCCTCTGCAGGGTTTCGACTGCTTTCGGCGCGGAAGGCCCACCCCCCTACGCCAGCAGCGCTTCCATAACCCGCTCGCGGGTCAGCGGCAGGTCGCGCAACCGAACGCCCAGCGCGTGGGCAACGGCGTTGCCGATCGCCGCCGCCGTCGGTCCGGCCGTCGCCTCGCCGACGCCGAGCGACGGCGCCTGGCGGTCGTTGACGAGCTCGACGAAGATCTCCGGCATCTCCGTGAACCGCAGCACCGGGTAGCTGTCCCAGTCGCGCGAGGCGATGCCGGTGTCGGAGAAGCGCACCTGCTCCTTCAGCACCCAGCTCGCCGACTGCACGATGCCGCCCTCGAGCTGGTTGATCGCGCCGTCCGGATTGACGACGAGGCCGGTGTCAGTGGCGCACCAGATGCGCAGGACGCGGATCTCCTCCTCGACCTCCACCTCGGCGACGCAGGCCGTGTAGGCGGCGCTGTTCTTGTAGCGGGCGAAGCCGATGCCGCGGCCTGTGCCGGTGCCCGACGGCGCCGCCGGATTCCACGCCGCCATCTTTGCGGCGTGGCTGACGACCGCCTTCGCCCGCTCGTCGTCGAGGATCGACAGGCGGTACGCGACCGGATCGACCCCGGCCCGCTCGGCGAGCTCGTCGATCAGCGTCTCGATGGCGAAGATGTTCGGCATCGTGCCGAGGCCACGGAGCGCAGACGTGCGCACCGGCGTCTCGGTGATCAGGTGATGGACGACGCGCTTCTGCGGGATGGCGTAGAGCGGCGAGCCGTTGCGGGTGCCGCCGCCGCCGGCCGATTCCGGCAGGTCACCGGGGGCCGGCGCGGGCGGCGGGTTCGGCAGCGCATCGGCGGCGAGCAGGTTGCCGCCGGAGCGCCCCGGCCGCGACGAGTGTCGCCCGCTCCAGATCTCGGTGGTCCAGTCGACCGGTTTGCCGTCGTCGCCGACGATCGCCTTGACGTTCACCACCATCGCCGGGCTCACCGGCTCGAAGCCGAACTCCTCCTCGCGCCGCCAGCGCACGCGGATCGGCTTGCCCGGCAACAGCGTCGCGATCGCCGCCGCGTCGCCGGCGACGTCGTCGGCGCCGTTGTGGCCGTAGCAGCCGGCGCCCTGGACGTGGCGCACCGTCACCGCCGCCGGGTCGAGCTTCAGCATGGAGGCGATCGCGGCGCGCAGCGGGAAGACGCCCTGCGAGTGCGACCACACCTCGAGCTTGCCGTCCCGGAACGAGGCCAGCGCGCAGGACGGCGCGATCGAGGCGTGGGCGAGGTGGGCGCGCGAGATGCGCGCCTCGACGCGCTGGCCGCCGGTGACGGCCGACGCCTCCGCCTCCGGCGCGCCGTAGGCGTTGTCGACCGTCGGCTGCTGCAGCACCCACTTGGCGTCTTCGGCCTGCGGCGAGATCGGCTCGACGCCGTCCCAAGTCACATGCGTCTCGGCGGCGAGGCCGGCGCGCTCGACCGCCATCTCATCCGCCGCGACGAGGGCGACGAAATCACCGGAGCGAACGATCTCGATCTCGCCCTTCGCCGCCCGGCGCAGCGCCGCCTCGTCGATCTCTGCGATCGTCGCACCCCGGCACGGCTGGCGCACGACGCGGGCGTGCAGCATGCCGGGCAGCACCAGGTCGTGGATGAACACCGCCTCGCCGAAGAGCTTGCCGGGCAGGTCGACGCGCGGCAGGCTCGTCCCGACGAGGCCATAGGCGCCGGCCGGCTTCGCCGCCACGCCACCGACGGCGTCACGGGCGAGATCGACGTCGCCGGCGAGCGCCCAGTAGTCGAGCCCGCTCGCCGCGCCGTCCTTCAGGATCGCCCCGTCGGCGACCGTCAGCGCCGCCGCATCGCAGCCGAGCCGGGCCGCGGCGGCGGCGAGGAAGGCCGCGCGGACTTCGGCGCAGGCGGCGCGCAGCGCCCCGCCGCCCATCGCCACCGACAGGCTGCCGGCTGTGATGCCCTCGTTCGCCGTCGCCGAGGTGTCGCCGGACTGTAGTCGGATGCGCGACGGCGCGACGTCGAGCTCCTCCGCGGCGATCTGCAGGAGCGCCGTCAGCGCCCCCTGGCCGATCTCGACCCGGCCGGTCTTCACCGCCACCACGCCGGCGGCCGGAAAGCCGACCCAGCGGTCGAGGCGCGGGTTGTCGGCGAGCATCGCCGGAAGCCCAGGCGCGTTCATCGGGAGGCCTCCCCGCGCAGCATGGCGGCCGCCTTCTCGACAGCGCGGACCATGCGCTGGTGGGCGCCGCAGCGGCAGATGTTCTGGTCGAGCGCCTCGGCGATCTCGCGGCGCGTCGGCGAGGGATTGCGGTCGAGCAGCGCCTTGGCGGCGATCAGGATG
>CALRZT010000269.1:0-7072 GCA_943372725.1 Pseudoxanthobacter soli DSM 19599
CCCATCCGCTACTCGTGCTGAACGGCGACGAGGCGGCGACGCTGGTCGACCTGCACCTCCTCGAGATGTCCAGCGCCGCCGACAGCCACGGCCGCGCCGCCGGCGCGGCGCTCGCACTCGCCGCCCTCTGCGGCGCGCCGGTGGTGGTCACGATCGGCGCCGACGGGGCGATCGTCACCGACGGCACCACCGTCACCCACGTGCCCGGCCGCCGCGTCACCGTCGTCGACACCACCGGCGCCGGCGATACGCTGGCCGGCGTGCTCGCGGCGGGTTTGGCGCAGGGGCTGCCGCTCGCCGTCGCGGCCGCGCGCGCCGTGGCGGCGGCGGCGCTCTCGGTCGGCGCCGCCGGGGCGCGGACAGGGATGCCGACGGGCGCGGCCATAAACGAGGCCGTCGCCGCCAGTTAACCGGGTTAACCGGCGGCCAGCGCCGCCATCAGCCTTGCCCGCCAGCGCGACGGGTCGACCGAGCGGACCACCGTCGCGTTCGGCGGGCGGCCGGTGAGGCCGCGGTGGTCGACGACGGTGGCGCCGCGACTGAACTCGGCGCGGACTTCCACGGCGACGTTGAGGAATTCCGCCTTCGTCACCAGCGTCTCGTCCAGCGCCACGGCCAGCGCCAGCGGGTCGGGCAAGTCGAAGACGTCGGTGTTCCGCCGCGACCGGACGAAGCGGCGGAGGCCGGCGGTGGCGTCGATGGCGAGGGCCGCGCGGGCGGTGCCGAGGGCCCGCCACGCCGCGACGTCGGCGTCGCCGAAGGAGGCGTCGCGGCGGGAGGCGTCGCAGCCGACCATGGTGATGGGCAGGCCGCTGGTGAACACGGTCCGCGCCGCCTCCGGATCGACCCAGATGTTGTACTCGGCGACCGGCGTGACGTTGCCGACGCCGTCGCCGGTGCCGCCCATGACGACGCAGCGGGCGATCTTGTCGGCAAGGTCCGGGTCGCGGGCGAGGGCCAGCGCGAGGTTCGTCAGCGGGCCGAGCATGACCAGCGTGAGCGCGCCGGCGTGGCGGTCCGCCATCTCGAGGATGACGTCGATCGCGTCGCCGTCCGCCGGCGTGCGGCCGCCGATCGGCAGGCCGGCATCGCCCATGCCGTCGGCACCGTGCACCATCTCCGCCGTGGCGAGCGGGCCGGCGAGCGGCCGCGCGGCGCCGACGTGGACGGGGACAGTGGCACCGCAGACCTCGGCGACGTAGAGGGCGTTCTGCAAGGCCTGCTCGACCCGGCAGTTGCCGGCGACCGCGGTGATGGCGGCGATCTCCACCGACGGCTCGGCGAAGGCGATGAGGAGCGCGATGGCGTCGTCGGCGGCGGTGTCGGTATCGATGAGGATGGGGGTCATGGGGCGTCCTCCGCTACCAGGGCGAAGGCGCTGTTGGTCCACCTCGCTCTCCCTCCTTCTCCGTCATCGCCCGGCTTGACCGGGCGATCCATCCCGAGTGCCAAAAGCTCGCCGTGGCTGGGATGGATGGCCCGGTCAAGCCGGGCCATGACGGCGGAACAAGTTGGAAGAGATCGGTTCATCATCCTCTTACCCATCCTTCCGTCCCCTCCCCCACCAGCCGTCGAGCCTCGCCAGCAGTTCGCCGACGACGCCGCGGGGGAGCAGAACCACGCAGGCGACGAACAGCAGGCCGAGGGCGAGGAGCCAGGAGGCGCCGAGCGCCTCCGACAGGCGCGCTTCGGCGCTCTTGACGAGGATCGCGCCAAGGAAGGCGGCGATCAGGGCGCCGCGGCCCCCGACGGCGACCCAGATCAAGGCCTCGGTCGACAACGCGAAGCCGATCAGCGGCGGCGAGACGAAGGCGAACTGCGCCGAGAACAGCGCACCCGCGAAGCCCGCAACGGCGGCCGACAGCGTGAAGGCGGAGAGCTTCGTGCCCGCCGTGTCGTAGCCGAAGGCTGCCGTCCGTTCCTCGCTTCCGGCGATCGCCCGAAGCACGCTGCCGAAGGGCGAACGCACGACGGCCTCCAGCCCGAGCCAGACCAAGGCGGCGGCGGCCAGCATCGCCGCATAGAGCGGCACCGGCTCCCACAGTTCGAAGGACCAGCCGGCAAGGCCGAGATCGAGCGGGGGCACGTTCATCAGACCATTGAGGCCGCCGACGAAGCCCCAGTTGATGAACAGCCGCTCGACGACGACGGCGATGGCGAGCGTCGCGATGCCGAAATAGGCGCCGCGCAGGCCGCGGCCGTAGAACAGGAAGCGGCCGACGACGTTCGCCGCCACCGCCGGCACGACCATCGCGGCGGCGAGGCCGGCCCAGGTGGACGTAACCGACGAGAGCCCCGGCACCATGCCGAGCGTCACGAGGCTCATGGCGTAGGCGCCGAGACCGAAGAACACGGCCTGGCCGAAACAGAGCAGCCCCGCCTGCCCCCAGATCAGCGCGAGGCTCATGGCGAGGATGCCGTAGGCGAGGAACTGCGAGAGCTCGCCGAGGCGCCAGTCGTCGAGCACCAGTGGCGCGAGCGCCAGAGCCGCGAACACCAGCGGCCCCGCCAACATCGAGGGACGGAGGCTCATCGCCGCTCGCGCCCACCGACGACACCGCGCGGGAACAGCCGGATGACGACGATCGCGAGCGTGAAGACGACGATCTGCGCCACCACCGGCGACCACAGGCGGGCGATCACCGTGTCGGTGCCGCCGACGAGCACGCTGCCGGCGAGCACGCCGGCGAGGTGGCCGGTGCCGCCGACGAGGATCGCCAGGAACGCCGGCACCAGGAAGCCGAGGCCCATCTGCGGGTCGACGCTCATCAGGGGCGCCATCACCGCGCCGGCGAGCCCGGCGAGCGCCGCCCCGAAGGCAAACGTCAGCCGGTCGAGCCGGCGGGTGTCGATGCCGAGGCAGGAAGCCATGCGGCGGTTGGCAATCACCGCCCGCGCCGTCAGCCCGAAGCGGGTGCGGAAGAACAAGAGGAAGGTGCCGGCGATCACCGCAACCGAGACCGCCATGACGAACAGCCGGTAGGCCGGATAGGGCGCCCCGAAGATCTCCACCGCGAAGTCGAACGGCGGCGAAGCGGTGCGCGACTGCGGCCCGAAGGCGAGCACCACCGCCTGCTTGATGGCGATCGACAGCCCCCAGGTGGCGAGGATCGTATCGAGGAAGCGGTGGTAGACGTGGCGGACCACCAGTTCCTCGATGGCGAGCCCGACGAGGGCGAGCAGGAGCGGCGCGAGGATGAGCCCGAGCCAGAACGAGCCGCCGAGCATCTCGGTGATCGACAGGGTGTAGGCGCCGAGCAGGAACAGCTCGCCGTGCGCCATGTTGATGACGTTCATCAGCCCGAAGACGACGACGAGCCCCATCGCGACGAGCGCGATGACGAGCACGTAGTTGAGGCCGTCGAGGGCGGCGAACAGCACCGGCGGGGTCCTACAAGGCCAGATGGCGGGTGACGAGGTCGGGCGCGGCGCGCACCGCCGCGATCGGATGGTCGGCGGTGATGCCGCCGTTCTCGATCATCGCGCAGCGGCCGGCCATGCGCATCACCATGTCGAGGTTCTGCTCGGCGATGAGGATGGCGAGCCCGGTCTCGGTTGCAAAAGCGGCGAGGCGCCCGGCGATCTCGGCGACAATCGAGGGCTGGATGCCCTCGGAGGGCTCGTCGAGCAGCAGCAGGCGCGGCCGCGAGATCAGCGCTCGGGCGATGGCGAGCTGCTGCTGCTGGCCGCCGGAGAACGTGCCGGCCTTCTGGCCGATGCGCTCCTTCAGGATCGGGAACAGTGCCAGCACCGCATCGGCGAATCCCGGCCGCGGCCGCTCGTGGCCGAGCACGCCAAGCTCGAGGTTCTCCATCACCGTGAAGTCGGCGAAGAGGTCGCGGCCCTGGGGCACGAAGGCGACGCCGAAGCGGGCGATCGTGAACGGGGCGAGGCCGGCGGTGTCGCGGCCGGCGACAGTGACGCGGCCGGCGGTGCGCGGCACGACGCCCATGACGGCGCGCATCAGCGTCGACTTGCCCATGCCGTTGCGGCCCATGAGGCCGACGACCTCGCCCGCCGCCACCGCGAGGTCGAGCCCGTCCAGCACCCGGCTGCCGCCATAGCCGGCGACGAGGCCTTCGATCGCGAGGGCGGGTGGGCGCAAGGTCATGCGGGCTGGAGCACCTGAGCATCGTCGCCCGAGCGCGGCGCTGCATCGCCGAGAAGACCGGCCGCGTGCAGCCGGGTCAAGCGTCCCGGCTACGCCGCCGACAGCCCTTCCCACCGCTCGGTCAACAGACGACGCAGTTCCAGCGCCTCGGCCCAGCGGTCGGACATCTCCTGCCCGTCGGGCCCGGTCATTGCGTAGTCGCGGGGACCGAGCTCGTTGAGGAAGATCATCGCTGCATCAGGACCCGAGCGCTCGCGCCACATCCGCATGCCGTCGGTCCACCACTGAAGGTGGGTGTCGAGCCACTTGCGGTTCTGCGGCCAGCCGATCGGCACCTGGATCTGGTTGCGCGTCGCCACCCGCCCCTGCAGCGAATCCGAGCGGGCGAGGATCGCCTGGACGTGCGCCTCGAGGAACTCCGGGATCGGGTGCGGCATCTCCCGGTCGACGACATAGTGCGAGAGATCGGCCGACAGCCGCACCTCGGGGATGCGCTCCATCAGCAGCAGCGTCGAGAACAGGTCGTTGGTGAGGCAGTTGCGGTGCGTCTCGAGCTCGATCGGCACCCCTTCCTCGGCTGCCACCTTCAGCCAGCCGCGCACCGGCGCCACCATGTCGTCGACTGACAGCGGCATCATCTGGCCGATGACGAAGACGACGGGGGCGCCGATGTCCTTGGCGAGGTGCAGCGCCGGCCGCAGGTCCTCGACCGACTTCGGGAACGCCGTCAGAAGGCCACCGAGGCCGGTGCGGGCATAGAGCGGCACCAGCGTCCTGGCGGTCTCGAGGTCCAGCGCCCCGAGGTCGATGCCCATCCCGTAGTAGCCGGCATCCTTGACGCGCTCGAAGCGCTCCTCGACCGGCCGCTCGGCCACCCCCGGCCGCCGCTCCTCGGTGGCCCACAGCGACTGGTAGAAGCGCAAGGTCTGCATGGCGGCTCCTGTTGATCTGTCGGCATCGATCAAGATTGGCGGAGGCGCCCGAGATTCGTCGCGCCGCACTCGTTTGCCGCCGGCCGGCACGTTAGGCTCCCGGCCGGGGTTGGGACAGACGAGATGGTGGAGCGGGACATCGCCGCCGACGACAGCGAGGGCCTGATCGCCGCGGCGACGAGCGCCGCGGACCGCGCCGACTGGCCGGCGGCGCATGCGCTGTGGACGCGTGCCCTCGAGGCGATGGGGCGGGCGGGGCGAGCCGTCACGGCCGCCCATCTCGCCCAGTTCGGCCGGGCTGCCCTGCTCAACGCCGACGGGCTGGTGGAGGCAGGCTCCAACGAGGCCGCGAAGGCCGCCATCCGCGAGGTGCTGTCGGCCAATCCCCGGTCGGGCGCCGCGCACACGCGCTTCGCCCGCATTCTTTCGGGCGAAGGCCGGTCCGACGAGGCCGTCCACCACTGGCGGGAAGCGATCCGGCTGCGCGGCGAGCACGGACGGCCTGCGAACGAGCGCTCGCTCGCCCAGATGCACGCCGACTTCCGCAGACACGCGGCGGATCTGCGCCGCGCCGGGACGTCCCGCGCAGCCTATGCGCTGCTCTGCGAGATCGAGGGCCCGGCTCCGGCGGACGCCGAGTTGCACCTCGAGATGGCCGAACTCGCCGCGGACATCGAGGACGACGAGGCGGCAGACCGGCATCTCGGCGCCATCGACCGAGCGGCGGGTCTCGCCGCCCCGGCGACGCTGCGGCTCATTCAGGTGCTGTGCCGCCTCGGCCGCTTCGTCGAAGCGGATGCGGTGCTGACGGACGTGCTGCTCCGCATTCCGCGCGATGCGAAGTTGCGCCGCGCCAGGAGTGATTTTGCCCAGCTGCGCGCGACGGGCCGCCCGATCTGGGGGAAGCCCGTCGCCGGAGGCGCCTTCTCGGATCGCCGGATCCGCGGTTGGCGCGACGCGAAGCCGGCGGATGGCAAGCTTCGGGTCCTGTTCGCCGGCGATACCCTCTACCGCACCAACCTCGGCTGCCGCGCCACGACCGGGGCGCTGCGGCAGCTCATCGAAGGCAGTGGAGCGCGCATCGACTTCACGATGGACGTCGCCCAATGGGGCGCCTACTTCGCCTACTCCCGGGCGGCCGGGCGACCGGCCGTTCCCGAGGACCTCGCCCGCCTGGCGGAGCATGCGCGCGACCAGCCCGAGGCGCCGGCCTGCCGTGCGCTGGCCGCGTGCGACGCGGTCGTCATCAACGGCGAGGGCGCCTTCCTCGAGTTCAACAACGCCGGGCGGCTCCTGCTGTCGCTCGCCTATACGGCGAAGACGGCCTTCGGCAAGCCGTGCTTCATCGTCAATCACACCTGCGATCTCGACAACCCGGAGCTCCGGGCCCTGGCCGAGGTCGTCTACCCCCTGCTCGACGATGTCGTCTTCCGCGAGCCGGTGTCGCTCGAGGGCTCCGGCTACATGCGCGACGGTCACGGCTTGCCGCAGAGCTTCGCGGCAGACGCGATCCACACGCTGGAGGTTGCCTCGCCGGCGGTCTGGGCGGAACAGGCCAGGCGTGGCGGCGCCTATGCCCATCACCCCTTCGTCGAGCAGCCGTTCGATCCCGCGGCGCCGTACATCGTGCTCGGCGGCAGCGCCCGCTGGCGCTACCAGCCACGGCCGGAGGCGGACACCTTCGCCGACTATGTCGGGCTCGCGAGAGCGCTCGCCCGACGGGCGCCTGTCGTCGTCTCTGCCATCGAGCACCAGGAGGAGCCCTATCTGCGCGCTGTCGCAGAGGTGGTCGGCTGCGCGTTCGTCGGCAGCTCGATCACGGTGATGCAGTCGGTCGACCTGCACGCCCACGCCGCGCTCTATGTCGGCGGGCGCTGGCACAGCGCCCTGAAGGCGGCGATGGGCGGCACGCCCATCGTCGTGCTGGCCACCAATTCCTCGTTCAAGACACGCGGGCTTCTGAGCATGTTCGCGCTGGAGCAGCCGGACCTCGACTTCTACGACGTCGGCGGTCGCCAGGAGACGATCC
>CALRZT010000270.1:0-7070 GCA_943372725.1 Pseudoxanthobacter soli DSM 19599
CACGGCCGTGCCCCTCGCGGGCTCCCGCCGGACGGTCGGCCGTCACCCCGGAGAAATCCGCGAAATCGGCCGGCTTGTGACGCACTTCACATCCCCGCCATCCGCGAAGGCCTATCCCCCTACTCGTCCGACGGGTGATGTCGCCCGGATGGAACGCCCCCGGCGAGCCGGGCGGCGTCTCAGAGCAAAAGGGGACGACCATGACACTCGACCAGGCGCGGCTCGACGCCTTCGTCGGCAGGATGCTCGGCGAACTCGGGGCCGCCTCGATCGTGCCGCTGGTGCGGATCGGCGACGAACTCGGGCTCTACGCCGCCCTGCGCGATGCGGGGCCGACGACCGCAAGCGCTCTCGCCGAGCGCACCCGCACCCACGAGCGTTGCATCCAGGAGTGGCTCGCGGCCCACGCCGCCGCCGGCTACCTCGACTACGATCCGGTGGACGACAGCTTCGAGATGACGCCGGAGCAGGCGGCGGTGTTTGCCGATCCGGAGAGCCCCGTGAACATGCTCGGCGGCTTCGAGGTGATCGCCTCCAGCGTCGTCGATGCCCCCCGCGTCGCGGAAGCCTTCCGAAGCGGCAAGGGCCTCGGCTGGCACGAGCGCTGCGACTGCCTGTTCTCCGGCGTCGAGCGTTTCTTCCGCGCCGGCTACCACGAGCATCTCGTCCGCGACTGGCTGCCCGCCCTCGACGGCGTCGTCGAGAAGCTCAACGAGGGCGGCCGCGTCGCCGACGTCGGCTGCGGCCACGGGGCCTCCACCATCCTGATGGCGCAGGCCTTTCCGCGCTCGAACTTCGCCGGCTTCGACTACCACGCCGGCTCTATCCAGCAGGCGCGGGCGGCGGCGGAACGCGCCGGCGTCGCCGGCAACACGCGCTTCGCCACACTGGCGGCGACCGACGTGCCGGTGCGCGGCTTCGATCTCGTGACGATGTTCGATTGCCTGCACGACATGGGCGATCCCGTCGGCGCCGCCTCGCACTTGCGCACGACGCTGTCGGCCGATGGCGTCCTGATGCTGGTCGAGCCGATGGCCGGCGACCGGCTGGAGGACAACCTCAACACCGTCGGCCGCCTCTACTACGCCGCCTCGACGATGATCTGCACGCCCGTCTCGATGGCCCAGGAGGTTGGGCTCGCGCTCGGCGCCCAGGCCGGCGAGGCGCGACTGGCGGACGTCCTCGCCGAAGCCGGCTTCTCGCGGGTCCGCCGTGCGGCGGAGACGCCCTTCAACATGATCCTGGAAGCCCGTCCGTGACCGGCGGGCTCCCCATTCGGAGCACTCGACATGCAGACCACCCTTTCCGCCGGCCGGGCCGGCGGCCTCGCCGCCCGCCGGGCCCTCAGTGCCTGCCGGCACCTGTCGGCCTACCTGCTGGAGCGGTTCGCCGCGGCCAGGACCCGCCAGATCCTCGGTGACCTCGACGACCGCATCCTCGAGGACATCGGCCTCGAGCGGACCGACATCAACGGTCTCGCCGACCGCGTCGCCGAGAGCCGGCTGCGCCGCCGGCCGTGACGACCCTCACGGCGGGGGCGGGCGGAGGCGGGCGACCGCGATCCGCCCGCCCTCCACCTTGATCCGCCCCTCCTTCTGCAACAGGCGGAGCTGCTTGTTCACCGCTTCCCGGGTGGCTCCCAGCATCTGGGCGAGCATCCCCTGTGTCAGATCGAGGTCAACCACCGCCGCATCCGGCTCGATGTGGCCGTGCACGATGGCGAGTTCGCGCAGGAGCACCAGCAGCCGGTCGCGCAGGTCGAGGAAGGCGGCGCGGTTGATCTTGTCGGTGGCGAGCCTGAGCCGTTCGCACAGCGCCAGCACGATCGCCTTCGACAGTCCGGGCTCCTCGTCGAAAAGCTCGAGGAAGACGCGGCGGCCGACGAACAGGAGCTCGACGTCGGTGAGCGCCGCGGCGTTGGCGGAGCGGCTCAGGCCGTCGAGCAGCGCCACCTCGCCGATCACCTCGCCCTCCTCGCAGAGCGTGATCGTCAGCTCCCGCCCGTCGGCGTTGTCGAGGAAGATGCGCACGACGCCGGCCGACACGCAGTACAGCCCGTCGGCCGGATCGCCGACGGTGAACAGCGACGCGCCGGCCGTGAGGCGGACCGTGCGCGTGATCGCCGCGACGCGCAAAAGCTGCGGCGCCGACAGGCCGGTGAACAGGCTGGCGCGGCCGAGCTGCGCGGCGATCTCGGCGGTGTCCACGGTCGGCATCGCACGGCTCCCGTCTCGGACCTTCGCGCGGCCGGTCTGTCGGACCGGCCACGTGACAAAGACTGCCGGTCCCCCGACCGGCCTCACGACCCCTGTTTCAACCGGCCGGCACCACCACGTTGGCGGTGACGCCCCGGAGCGTGCGAGAGTAGACTTCGCGCGCCCGGCTGCCCAGCAAGACGAGGTCGACCCGATGATCCGCTCCTCCCGGCACGCCGCTTTCGGTGTCCTCACGGCCCTCGCCACGGTCGTCGCCCTGGCTTGCCCGGCGGCCGCCCAGTCCCACGCCGGCTGCAAGCCCGACCCGGCCGCCAGCGGCCCGGCGCTGTCGCTCGACTGCGGCCACGGCCTCAGGATCACCGTCGAGCGCTCGGCCGCCTATGCCGTCGTCGACGGCGACAATGACGGCAGGCCCGAGGCGCTTCGCCTCGACCGCGGCGCCGCCCTCGTCAAGGTCGATCCCGGTGCCGGCCGCCGCTTCCAGATCATGACGCCGCGCGCCGTCGCCTCCGTGCGCGGCACCGAATGGGCCGTCGATGCGGCCTCCGACGCGACCTCCGTCTTCGTCGTCTCCGGCCGCGTCGCCGTTGCGCCGCGCGGCGGCGGCAGGGGCGTCGTGCTGCAGGCGGGCGAGGGCGTCGACGTGCGCGGACCGGGCCCGCAGCAGGTGATCCGCTGGGGTGCCGCCCGCGTCGCCGCCCTGCTCGCCCGCTTCGGACGATGAAGCCGGCGGCCGGCCGCCGCGCCCTCCTCGCCCTCACGCTCGCCTTCGCGATCGCCGGCGCGCTCTGGGGCACGTGGCTCGCCCGCCTGCAGCTGACCGGCGCCGCCTCCTCGCTCGACCGCATCGAGGCCCTGGCGCTCGACCTGCGCTTCCGCCTCGCCGGTCCGCGGCCGGCGCCGGCAGACGTCGTCATCGTCGCCGTCGACGAGGCGACGATCCGCGCCGTCGGCAGCTACCCGCTGTCGCGCGGCGTCATCGCCGACATCGTCGGCCGCATCGCCGCGGCCGGGCCGAGGGTGGTGGCCCTCGACTACCTGTTCCTCGAGGACAGCCGCTCCGGCGCCGACCGGGCGCTCGCCGAGGCGCTGGCGGAGGCGAACGCGGTGATCGGCGCCGCGGCGGTGTTCGACGGCGGCAACGAGGCACCGACGCCGGAGGCCGCCGCCGACGCGATGGTCGATCTCGGCATCGGCCCGATCCCGCGGGCCGCCGCGGTGACGTGGCCGGCCGCCATCTTCCTCGGCCGCTCGCGGCCGGGGCTCGTCAACGTCTCCGTCGACGCCGGCGGCACGCCGCGCCACGTGCCCCTGCTGGTGGCGGTGGATGACGGCCTCGCCCCCGGCTTCGCGCTGGTCGTCGCCGCCGCCGCCCTCGCCGCCGAGCCGCGTTTCGGCTTCGACGACGTCACCCTCGCCGCCGTCCGGCAGCCGCTCGACCTCGGCCACCATCTGCCGCTCACCTATTACGGGCCGGAGGGGACGATCCCGACGATCAGCGCCGAGCGGGTGCTGGCGGGCGACACCGATGCGCTGGCGGCGCTGGCCGGCCGCGTGGTCGTCCTCGGCACGACGGCGCTCGGCAGCGGCGACCGCTTCGCCACCCCCTTCGACGCCGACGTCCCCGGCGTCGAGGTGCTGGCGACCGCGGTCGGCAACCTCGTCACCGGCACCGGCCTCGTGCGCGACGAAAGCGTGCGCCGCATCGACGCCGTCACCACCATCGCGATGCCGGCGGTCATCGTCGTGCTGATGGCGCTCGCGAGCCCGGCGTTCGGGCTGGTGCTCGCCGGCGTCGTCGCGGCGGCGTGGCTTGCCGCCGTCGTCGTCGCCTTCGACGCCGGCATCTGGCTGAGCATCGCGCTGCCGCTCGCCGCCGCGGTGCCGACGGCGGTCGCCTATGGCATCGCCCGCTACCTGTTCGAGCACCGCCTCAACGCCCGCCTCGGCGAGACGCGGGCGGCGCTCGCCCGCATGCAGTCGCCGCTGCTCGCCGACCGGCTGGACGACCCGGACTTCCTCGCCGAGCCGTCGGCCTGCGAGGCCGCCGTCCTGTTCCTTGATCTCTCCGGCTTCACCGGCCTCAGCGAACGCCTCGGGCCGGCCGAGACGCGCGCCTTCCTGAAGGGCTTCCACGAGGCGGTCGGCCGCGTCGCCACTGCCCACGACGGCCTCATCGTCGCCTTCATGGGCGACGGCGCCATGATCGTCTACGGCTTCCCGGAACGGCGCGGCGACGAGGCGGAGCGGGCGCTGGCGAGCGTCCGCGAACTCGCAGCCGCGCTCGCGACCTTCATCGCCGCCGCCGCCCCGGGGGCGGCGATGACGGTGCGCTTCGGCCTGCACTACGGCCCCGTCGTCGTCTCCCGCCTCGGCGCTGCGGCGCACCAGCACATCACCGCCACCGGCGACACCGTCAACGTCGCGAGCCGCCTGCTCGAGATCGCCAAGGCGAACCGGGCACAGGTGGCGGCGGCCGAGACGGTGTTTTCGGCGCTGCCGGCCGATCGCTACGCCGGCGGTGCCGCCGGCTTCGGGCCGCCCTCGGCGGTCGCGGTCCGCGGCCGCGCCGGCACCGTCGCGGTACGCTTCGCCGCCGCCGCGCCGGCCAAGCCCGCGGTCGCGGGCTGACCTGCTGCGCCGCCGTCATCCCCCGGTCTCGCCACGGGCCCGGCCGCCGCGCGAGTTGACGTGGCGCAAGGCGGCGGCGGCGGTGCCTGTGCTCTGCTGCCGTGACGGGCGGCCACGGCCGCCGGCGGACGGGCGCGGACCCGCGCAAGAGTTGGAAGGACGGCAGCCATGACCCACGGCAAGCCAGCGGCGATCCGGGACATCCTGACGGTGGTCGACCTCGCCGGTCGCCGCACCGCAACGGCGCACGCGATCGACCTCGCCACCCAGACGGGCGCGCACCTCACCGGCCTCGTGCCGGTGTTCGACTATCTGACGCCCTCGGTGGTTGGCGGCGGCATCCCGGCGAGCGTGCTCGCCGACATCCGCGCCAGTGCCGAGCAGCCGGCCCGGGAGGCCGTGGCGGCCTTCGACGCGATGGCGCGCGCCGCCGGCGTCGCCTTCGAATCCGCCCGCTTCGACGGCGGCGAGGGCGAGTTCGAGGAACTCGCCGCCCGCGCCCGGCTGTGCGACGTCGCGATCGTCGGCCAGGAGGACCCGGAACATCCGGAGGGCGACCGCCGGGCCGTGATCGAGACGCTGCTGTTCTCGGCCGGGGCGCCGACCCTCATCGTCCCCTACATCGCCAGCGGCCGGCATCGCGGCGGCAAGATCGCGGTCGCCTGGGACGGCGGCCGGCCGGCGGCCCGCTCCATCCGCGGGGCGATGCCGTTCCTGGCGGCGGCCGAGACGGTCTCGGTCATCGTCGTCGACGACGGCCGCCACCATCAGGGCGAGCCCGGCGCCGACGTCGCGCTGTTCCTGGCGCGCCACGGCCTGGCGATGACGATCCTGCGGGTGCCGCCGGTGGACGGCGACATCCCCGCGGCGATCCTCAACGTCGTCAGCGACGAGGGCTTCGACATGCTGGTGATGGGCGCCTACGGCCACTCGCGCTTCCGCCAGTTCGTGCTCGGCGGCACCACCCGCGACATCCTCGAGACGATGACCGTGCCGGTGCTGATGGCACACTGAGGCGGCTCCAGCCCGACGTCGTGGACGGTCAAGGCCTTCAAAGTCCAGTATCGTTAGCCGGCTTCGGTAGGAAGACGCCGGCTAACGAGCACCATCTTCAGGGCTCGGTGACGGTCACCACCTGGAAGGTGTGGAGATCGCCGTCCTCGTTGCGGATCGAGACATACTCGCCCGGCACGAAGGCGTGGTCGCCGAGGCGATAGCCGGCCTCGTCGTCCTCGTCGCCGGCGATGTCGTAGCGGAAGGCCCAGCTGCCGCCCGGCCGGTGCACGAGGTGGCCGAGGTCCTCCTCCTCGTCGGCCCAGAAGCGGCGGACGCGGCAGTTGGCGCGCAGCCGCTTCCAGCCTTCGACGTCGATGTGGCCGTCGGCGTCGAGCGGGGCGGCGAACTCGTAGCCGTGCCGGTTGGAGCCGTTCGGGAACTCGCGCGTGCGGGCGAGATTGAGGCGGATCTTCTTGAGCTCTGACATGGCGCGGGTGATCCCTGTCGTTGGGCCAAGGTGGCCGGGGCGAACGTCGCCGGGGTCGAGGTGGCCGGGGGCGGGCCGAGACGGCCGGTGACACCGATCCTTCCGGACCGGGCGACGCCCTGTCCTTGACATTGGTCAAGCGACACCAGCTTTCAACCGCGGCCGGCGCGCCGCCGCCGCCGCCGTCAGCGATCCGGCGTCGCGAGCGACAGCCCGAGCGCCGCCCGGCGGCGCAGCCACAGCGGTGGACGATAGCGCGGATCGCCGGTGAGCGTATGCATCCCCGACAGGATCTCGAGGATCCGCCCTGGCCCGATGGCATCGCCGAGGGCGAGCGGCCCCTGCGGGTAGCCGAGGCCGAGGCGGACCGCGGCGTCGATGTCGGCCGGCGTCGCGATCTTCTGCTGGGCGATCTCGCACGCCGTCGCCACCACCATCGCCAGCATGCGCTGGGCGATGAAGCCCGGGCTGTCGGCGATGCGGGTGACCTTGCGGCCGGCGGCGAGGAGCGCGCGGTGGACCACGTCGGCGACGGCGGCATCCGTGGCCGGGCTCGTCATCAGCGTCACCCGCCCGCCGCTCGCAAACGAGCCCGGAAACAGCGGATCGAGCGCCACCGTCCGCCGCGGGTCGAGCCCGGCGGCGAGGCCGGCGTGTGTGGCGTCGAGGCCGAGCGGCGTGACGATCAGCGCCGCGCCGGCGGGGGCGTCCGTCCCCTCCTGCACCGTCGCCCCACCCTC
>CALRZT010000271.1:0-7070 GCA_943372725.1 Pseudoxanthobacter soli DSM 19599
AAGTAGATCGTCAGCATGGGTCCCATCGAGGTCCACAGGCTTTCGATATGGCTGACGAGCATTGGCAGGCGCGACATGCCGTAAACCGCGAAGTGGAATTCGCGGTTCATGCGGAAAGCCTCCTCCGGCAGGTCAGGCTTGTCGGCGGCGACGTAGAGCGGGTGGATCTCGTGCAGGCGCGCGAGGTCTTCCGGCGTTGCTCTTTTTGCAGCGATCTCTGCGGCCAATCCCTCGAGTTCGAGCCTCATCAGCCGGACTTCCATGTAGCGATCGAGCGTCATCGGCGGGACGATGGCGAAGCGCCCGGAGCGCAACTGCAGGCCACCTTCGCTGACGAGGCGCATGCAGGCTTCGCGCACCGGAGTGATCGACGTGCCGAGCTGGTCGGCGAGATCCTGCATCACCAGCCGCTGGCCGGGACGGAAATGCCCGTTGATGAGGCCGTCGCGCAGGACGGAGTAGGCCCGTTGCGAAAGGCTTCCCTGTGCGATCGATGCGATCGTGCGGCCGTCTTTCAGCATCAAGTCTCTTTCCCTCGACCCCGCGGCCACCGGCGCTGCAGCACGATCGGCGGCGGGCCCCTTCCGAAGCAATGAACGCCCGCCTCGGCGGCGGTCAAGTCATTCGGTCCGCCGGCGCGAGGCGTGGGCGACGTCGCCGTGATCATGCGCATTGGCGGCAGACCCAACGGCAGATCGAACGGAAGGACATATTCGCGGGCAGGCCCGCGGTCGCGTGCGCCGCGGCCCCCAGCCGATTTTCGCCCGGACGGGCAGGGGTTCGGCAGCCCGCCCGCAGTTGACAGCTTCATGACACCCCGACATATTACGGATCATATATGAAATGTGATTGGGGCAGCCGTGGTCCACCTCGCCGCCGTACCGAGCTACCGCACGAAGACGGACATCGTGCTGGAGACGCTGCGCACCCGCATCATCTCCGGTGAGCTCGTGCCCGGCGCGCGGCTGATCCTGCGGGAAATCGGCGAGGAGTTCGCCTGCTCCGACATTCCCGTCCGCGAGGCGATGCGGGCGCTCGCCTCCGAAGGGCTGGTGGCGATCGTCCCGCACGGTGGCGCGCGGGTCACCGAACTGCAGGCAGACGAACTCATCGATCTGACCGAGACGCGCTCGCTGCTGGAGCCGCGGGCGACTGTTTCGGCCGGCCTGGTCATGCCCGAGGCGGCGATCGACGCCCTCGATCAGATCCTCGAGACGATGCGGGCCGTCGCGGCCGGCACCTCCAACGAGGACTACAGCCGCCTCAACCGCGAGTTCCACCGCACGATCCTGGCGCACTGCCCGAACCGGCGGCTGGCTGCCCTGATCGATGACTTGTGGGGCAAGGCCGAGCGCGGCCGGCTGGTCCACCGCATCTTCCGCGGCCACGTCGACGCCTCGCTCGCCCAGCATGCCGAGATCGTCGCCGCGATCCGCGCCCGCGACGCCACCCGGCTCGCGACCATCGCCGAACTGCACAGCGCCCACGGCTTCGCGGCCGTCCGTCGCCTCGCCGAGGACGACCGTCTGTCGGGCAAGCCCGCGACGCGCGACTGACCTTTCCGCCGGCAGCGCCGCCGGCGAGCGATCCCATGTCCGGCGTCACGGCCGGTGAACGACCTGCCCGGTCGCATCGACGATCCTTGACCGTCATGCGCCGCAGAAGAAGAAGCCAAGCAACGGAACAGTCGATCAACCAACTTCAGAGGAGGTCTGCACGATGAAGCTCACCAGGCTCGCCGCCGCGGCTGTCGCCGCCGCCCTATGGATCGCGCCGGGCGCCGCCGTCGCCCAGGACAAGCCCCTCGAGAAGTTCCTGATGGGCTTCGCCGTGGACAGCATGGTCCAGCAGATCCCGTTCCACGTCGCCAAGGAGTTCGGTTACTTCGAGGAAGAGGGGCTCGACGTCGAGTTCCAGTACTTCGACGGATCGAGCGCCGTCGTGCAGCAGCTCGTCGCCGGCAACATAGACGCGGGCTCGCCGGCCACCGGCGCGCTGTTCAACGCGCTCGTGCAGGACCACAAGCTGAAGCAGATCTTCTCCTTCCAGTTCAAGAGCGTCTTCACGCTGGCGACGCCGGCCGATTCCGGCATCAAGACGGTCGCCGACCTGAAGGGCAAGAAGGTCGGCGTGTCGGAGCTCTCCGGCGGCGAGGTGCCGATCGTCCGCGCCGTGCTGCGCGAGGCGGGCCTCGTCGAGGGCCAGGACGTCGAGATCGTGCCGGTCGGCGCCGGCTCGGCGCTGACGCTGAACGCGCTCCAGACCGGCCAGGTGAACGCCTACTCCTCGAACATGTTCGACATCGCCGCCATCGAGGCGGCCGGCACCGACATGACGATCATCATGCCGAAGTCGGTCGAGAACTTCCCCGGCAACGGTCTCGTCGTTCGCGCCGAGACGCTCGACGAGAAGCGCGAGCAGCTCGCAGGCTTCGTCCGCGCGCTGGCCAAGGGTCTCCTCTACGTCGAGGCGAACCGCGACCTTTCCTTTGCGATCGCCGAGCGTCTCGCGCCGGAGGAGTTCGAGGACAAGGCTCTCGCCAATGCCTCGTTCGACGCCGCCCGGCTCCTGAAGGAGCGCCCCGCCGACCTCGCGACCGCCCCGATCGGCACCCACTACCGTCCTGGCATCGAGGCCTACCACACCTTCATGCGGCAGGGGAAAGAGGAGGAGGGTGCCCTGATGCAGGACATCGACCTCGACATGATGCTCGACTCCTCGCTGATCGAGGACGCCAACAAGTTCGATCACGACGCCGCCAAGGCTCCGCGTCCGTGATGTCCTCGGCAGTCCTGTCCAAGGTCGACGCTCCGGCCGGCGCAAGCCGGTCGGAGGGGGCCGCAGCGATCGTCCAGGTGCGGGGTCTGTCGAAGATCTTCCACCTCGACGAACGCGACGTCGTCGCCCTCGAGGGCGTCGACGTCACCATCCGCGAGCGCGAGTTCGTCTCCTTCGTCGGCCGCAGCGGCTGCGGGAAGTCGACGCTGCTCAACATCATCGCCGGCCTGCTCGACGCCTCGACCGGCACCGTCGAGATCGCCGGCCAACCGGTGATCGAGCCCTCCAAGCACGTCGGCTTCATGTTCCAGGCGCCGGTGCTGCTGCCGTGGCGGACGGTCGAATCGAACGTCCTGCTCCCGGCGGAGGTGATGGGTCTGGACGTCGCCGCCGTGCGCGAGAAGGCCCGCTCGGTGCTCGCCACCGTCGGCCTCGGCGACTTCCTCACCGCCTACCCGAAGCAGCTCTCCGGCGGCATGCAGCAGCGCGTCGCGCTCGCCCGCGTGCTCACCTACGAGCCCAAGCTCCTCCTGATGGACGAGCCCTTCGGGGCGCTCGACGAGTTCACCCGCGAGGCGATGAACCTCGAACTGCTGCGCCTCGCCGAGACCGCCGGCATCACGGTGATCTTCGTGACGCACAACATCTCCGAGGCGGTGTTCATGTCCGACCGCGTCGTCGTGATGACGCCGCGGCCCGGCAAGGTCGCCGGCATCGTCGACATCCCGCTGCCGCGGCCGCGCGAAATCGCCGTCATGCAGCAGCCGGCGTTCACGGGCCTCAGCTTCGACATCCGCAACATCCTGGGGAGGGAGCAATGAGCGTCGCAAGTTCCGCCGACACCGCCGCCGCCGTGCGCCCCGCCGCGCGCGTCAAGAAGGCGGAGCCGCCCTACCGCCTCTACACGCTCCTGATCTTTGCGCTGGTCATCGGCGTGTGGGAACTGGCGCCGCGGCTCGGCCTCGTCAACGAGATCATCGTGCCGCGGTTTTCCAAGGTGGCGGTGGCGTTCTACGGCCTCGTCACGCAGCCGTTCTTTCCGGTGCACCTGTTCACGACCCTCGGCGAGATCGTCGCCGGCTTCGCGATCGGCGTCACCATCGGCCTGACGCTCGGCATCCTGCTCGCCGTGTTTCCGGTGGCGAAGCGCGTCACCTATCCCTTCGTCGTCGGCTTCCAGGCGACGCCGAAGGTGGTGTTCGCGCCGCTGTTCGTCGCCTGGCTCGGCTTCGGCATGTCGTCGAAGGTGGTGATGGCGGTGGTGATCTCGTTCTTCCCCGTGCTGATCAACACCCTCGTCGGGCTGGAATCGGTGCCGGAGAATGCCAAGATGCTGATGCGCTCGATCCGCGCGACGCGCTTCCAGACGTTCATCAAGGTGTCGCTGCCGCACGCCCTGCCGATCATCTTCGCCGGCATCAAGGCGGCGCTCACCTTCTCTGTGATCGGCGCGATCGTCGGCGAGTTCGTCGGTGCCTCGAAGGGCCTCGGCTACCTCCTCGACCTCTACAACTACCAGCTCCGCATCGACCGGGTGTTCGCCGTCATCGTGGTGCTCGCCTCGATCGGCGCCGGCGGTTACTTCCTGGTGGAGTATCTCGACCGCAAGCTGATCTTCTGGCGCGAGGATCAGGCTCGCTGAGGGTTTTGCGCCGGCGGCGTCCGTCCGCCGGCGCACCGTTTCCCCAATCGTCGCTCACGCACCGCCACGCCGCCCGCCGATGACGGGCCGACGTCGCCGTGCTGTCGCCGGAGGTCTCGCGTGACACCGAACGAGTTCCCCGTCCTCACCGTCGGCGACGACGCCGAGGAGCGCGGCCGCCGCCATGGCGAGCGCTTCGCCCGTGAGATCGGCGAGAACATCGTGATCTACCTCGAGCGCTTTGCCGCGAGCGGGCTCGATTGTGCCGCCGCACTGGCCGAAGGCGAGGCGTGGGACCGCTCGATTGCCGAGAAGGCGCCCGAATACGGCGCCGAGATGCGGGCGATCGCCGCCGCCTCCGGCCGTACCCGCGGCGAGCTCGCGCTGCTGAACGCCCGCTACGAGATCGCGTTCACGCTGTTCGGCCGTGACGCCCGCAAGGCCGACGGCCCGGCTGCCGAACCGGACGGCTGCACGACGCTGGGGCTTCTCCCCGAGGCGACGGCGAACGGCCACACGCTGATGGCGCAGAACTGGGACTGGCTGTCGGCGCTGCGCGGCAACTGCCTGATCCTGCGCATCGAGCGCACCTCGCGGCCGTCGCTCGTCTGCCTGACGGAAGCCGGCATCGTCGGCGGCAAGATGGGCGTTAATTCTGCCGGCATCGGCCTCGTCGAGAACGGCCTCGCCGGCCCGGCCGACGGCAAGAACCCCTACGAGAAGCCCTTTCACGTCCGCTGCCGCGAGGTGCTGGACGGCTCGAACCTCAACGACGCCATGCTGCCGGTGGTCGCCACTCGCCGTACCTGCTCGGGCAACTTCGTCGTCGGCTGCGCGTCCGGCGAGATCGTCGACCTGGAGACCAGCCCCGACGAGGTGGCGCCGCTGCACCCGGTCGGCGGCATCATCACCCATTCGAACCACTTCCTCGACCGCCGCCACGGCCGCTCTCAGATGGAGCGGCTGGCGCCGAACACGCTGTTCCGTGCCGCCCGGCTCGAGCGGCTGCTGCGCCGTGACGCCGGCAAGCTCGACCTCGCCAAGATCCGCGCGGCGCTGAGCGACCACACCGGCTATCCGAGCGCGCTCTGCCGGCACTCCGACGAGCGCCAGCCGGCGGTGCGCCACACCATGACGCTTGCGAGCGTCGTCCTCGACCTCGACGAGCGGGCAATGTGGATCGCCGAAGGGCCGCCCTGCGAGAGCGACTACGTCCGCATCGACGTCGCCGCCGGCCCGCGCCTCGCCGCGTAAGCCCCGCTCCATCGTCGCACCGAATCCGGAGGCCGCCGTGGCCCGCCACATCGCCTGCCTGACCTTCGACTTCGACGTCTGGTCCGGCTTCGTCGCCCGCGGGCTGACGACGCCGACGCCGGTGTCGCGCGGCGAGTTCGGCCTCGTCGGCGCCCGCCGCCTCGTCGACCTGCTCGCCGCGGAAGAGATCCGCTCGACCTGGTACGTGCCGGGCGTCGTCATCGACAGCCACGAGGCCGACGTCGCCCGCGTCGTCGCCGCCGGCCACGAGCTCGCCCACCACGGCTATTCCCACGTCGTGCCGGCGAGCCTTTCGCCGGAGCGCGAGGAGGCCGAGATGGTGCGCGCCATCGAGAGCATCCGCCGCGTCACCGGGCGGGCGCCGCGCGGCTACCGCTCGCCGGCCTGGGACCTCAGCCCCGTCACCATCGACCTGCTCCTCAAGCACGGCTTCGACTACGAGAGCAGCCTGATGGGCGACGACCACACGCCCTATTTCGCCCGACGCGGCGACCAGGTGTTCGTCGACGAGCCGATGGTGCCAGGCGAGACGACGCGGCTCCTGGAAATGCCGATCAGCTGGACGCTCGACGACCACCCGCACTTCGAGTTCTTCCGCGCCGGCAACACGCTCGCCCCGGGCCTCGCCAACGCGACGGCGGTGCTCGAGAACTGGCTCGACGACTTCCGCTACATGGTGCGTGAGACCGACTGGGGCGTGCTCACCTACACCTGCCACCCCTACGTCATCGGCCGCGGCCACCGCATGCTGATGCTCGAGCGCCTGATCGCCGGCCTGCGCGACCTCGGCGCCGAGTTCCTGGCGATGGAGGACGCGGCGGACGCCTTCCTCTCCCGTCCGGCCGCCGCGGCATGACGTCTCCCGCCACGCGCCATGCGCCGCTCCACCCCCTCCCGCACCCCTCGCGAAAGGCCTGATCCCGCATGTCGGTCGAGACCCTCGGCATCGTCCTCAACGGCGCGAGCGGCGGCATCGCCAACCGCCAGCATCTCGAACGCGCGCTGATCCCGATGATCCGCGAAGGCGGGCTGCCGGTCGGCGGGCGTCGCATCGTGCCGAAGCTCCTGCTCGTCGGCCGCGACGAAGGGCGGCTGAAGGCGGTCGCCGACCGCTTCGGCCTCGACGCCTGGACGACGGACCTGTCCGCCGCCATCGCCGACCCGGCCTACCCGGTGGTCTTCGACGCCGGCGTCACAGGCGCCCGCGCCGGCCTGCTGCGCTCCGCGATCGAGGCCGGCAAGCACGTCTATGCCGAGAAGCCGGTGGTCACCGACGTCGCCGTCGGCCGCGAGCTTCTGGCGCTCGCCCAGGCGAAGGGCGTGAAGCACGGGGTCGTCGAGGACAAGCTGTTCCTTCCCGGCCTCGAGAAGCTGA
>CALRZT010000272.1:0-7065 GCA_943372725.1 Pseudoxanthobacter soli DSM 19599
TGCCATCTCCGCCGCGACCGTCGAGAGCTGCGTCGAGCCCGCCACCAGCGCCAGCGTGAACACCGTCATGATGAAGGCCGGCTCGGCGATCGTCGCGATCATCACCTCGCGGCTCGCGCCGATGCCGCCAAAGCTCGTCCCGACATCCATGCCGGCGAGCGCCAGGAAGAAGCGGGCGCTGCCGAGCAGCGCCACGATGGCGATGAGGTCGGCCGACCACGAGAAGGTCAGCCCGGTGGCAAACGTCGGCACCAGCGCCGCCGCCACCCACGTCGCCGCGAAGACGAGATAGGGCACGGCGCGGAACAGCCACGAGGCGTTGTCGGCGAGCACCGCCTCCTTGCGCAAAAGCCGCGCGAGGTCGCGGTAGGCTTGGCTAAGCGGCGGCCCGCGCCGGCGCATGAGGCGCGCCTTCACCTTGCGCACGAGGCCGGTGACGAGGGGGGCGGCGGCAAGCACCAGCGCCATCTGTCCGCCCTGCACGGCGAGATCGGCGAGGCCCGGGATCATCGCCACACCGCCAACACGACGAGGAGCGCCACCAGCGACAGGAAGACGAGGGAGAGATATTGCCGGATCGTCAGCGTCTGCAGGCGGTTGGCGAAATCTGCCGCTCGTCCGACGAGGGACGCGAGGCCGAGATAGCCGCGCTCCCAGATCGGGTCGGCGATGTCGAGCCGGAAGCGCGCGGGCGACAGGTCGCCCGGCGGCGGCATCTCGACGCTCTCGCGCACCGTGAAGATCGCGCCGGCGAAGATGCGGCGGATCGGCTGGGCGAAGCTCGAGGCCGTGTACTGCGTCGCCGGGTCGGCGTTCGGGAAGCCGCAGTCCCACGCCGGCGCGCGGCGGACGCCGCTCCCTGTCAGGCGGTGGACGACGAAGGCGGTGCCCAGCGCCGACACGGCGATGAAGGCGAGCACGAGCAGGCCATTGTAGGAACTGCGGCTCTCGGCGATCGGCACGATCGAAAGCCACGCGAGCCCACCCTGCGGCGGCATTGCCGCGCCGACGAGACGCGCCGCCGCCGGCGCCAGCCCGTCGATGACGAGCCCCGGCAGCACGCCCGCCAGCACGCAGAGCCCCGCGAGGCCGAGCATGGCGGCGAGCGAGAAGCGGTCGACCTCGTGCGCCGTAGTGGCTTCCTCGGAGCGCGGACGGCCGAGGAAGGCAATGCCGTAGAAGCGGACGAAGCAGGCGGCGGCGAGCGCCACAGACAGGGCGAGCAGGGCGCCGACCGCCGGCACCGCGAGCTTCAGCCCCCACTGCGGCAGCTCCGGCGACAGCAGGATCGCCTGGAACAGCAGCCACTCCGAGGCAAAGCCGTTCAAGGGCGGCAGCGCCGAGATGGCCACGCAGGCGACGAGCACGGCGAGCGCCGTCACCGGCATCCTGTGGATCAGCCCGCCCAGGCGGTCGAGCTCGCGCGTGCCGGTGGCGGTCAGCACCGCGCCGGCGCCGAAGAACAGCGCACTCTTGAACAGCGCGTGGTTGACGACGTGGAACAGCGCCGCCGTCAGAGCCAGCGCGGCGGCGGCGGCCATGCCATTGGCCGAAAACGCCAGCGCCAGGCCCAGGCCGGCGAAAATGAGGCCGATGTTCTCGATGGTCGAGCAGGCGAGCAGGCGCTTGATGTCGGTCTGCATCAGCGCCGTGAGCACGCCGACGGCCGCCGTGATGCCGCCGACCACCAGCACCGGCACGCCCCACCACCACGCCGGCGGGCCGGCGAGGTCGAAGACGAGGCGCAGGAAGCCGTAGACGGCGATCTTCGTCATCACCCCGCTCATCAAGGCCGAGACGTGGCTCGGCGCCGCCGGGTGGGCGAGCGGCAGCCAGACGTGCAGCGGCACGAGGCCCGCCTTCGAGCCGGCGCCGATCAGCGTCAGCGCCAGCACGATGCCGGCGGTGACCGCATCCGGGTGTGCCGCTCGCATCGTCACGAAGGCGAAGCCGCCGGCGGGACCGGCGAGCAGGGCGAAGGCGAACAGCAGCGCGAACGTGCCGGCCGCCGCCATGACGATGTAGACCGTCGCGGCCCGCCGGTTCTCCGGCAGACGGTGGTGGGCGAGCACCAGCGCCCACGAGGCGAGCGACATGAACTCCCAGGAGACGAGGAAGGTGAAGGCGTCGGCGGCCAGCGGCACCAGCATCATGCCGGCGAGGAAGGCCGGGTAGAACGGCAGCACCCGCCACGGCTCATGCTCATGGCGGCCGTAGCCGAGGCCGTAGAGGCTCGCCGCCGCTCCCCCGAGGCCGACCACCGCCAGGAACACCGCTGACAACGCGTCGAGGGAGAAGCGCGCGCCGATCCACGGCAGTCCGAGCGGCAGCACGACGTCGGCGGCCAGGCCACCGGTGCGGGCAGAAGCGATGAGCGCGATCCCGAACGCGGCGATGCAGACGACCAGCGCGCCGCCGTAGACGAGCCGGCGCGCCGCATCGGCACCGAGTATGCGGTTCGCCAACACGGTCAGGGCGGCGATCGCAAGGAGGGCCGCGGGGCAGAGGAGCGCCGCGACGGTCGCCGACATCGCCTCAGCTCCCCCGGCGCGGGTCCGGCCCCGCGGAAGTCGACGCGGCGCCACGCGGCTCCTTCAGCCACACGCCGCGGCCGCCGCCGGCGCTCGTCGCATTGTCGCCGATGAGCTCGACGCCCGCCTCGTCGAGGGCGCCGACGAGCTTCATCAGCGAGTCGACGTTGCCGCGAATGACGTCCTCGCTCGCCTCCATCCGCTGGATCGTCGGCACCGACAGCCCGCAGCGCTCCGCCAGCGACCGCTGGTCGAGCCCGAGGATGGCGCGGGCCGCGCGCAGCTGGGCGGATGTGATCATGGATCAGAGATCATGGTTCGGGGCGGCGGCACCGACGCGGTCAGCCGCGCGGTGTCCGGCTCTCATCCGTAGCGGATGATTAGTCCGACTTCAAGCATGGATGATGATGCGTGAGGCATCATTTATCGAGGATGAGGCGGCAAGCCTCTTGTCGATAGACGCCCATCTGTGGAGCCGCTGCGACCAAGGCCGCGCTGACGCGTCCTCCCCCTGCAGCCGCAGCGGGCTTGCCCGCTGCGGTCACTTGAAGGACCCAAGTCGGGCAAGCCCGACTTGGGTGGGGAGGACAGCCGCGCCGTCAGGCGCGGCAGGTGGGGGCCCGTCAATCCCAATGCAGACCTGAGTTTGGATTGACGGGCCCCACCCTGACCGCTGCGCGGTCTGTCCCTCCCCCTGGCAGGGGGGAGGGACGCGGTCCCGCACGTGCGCCCTACGGCGTGTCGACGTCGATCGCGTAGGTGTAGCCGTCATACTCGCTCGACCGCCACACGCGGTTCTCCGAGGCCGACTTCTCCGGCGCGATGTCCGCGTCGTCGCCCTCGACGCCGATGCGGAAGGCGTCGGAGGCCGCGTTGACCGTCTTCGCCAGCGCGAAAGGCCACGTCTCAGCGGACCCGGTCTCGCCGGTGAGCTTCACCTTGATCTGGTCGACGTCACCGCCCTTGGCGTCGAAGACGCGGAAGGTAACGGTGGTGCCGGCCGGCAGGTCGTTGCGCGCGACCGCCCGTCCCGCCTCGTCCCACGTCGCCGCATCGGCGGCCACGGAGGTGGCCGACTTCGGCGACTGGATGCGCACGTCGGAGCAGGAATAGAAGGCCTCGGGGCTGTCGGAGCGCTGCCAGACGGCGAAGATCAGCCTGCGGCCGGTCTTACCCACCGGCATCTTCACGGGCATGTTGTAGTACTGGCCGTAGCTCTGCTTCGGATCGGACTCGGCCTCGATGTTCTTCACCGTGGCGAACAGCTCGAGATCGCGCCAACGCAACTCGTCGGTCGGCTTCCAGCCGTCACGGGTGACGTAGAAGCGGAAATACTTGACGGCGTGCGGTGTCGTGGCGTGGAAGCGGAAGGTGTACTTGCCGTTCGCGTCTGGGCTGACCCGGGTCGTCGGCCAGTCGGCGCGACGCTGGTCGAGGCCCACGTACTTCTCGCGGCCGGCCGAGCAGAGCTGGCCGTCCTTGGCCACCTTCTTGTGCTGGCCGTCGGCGTCGAAGCGGTTGACCTCCGTCCAGTCGTAAAGCGGCTGCGTGCCGCTCATCTTGACGAGATCGATGCACGGGGGAGCGCCGGCCGGCACACCGTCGTAGCTGCCCTTCAGTCTCTCCGGATCCTCCTTGTAGCAAAGGTAGATGCGGCTCAGCGGCTCCTCCATGGCGCCGTGCGCGTGGGCGGCGGCAGGCGCCAGCGCGAAGCCGGCGATGAGGCTCGCCGCGACGGCGAGGCGTGACGTGCGGTCGGTTCTCTGACTGGATTGCAAGCGATCTTCCCCTCGAGTTGGTGCACCACACCCCATCCCCGCCTCTATAGACCAGTCAAATTGTGGTCGAAAGCCGACAACCCGAGACGGGGCCGATCGCACTCCTTGAACCTGGAAGCTTTCCAGAAGCTTGCGTCAGTCCTTGCGGCTCGACGCGGACGCGATGACCGCACGAAATCCGGCGGCCAGAAAGGGAATCACGAACTTTAGCGCCACCTCGGGCTGCGAGGTGTCGAACGTCTCGCCGGCGATGGTCTGGATCTTGCCGGTGTCGGCCTGTACGAACAGCATGACGCCGTAGAAGCAGTTCAGCTTCCAGAAGAATTCGTCCTCCGGCAGGGCGGCGAGCGCCCGCCGCAGCGCGCCGGGCACCGTCATGAAGTCGAGGGTGTAGATCTCGACGAGGAGGCGTCGCACCTCCGGTGCCGGGTCCATCGAGGCGCGGCCGAGCAGGCGGCGGAAGGCCTGGTTCTCGCGGTTCGCCCGGAAGGCCGGCTCCAGCAGGGCGTGCAGGACGTCTTCGAGCGGCGGGTCGTCGGAGATCGCGACGAGCGCGTCGAGGCGGCGCTGGCGCTCTTCGCGCAGCGGCGTGGCGCGGCGCAAAAGCACCTCCTTGAAGAGGTTTTCCTTGGTGCCGAAGTGGTAGGGGATGGCGCCGAGGTTGACGCCGGCGCGCTCGACGATCTGGCGCACCGACACGCCGTTGAAGCCGAAATCGGCGAACAGCGTCTCGGCGGCGTCGAGCAGGCGCTCGCGCGAGGACGGCGGTGCCGGGGCCTTCACCTCGCTCTGCATCGCCGGCCTGCCCCCCGCTCTGGTCACTCCCCGTCAGCCTAGGCGAGCGCGGCGCTACCGGCCATGCCGCACCGCGCCGCGCTGCGACGGATGCTGCGCTCAGTCCGTTCGCTTGCCGGCGATCACCTCGAACAGGCGGCTGTCGGCGGCCGTCCCCATGCCCTTCTCGACCATGCCCTTGTAGGCGGTCATGGCGGCGCGGCCGACGAGCGGGGTGATGCCGAGCCCCTCCTCCAGGGCGACGCCGTAGGACGAATCCTTCAGGCGGCCGTTGGCGGTGAAGCCGGGGGGGTCCTCGTGCTCGTTCTGCGCCATGTAGGCGCCATGCTTGACGACGTGCGGGCTGCCGGTGTTGCCGTCGGCAAACGCGGTGGCGGCCGTCTCGATGTCGATGCCGGCGGCTTCCGCAGCAGCGAGGCCTTCCGCGAGACCGACGATCTGCACGACGCCCAGAAGGTTGTAGATGAGCTTGAAGGCGGTGCCGGTGCCGACCGGGCCGAGATGGTAGATCTTGCGGCTGATCGACGAGATGTAGGGCGTCACCGCCTCGAGGTCGTCTTCGTCGTCGGCGCCGCCGAAGACGACGAGCTTGCCGGCCGCCGCCGCGTCCGGCCGACCGGCGACCGGACAGTCGACATAGCGCAGCCCCTTCTCCCTGGCGGCGCAGGAGAGCTCCTTCACCCAGTCGGGCGACATCGTCGAGTGCTCGACGACGAGCGTGCCGGCGGGAAGGCCGGCCGACAGCGCGCCGTCCGGTCCCATCCACATCGCCCGCGAGGCGGTGTCGTCGGTGACGGAGCAGAAGACGACGTCGGCGCCCTTCACCGCCTCGCGCGGGCTCGCGGCCGTCTTCGCGCCCTTGGCGACGAGGGGCGCGAGCTTCTCGACGGTGCGGTTGTAGACGGTGAGGTCATGGCCGGCGGCGAGCAGGCGCGTGCCCATCGCCTGGGCCATGTTGCCGCCGCCGAGATAGGCGATCTTCGCCATGTGAGGCACTCCCAACCCACGGAAAAAACGGAACGAACGGGACCGGCGATGGCCGGGGTCACTTCACGAGCGGCCGGCCACGGCCCGGCCTACTTCACCAGCGCGAGGCCTTCGAGCGCGAGACCATAGGGCAGCAGCTCGTGCATCTGCCGGCGCATCACCTCGGTGACGAGGATGCGCGAGTAGCGCCGGTTGAGCTCCGGCTGCTTCATCAGCTGCCGAGCAAGCGCCCATGCCCGCGGCATCAGTTGGTCTGCCGGCAGCACCTCGTTGACGAGGCCGACCTGCTTGGCTTCCTCGGCGAAGATCTTCTGGCCGGTGAGCAGGAAATAGCGGCCGCGGTTGTAGCCCATCACCAGCGGAAACACGACGTGGACGCCGTCGCCCGGCACCAGGCCGCCGACATAGTGGGCGCTGTCCTGGAAGGCCGCGGTCTCGGAGGCGAGAACGATGTCGCACATCACCGGCAGCTCGGCGTGGCGCACCGCCGGGCCGTTGACGGCGGCGATCATCGGCGCGTCGATCGCCAGCATGTTGAGAAGGAGGTTCTTCGATTCCCACCCGAGCACGCCCCATTCCTCTGGCGACTGCCGGTGCGCCTCAAGGTTCGCCTTCACCTCGGGCGCAGGACCCGAGAACTCGGCGCCGGTGCCGGTGAGGATGATGACCTTGTTCTCGCGGTCGCGGTTGATGTCGAGGAAGGCCTGTTCCAGCTCACCGTGCGGCAGCCGGCCCCAGCGCAGTGGACCGCCGTCGGTGTGGACGGTCATCTCGAGGATGCCGTCCTCGCGCCTGAAGCGGATGGTCTTGAACTTCGTCGCATAGTCCTCGAAGGGCACGGGCGCCTCCAGTTTCTGTGTCACGCCCGGGGGCGGTGGATGTGTGCGGTCAGGGGTGGCCCGAAGGCGGCCACAACCTCAGTGCGTCACCCCGGACGCGAAGCAACGCGGAGCGAGCCGGGGCCCAGCGGAAGA
>CALRZT010000273.1:0-7048 GCA_943372725.1 Pseudoxanthobacter soli DSM 19599
GGCCGGTGCGGGCCGGCCCCGAGCGTCGGCGCGCCGGTCGCCGCGGCGAGCGCCGCCGCGCCGGGCGAATGGTCGCGGTGGGTGTGGGTGACGAGAATGTGGGAGAGGCGCGCGCCGCCGATCGCATCGAGGAGCGCGGCGAGATGGCGCGGGTCGTCCGGACCGGGATCGATGACGGCGAGCGAGCCGGCGTTGCCGACGAGATAGGTGTTGGTGCCGTGGAAGGTGAAGGGGCCGGGGTTCTCCGCCGTGATCCGCCGCACGCGCGGCGCCACCGGCACCGCCGCCCCCCACTGCGGCTCGAAGGCGCGATCGTGCTGCAGCATCGCCCTCCCCTCCCTGTCCGGCCGCTCACCGGCGGCGCCGGCGTGGTTCCGGCGGCACGTCCCGCAGGCACGCGTTCGTTCCTGCCGCAAAGACGCCTTGCAGCCCCCCGGAGGCCCCGTTATAAGCACGCCGCACATCGGAGTGTAGCGCAGCCTGGTAGCGCACCTCGTTCGGGACGAGGGGGTCGCAGGTTCAAATCCTGCCACTCCGACCAAAATTTCCCGAGACTAAGCCGCAACAGCGACCCCGCGAGGGTGTCAGCGCCCGGATGCGGTCGACCCACCGAAAAGCTGGTTTCAGGCGTCCGGTCCGAAGTGGCGGGCGAGCGCTGCTGCGGCGGCCTGCAGGCCGCCTTCCCCGTGCGGGATGCCGAGTGCCCTCAGTGCGACCTCCGTGGCGCCCAGGGTGCCCAGAACCATCGGCGCGTTGGCGTAGCCCATATGGGCGATGCGGAAGGCAACGCCCGTGAGCTCGCCGATGCCCGAGCCGAGAATCACGCCGAGATTGTCGCGCGTGAAGTCGCGCAGGCGCTCCGGATCGAAACCGGGCGTCAGGACCGTCGTCACCGCCGCCGACCGCTCGGCCGGGTCCAGGATGTTGAAGGCGAGCGCCCCTTCCTCGGCCCAGACCGCGACCGCCGCCTGCACCGCGCCGGCCAGGGCGACGTGACGCGCCCAGGCGTTCTCGAGCCCTTCCTCGAAGAGCAGCTCCAGCGCCGTGCGCAGGCCGAACAACATGTGCTCGGGCGCCGTGCCGCAGAACTTGCGGTAGTTTTCCGGCAGGTCGCGCGCCGTCCAGTCCCAGTAGGCGGTGCGCAGACCGCCGGTCGCATGAGCCGCCTTCGCCCGGGTCCCCACACCCACGAACGCGAGCCCCGGCGTCATCATCAGGCCCTTCTGCGAGCACGTCACCGCGACGTCGACGCCCCACCGGTCCATCTCGAACGGCATGCAGCCGATCGAGGCAATGCCGTCGACCATCAACAGGGCGGGGTGCCTCACCGCGTCGATCGCCGCGCGGATCGCCGGGATGTCATTGACGACGCCCGACGCCGTGTCGATCTGGACGACCAGGATTGCCTTGATGGCGTGCGTCGTGTCCGCCCGCAGGCGCGCCACGACGGCGCCCGGATCGACGGCGCGACGCCAGTCGCCGGGGAGGATCTCGACGGCGAGCCCCAGCATGTCGCCCTGCTCGCCCCAGCCCTTGGCGAAGCGCCCGCTTTCCAGCACGAGAACGCGGTCACCGCGCGACAGGGTGTTCGTCAGCGCCGCTTCCCAGGCGCCGTGGCCGTTGGCGATGTAGATGTAGGTCGAGCCTTCGGTCCGGAAGACGGCCTTGAGGTCGTGCAGGCACTGCCGAGTCGTGTCGAGCAGATCGTCGGCGTAGATGTCGACGGCCGGCCGGTGCATCGACCGCAGCACGACCTCGGGCACGTTCGTCGGCCCGGGGATCGACAGGAATTCGCGCCCGCGCGCGAGCGGTGCCGGACGTGCGCCGGGCGTCGGGGCCCGGCCCGGGATCGAGGCTCCATCGTTCTGCATCGCTGACAAGGCTCTCGCGTCGTGGGACCGGCGGCGTGGTTGATTCCAGCTATGCAGAGAAGCGGCCGGCGCCACAACACGGCTCTCGCGCGGACCGTATCGGGCGCGCTTTACGACGCGGCGGCGGGACATGCCGGGCGCAGCTTTGGCTCAGCCGCGCGGACGCGGCGTCGGTTTGGCATACCGTCTGAAACGGATCTCTCCTGTCGGCGTTTGTCGTGGGCGGAGGGGGACCATGCCGACAAGCCATACATCGTCGCCGAGCGCGGCAGCCGCCGAGGCGATGCCACCGCAACGGCATGCTTCCCCACGCGTGCGGGTCTACCTCGAGCGGCAGTGGCGGAGTGCGGCCGGATGAAGCGCGCGTTGATCCCGTCGGTCGGATGGATCGCCGCACTCGTCTGCCTCGCGATGGTCGCGGCGACCGCGCTGGCGCTGATCGAGACCGACCTGTGGTGGATCCGGGTCTTCGACTTCCCGCGCCTGCAGATCGCCGCCGTGCTGCTGGTCGCCCTCGCGGTGTTCGGGTTCGCCGGCCCGCGCGGCCTCCTCGGCGGCAGTGTCGCCGTCGCGTCCCTCGCCGCCCTCGGCTGGCAGGTGTGGATGATCGCGCCTTACACGCCCGTGTGGCCGCGGCAGATGCTGGCGACCACGGCATGCGCCGACGGCAAGCGCGTCCGCTTCCTGATGGCCAACGTGCTGCAGGACAACCGTGATTCGCGGACCCTGCTGGCGCTCGTGCGCGAGACCAATCCCGACCTGGTGCTCCTGACCGAGATCGACGACCGGTGGGCGAGCGAGGTGGCAGCACTGTCGGCCACCCATCCCGAGACGATCCTCGAGCCACGCTCGAACACCTACGGGATCGGCCTCTATTCCAGGCTTCCGCTGCAGGGCGGGCAGGTCCGCCATCTCCTCGACGACGACATCCCTTCGATCCTGACGCGCGTGGAATTGCCGGACGGGACGCTGTTCACGCTCTGGGGCGTGCACCCGGCGCCACCGCGGCCGGGCGACGACACCGAGGAGCGAGACGCCGAACTCCTCATCGTCGCCCGGGAAGCGGCGGCGGCGCCGGGACCGGGACCGGCGGTCGTCGCCGGCGATCTCAACGACGTCGCCTGGTCGGCGACGACGACGCTGTTCCAGAGGATCAGCGGCCTGATCGACCCCCGCATCGGCCGGGGCCTCTATGCCACCTTCAACGCCGACTGGCCGCTGATGAAGTGGCCGCTCGACCACCTGTTCGCCTCGACTGACTGGACGCTCGCAGCGTTCCGCCGGCTGCCCAACATTGGCTCCGACCACTTTCCGGTGCTCGTCGAACTCTGCCACCAGCCGCCGGCCGCGGCCGCGCAGGAGGCCGTCGAGCCAGAGCCGGACGATGCGGAGGACGCCTCCGACCATATCGACGAGGGCCGGGAGGCCGCGCAGGCGGAGCGGTGAGCGGGCCGGCGGGGCCGGTGGCCGCAGAGCGGGCGGCTTGCTCGATCAGGTGGCGGGGCCGGCGGCGCGGCCGGCCCCTTTTACGTGGGTGGGCGCGGCGATCAGAAGCCGCCGACGGGGAGCTTGCCGCAAAACTTCTGCTGCTCCTCGGTGGTCGGCAGGTCGCCACCGGCCTTGGTCAGGAAGGTCGTGCCCGGCTTCACCGGCAGCGCCGACAGCACGTCCTCGCCGATCGGGCAGTGGCAGGTGGCGAGCGTCACCTTGGTGCCGTCCTCGCTCGTCACCGTGCGGATGTCGTCGCAGGCGAAGCTCCAGCAGTTGACGAACTGGTCGGTGGGCGCGACCTCGGTGGAGCAGGCCTCGTTGACAGCGGTGCCGTGATAGTTCCAGCCGTAGATCTTCTGCGGGAAGGTCGTGACCGTCGAATAGAGCGACCAGACGCCGTTCTTCGGCGGCTTGCAGGAACCCTGCATGTTGCCGCCGGTGACGTTGGCGAACGCGCCGGTGTCGCCGGCGGGCAGCACGGGACACGTGCATTCGGCCTCGGGGAAGTTGCGGGTGCCGCCCTCCGGCGTGTTAACGGCGATCTTCTTGCCCGTCGCCTTGCAGGTGGAGGCGGCGCAGAGCGCATAGGGCGTGTTCTTGCAGAGCTTGATCTCGGTGTTCGACTGGCCCGCCGCGAGGCTCCCGCCCGGCGCCAGCACGACCGCCGACCAGACGACCGCCACCGCAACCGCCAGCAACTTTGCCAACTTCATGAAGACCCCCGAATGCCCGAAAAACGCTTGGAGCGACAGTATCGACGCCCGACCGGCAGACTAGTTTCGCCCGTCGCTGGCCGTCAACCGTGCTACCCGCCCAGCGTGCAGGGGCGGTGAGCCGGTTCCGGACGCGCCGCACGAGCACGGGAGACGAGCGGGTCAGCGCCCGGACGGGTCCGGGCGGATGCCGCGACGGCTCGCGACGATGCCGCCGATGGTGGCGGCGAGCACGATCCCCATGCCGGAAAGCTGCAGGAGCGAGAAGCGGTCGCCGACGACCAGAGCGCCGAGGATCGTCGCCACCACCGGCGTCAAGAGGCCGAGGAAGGCGACGACGGCGCCGAGGCCGGTGATGCCGCGCACCCAGACAAAGTAGGCGAGCGCGGTGCCGAAGAGGACGAGATAGGCCATGCCGACGAGGTTTGCGGTCGTCGGCACCGGCGGCGTCCCCTCGACGGCCACGGCGATCGGCGCGAGCAGCAACCCGCCGAGCGCGAGCTGCCAGGCGGCGAGTTGCAGCGGCGTGCCGAGGCGCCCCCACTTGGCGATGAGCACCGTGCCGAGCGCCATCGAGAAGGCGCCGCCGAGCGCCGCGGCGACGCCAACGAGGTCGAGGCCGTCCGTCGGGGCCATCACCAGCAGCGCCACGCCGCCGACCCCGATCGCCGCCGCGGCGATCTGCAGGAGGGTCGGCGGCCGCTTCAGGATCGCCCAGGCGAGGAAGGCGACGATCAGCGGCTGCGTCGCCCCGAGCGTCGCCGCAAGCCCGGCCGGCAGCCGTGCCGCGCCGATGAACAGGAGGCCGAAGAACAAGCCGATGTTGAAGAGGCCGACGGCGGCGAGCGGCAGCACGGCGCGGCGCGGCGGCAGGCCGGCACCGAGCAGCATCAGCAGCAACCCGGCCGGCAGCGCCCGGAACGCCGAGACGAGCAGCGGATGGTCGGTCGGCAGGAGCTGCGTGAACACCACGTAGGTGCTGCCCCACAGCGCCGGCGCGAGCGCCGTCGACACCACCAGCAGACCGCGCCCACCCAAATCCGTCCCTCGCGTCACGGCGAATCCGATCGCCGCGGACCCTAAGGCGCGCCGGGCGGCGGGGGAAATGACGTGAGGTGATCCGGGGCAGCCACTGCGGTGATCGGGCCAGCCGAAGCCGGCCGCCGGCAACCTCCACGCAAGCCCCGCGGCAGCCTGGGGCTCCATAACACTGGGCCGTGGAGACGGGTCGCAGGGCACGTGGCGCTGCGAGTCGCTCCCGCCCCGTTTCCCGAGGGCCCCGGCACCGGCCGGCACCACCCCTCTGCTCCGGACCCGACCATGCGTCTGACCATCAAGCGCCTTCTCACCACCGCCCTCCTTCTGCTGATCGCCGCCGTCGGCGGGCTCGGCTGGACCGCCCTCAGCGGGGTCAAGACGATCGAGCACGATCTCGAGGAGATCACCGAGCACTGGATGCCGAGCTGCGAGATGGTCGGCGACCTCGAGGTCGCCGTCGGCGATTTCCGCGCCGGCGAGGCCCTGCACGTGCTCGCCCAGGACGATGCGGGCATCGCCAACAGCGAGAGCGCCATCAAGACCGCCGTAGGCGAGGTCTCGAGGCTGATGGATCGCTACGAGGCGTCCATCGTCACCGAGCAGGAACGCGTGGCGTTCGAGGGCTTCCGCAAGGACTGGAACCACTATCTCGGCCGCCACGAGGCGCTGATCGACCTCTCCAAGGAGGGCCAAAAGGCCGAGGCGGCGACGCTCCTCACCGGCGACCTGCAGGCGGAGTACCAGTCCGCCATCGCGGATCTGCGCGAACTCGTCCGCGTCAACGAAGAAGGCGCCAAGCACGCCGCCGCCGAGGGGCACGCGACCGCCGACTTCGTCTTCATGATGACGGTCGGCGCCTTCGCCGCCGCCGCCCTGATCGGCCTCGCCACGCTCGTCTACGTCTTGCGTGGCGTCACCAACCCGATCACGCGCGTCACCGCGGCGATGACCGACGTGGCCGGCGGCGATCTCGACCGCGAGGTCCCCTATGCGGGGCGCAAGGACGAGATCGGCGACATGGCTGGGGCCCTTGCCGTGTTCCGCGACAACCTCGCCGAGACGGAGCGCATGCGCGCCGAGCGGATCGAGGCCGAGCGTCTCGCGGCGGAGCGTCGGCGGGCGGAGATGAACGACCTCGCCGACCGCTTCCAGGGGACCGTCGGCAGCATCGTCGGGACACTGTCGGCGGCGGCCGTCGAACTGCAGGCGGCGGCGCAGAGCCTGACGGCGGCCGCCGAGCAGACGACGGCGCAGGCGACGACCGTCGCTGCCGCCGCAGAAGAAGCCGCCAGCAACGTCCAGACCGTGGCGGCGGCGATCGAGGAGCTGTCGGCCGCAGCGAGCGAGATCGGCGCCCAGGTGAGCCAGTCGACGGAGATGGCAAGCCGCGCCGTCAGCGAGGCCGAGAGCACCAACGCCCGCATGGGCGGGTTGCGCGATGATGCCGAGAAGGTCAGCGCCGTGGTCGGCCTGATCGGCGACATCGCCTCCAAGACCAACCTGCTCGCCCTCAACGCCACGATCGAATCGGCGCGCGCCGGCGAGGCGGGCAAGGGCTTCGCAGTGGTCGCCCACGAGGTGAAGACGCTGGCCGAGCAGACCACCCGCGCCACCAGCGAGATCTCGGGCCAGATCAGCGGGATGCAGGGCTCGACAGTCGATGCGGTGGTAGCGATTTCCAGCATCGGTCGCATCATCGCCGACATCAACACCGTGGCGATGGCGATCGTCGCCGCGGTCGAGGAGCAGGACGCGACCACCGCGGAGGTGGCGCGCAACATCCAGCAGGCCGCGGCCGGCGCGAGCGAGGTGACCGCCAACATCGCTGAGGTGACGCAGGCGGCCGGGGTGTCGTCCGCCGCCGCCTCGCAGGTGCTGGCGTCCGCCTCCGAGCTCGCGCAGCAGTCGGAGACGCTGCGCGGCGAGGTCGTCCGC
>CALRZT010000274.1:0-7039 GCA_943372725.1 Pseudoxanthobacter soli DSM 19599
CGAGACAGCGGGCCTCCGGCGCATCGCCGGCTATGTCGGCGTGGCGCCGCCGGCAGACTGGGCCGAAGCGGCGGCCTCCCTCAGGACGTCGCAGGGGGAGATGTTCCCCTCGCTCGACGAAGCCGGCTGGATGCGCTTCGCCCGCCAGCTCTTCCGCGACGAGGGCGGCCGGCCAGCGCTCTCCTACGATCCGAAGATCGGTGAGGCCTTCCGGGCCTTCGACCCAGAAAAGCCGATGCCGCCGTTCTGGCCGGCCTTCGAGGCGCTGGCGGCCGTGCCGGCGATGGTGATCCACGGGGCGCTGTCGGACATCCTGTCGGCGGCAACCGTCGCGGAGATGGCGGCGCGCCACCCGCACCTCACCGTCCACACCGTCGCCGACGAGGGCCACGCGCCGCTGTTGTGGGACAAGCCGACGCAAGCCGCCATCGCCCACTTCCTCGCCGCCGCCGACGTGCCGCCGCCGCCGGCGGCCGACCTCTTCACGCTCTGACGGCTATGATGAACAGGCGGGGGAAGCGCAGCAGCACGGTGCCGTCGACGCGCGGGCGGTAGTCGGCCTCCAGACGGCGGGCGTAGTCGGCGAGGAAGGCGGGCTTCTCCGCCTCCGTCAGCGGCGCGAGGTAGGGGCGAAGGCCGGTCGACTTCAGCCACTCGACGATCGCCGGCACGCCGGCGAGCGGGTGCTGGTAGTGGGTGAGCCAGAGGTCGACCCGGGCCGCGTGCGGCTTCAGCGCGTCGTAGTAGGCTTCGACCGGCGGCAGGCGCTCGCGACCGATGCCGGCGGCGCGGATCTTCTCCGCCCACGGCCCCGCCTCGGCGGCGTCCCGCATGGCGCGGTGCGAGGGCTCGTCGAGATTGTCGGGCATCTGCACGGCGAGCACGCCGCCGGGCGCGAGCGCCCCCATCAGGCGTACGAGCACCGCGAGATGGTCCGGCACCCACTGGAAGACGGCGTTGGCATAGAGGAGGTCGATCGGCTCGGCCGGCATCCAGGTCGCGAGATCGGCCTGTTCGAAGGCGAGCCCCGGCAGGCGCGCGCGGGCGGAGGCGAGCATCTCGGCCGAGGAGTCGATGCCCGTCACCGTCGCTTCGGGGAATCGGGTGGCGAGGAGCTCCGTCGAGTTGCCGGGGCCGCAGCCCATGTCGACGACGTGGCGGGCGCTCTCGAGGGGAACGTGGGCGAGGAGGTCGGCGGCGGGACGGGTGCGCTCGTCCTCGAACTTCACGTAGAGCGAGGGGGACCAGGCGCTCATCGACTCTCTCCGGTCAGGGTTTCGCCGCGCCCAGACGGCTTCGGTCGCGCGGGCGTCATTTGCGCAGGATGGACCCGCACGGGTCGAGAACGAGTTCGTTGCCATCGGCGCGCGAGACGATGCCCTGCACCGTCACGGCATCCCCCAGGGCGAGGCCGGCGGCGGATTCCTCGACACAGACCACCTCCAGCAGCGGCCGGCCGCAGACAACGGTGTAGGCGGCGTCGCCGACGGTTGTGAGTTCCCGCACCCGGCCGTGGACGACGAGGCGGGCATAGGGCTCGCCCGCGACCATCCAGGCGGAAACGAAAGCACTGACGGCGCCACACTCCAGCACCGTCGGCGGCTCCTCGACCGCCTGCGCCGGCGACGGGAGCGCCGCGAGCGCGAGGCCGACGGTGAGGAAGCGCGCGAGGGACATCGTCACCGTAGCAAGGAGACGGGAAGGAGGGTGAGCCGCGGGGCCGCCGGCACGAGCCCCGCGTGGTCACGATAGTGATTTGCGATCGTCCCGCAACCGGCAGCGGCGGCCGGAATCTCAGGCCCGTGTCAGGCGCTTGTACTTGATGCGGCGCGGCATCACCGCGTCGGGGCCGAGGCGGCGCTTCTTGTCTTCCTCATAGGCCTGGAAGTTGCCCTCGAACCACTCGACGTGGCTGTCGCCCTCGAAGGCGAGGATGTGGGTGGCGAGGCGGTCGAGGAACATGCGGTCATGGCTGATCACCACGGCGCAGCCGGCGAAGTCCTCGAGCGCCTCTTCGAGCGCCGCCAGCGTCTCGGTGTCGAGATCGTTGGTCGGCTCGTCGAGCAGCAGCACGTTGGCGCCGGACTTCAGCATCTTGGCGAGATGGACGCGGTTGCGCTGGCCGCCTGAGAGGTTGCCGACCTTCTGTTGCTGGTCGGCGCCCTTGAAGTTGAAGGCGCCGACATAGGCGCGGCTGTTCACCTCGCGCTTGCCGAGCGCGATCACCTCGTTGCCGCCGGAAATCTCCTCCCAGACGGTCTTGTTGGGGGCGAGCGCATCGCGCGACTGGTCGACATAGCCGAGCTGGACGCTGTCGCCGAGCTTGATCGAGCCGGCGTCGGGCGTTTCCTGGCCGGTGATCATGCGGAACAGCGTCGTCTTGCCGGCGCCGTTCGGGCCGATGACGCCGACGATGCCGCCGGGCGGCAGCTTGAAGGAGAGCCCCTCGACCAGCAGCCGGTCGCCATAGGCCTTGTCGAGGTGATCGACCTCGATGACGGTGTCGCCGAGGCGCTGGCCCGGCGGGATGACAATCTGCGCCTCGCCGGAGCGCACGCGCTCCTCGTTGCGCTTGAGGAGTTCGTCATAGGCCTGGATGCGCGCCTTCGACTTCGTCTGGCGGGCCTTCGGCGAGGCCTGAATCCACTCGCGCTCGCGGGAGATGGCGCTCTGACGCGCCGCGTCCTCGCGCGATTCCTGCACGAGCCGCTTCGCCTTCTTCTCGAGATAGGCGGAGTAGTTGCCCTCGTAGGGAATACCGCGGCCGCGATCGAGCTCGAGGATCCAGCCGGTGACGTTGTCGAGGAAGTAGCGATCGTGGGTGACGATCAGGATGGCGCCGGGGTACTCGCGGAGATGGTTTTCGAGCCAGTGCACCGTCTCGGCGTCGAGGTGGTTGGTCGGCTCGTCGAGGAGGAGGAGGTCCGGCTGGCGCAGCAGCAGCTGGCAGAGCGCGACGCGGCGGCGCTCGCCGCCGGACAGCGGGCCGACGGCGGCCTCGCCGGGCGGGCAGCGAAGGGCGTCCATCGCCTGCTCGACCTGGCTGTCGAGGTCCCACAGGTTCTTGGCGTCGATCTCGTCCTGGAGCTTCGCCATCTCCTCGGCAGTCTCTTCCGAGTAGTTCATGGCGAGTTCGTTGTAGCGGTCGAGGATCGCCTGCTTGGCGGCGACGCCTTCCATGACGTTCTCGCGGACGGTCTTCGTTTCGTCGAGCTTCGGCTCCTGCGACAGGTAGCCGACGGTGGCGCCGGGGGCGACCCAGGCCTCGCCGGTGAACTCCTTGTCGGTGCCCGCCATGATGCGCAGAAGCGTCGACTTGCCCGAGCCGTTCGGGCCGAGCACGCCGATCTTGGCGTCCGGGTAGAACGACAGGTTGACGCCGTCGAGCACCTTCTTGCCGCCGGCATAGGCCTTCGAGAGGCCGTGCATGTGATAGATGAACTGGCGCGCCATGGGTGTCGCGAGGCCTTCGAGAGCAGAGGAAGAGGTCGGCGCCGTTCTAGGCGATCGAGCCGCCGCGGGCAACGGAAAGCGGGGCGGAGGCTCGGGGACCGACGCGCACGCTGTCTGGTCCCGACGCGGCCCGGGCCTGTCGGATGGGCCATCGTTGCCGCGGCGGGCTCCGACAAGTAAACTAGTTTTTCAAACCAGTTTGAAGGACGCCGCGATGGCCCCCCGCCCCTCCCGGACCACCACCGTCGGCTCGTTCGAGGCGAAGACCCACCTCGCCGCCCTGATCGACCGCGCCGCCGCCGGCGAGGAGGTGATCATCACCCGCCGCGGCAAGCCGGTGGCGCGGCTGGTGGCGATGGAGGGCGATCCCGTCGAAGACGAGCCGGCCGCACGGGCTCGCGCCGCAGCGGTCGTCGCCGAGATGAAGGCGTTGTCGAAAGGCATTCGGCTCGACGGCCTGACGGTTCGAGAGCTCCGCGACGAGGGGCGCGAGTGACGCCCTATGTTCTCGACGTCTCGCTGACGATGGCCTGGCTCTTCGAGGACGAGGCCACCGATGCGGGCTGGCAGCTTCTCGACAGGGCGATCCGGACGGGCGTCACAGTCCCGTCGATCTGGGCATATGAGCTCGCCAACGTGCTGTTCGTCGCGGAACGTCGGGACCGCGTGACGCCGGCCCAGTCCTCCGCCTTTCTGAGCAGGCTCGACGGGTTGCGCATCGACATCGAGGCGACCCCCAGCAGCCGCCTTCTCACCGTCGTCCTGCCGCTCGCCCGCTCGACGGGTCTGGCAATCTACGACGCCGCCTATGTCGACCTCGCGCAGCGTCTGGCTCTGCCGCTGGCGACGAAGGATCGCCGAATGGCGGAGGCCGCCGCCAGCCTCGGCATCCCCCTCCTGCCGACGGCCTGAGCCTCAATACTCGTAGCCGAAGGCCTTGATCTCGCGGCCGTACCAGTCGGCGACGGTGTCGCGCAGGCGATCGTCGTAGAAACCGCGGTAGGGGGCCGCACCGGGCGCCGCGGCGGGCTTCGCCGTGGTGTTCAGCACCGGCAGCTTGACGCGGCCGGCGAGGCCGAGCTTCTCCATCGCCGCCTCGAACTCGTTCGCCAGATCCTCATAGCGGCCGACATGGTCGAGCACGACCTCGCCGCCGATCGAGTAGAGCTCGTAGTTGTTGACGAAGGCGCGCCGTGTGTTCGCCATGAAGTCGCCAAACGACGGCTTCCGGTCGAGCTTGCGCGTCTTGTACTTGTACCAGGAGACTTGGCGATCCCACGGGTTCCGCTCGAAGGTGAACTTGAAGTAGGCGTTCCAGGTCTTGTCGCCGAGATAGGCCTTCACGCGCCAGGCGGGCATGTGCTCGTAGTAGCCGATCGAGGGGTGGTAGTAGCGCTCGGGGCGCATCAGCAGCCGCTTGATCAGCGGGCGCTTCGGCACCAGCGGGTGGTCGAGGCGGAAATTCTGCGCGTTGCGCTCACCCTCGAAGGCGTCAGTCACCTCCTCGGTGGTGGGCGTGATGACGTCGTCGGGACCGCACACCGTCGACAGCGCCGCCTCGATGCTGGACGAGGCGGTCTTCTTCGTCTTGATGTAGATGAACCGGTGCTGGTGCGAGACGATCATGCGGCAACCCTTCGCGCCCTCGTGGCGCCACTCCCGCCGCCAAGGGTCCGCGGACCGCCGCCGTTCTAGCCGAACCCCGCGGCCGTTGTCAGCCGCTGCGTCGCCGCAATGATCCGCTGGGCCCGCCGGTGGCTGCCGGCACCGGCGCAGCCGCTGCTCGAGTGGCTCGACACCCACGACCCTGGCGGCATCGACGCCGCCCGCGCGCTGCATTTCGTCATCGCGGTGGTGCTGTCGATCCTCGGCGCCAACCTCCTGAACGACGCGTTCGGCCTCGGCGAACCGGTGCGGCTGCCACTCTATGCCGGCGTGGCGGCGGGCACGATGCTGTTCCTGCTCGTCAGCGGCCGCCGCCGCAGCGAGGCGATCGCCATGACCCGCACCGCCGCGGTGCTGGCCGGCTACGTCCTGTTCGTCGCCCTCCTCGGCGGCACCGGCAACGCCTTCGGCGCCGCATCCCTGACCATTCTCCTAGTGCCGCTCACCTTCCTCGTCCTCTACGTGCGCCGCTACGGCCGCCTCGCCCAGAACGACGGCCTGGCGCTCTTCGAGATCGCCTTCATCGTCGCCACCACCGCGCCCTCGCGGGAAATGGCGCTGTGGCTCGCCCTCGCCACCGCCGGCGGCGCCGCCATCGCCTTGACGGTGCGCATGACGCTGTGGCGCCCGATCGCCTTTCCCGCCTTCGAGACGGCGGTGACCGACTATCGCACCGCCGCCGCCGACGCCCTCGCCGGCCTCGCCGTCGACTTCGCCGCCGGCACGCCCTGGGCCCCCGAGGTCTTGTCGGACGCGATCCGCCAGCGCCAGCGCCTGCGCGCCGCCGCCCTGCCCGCTCTGCGCGAGGAACCGGCGCGGGAGGACGCCATCCAGGCGGCGAAATCGGCGACCTACCGTCTCGAGATCGCGAGCGCGCTCGTCAACGAGCGGCTGACCGAGGCGCTCGTCCGCGGCACCGCCGACGCCGCGATCCGCTCCGCCGTCGCCGCCGCGCTCGCCGCGGCGGGGGATGCGGTGCGGCCCGGCGCCGCCGTCCCGCGGCACGGGGCCTGCAGCGCCGCCATCGCCGCGGCACAGGCGACGCTGCTCGCCGCCACCGACATCGACATTCATGCCCGCGACCGCCTGCTTGTGGCGCTCGCCGGCATCGGCCGCATCGGCGTCACCGCCGGCGCGCTCGACGCCGAGGCTCCGCTGAGCGAGCCGCGCGCCGCTGCCCCCGCGCCCGGTCCACGCCGCGGTCTGCTGCAGACCACGCGCGTCGCCGTCCAGGGCCTTGTGGCGACGCTCGCCACGACGGCGATCTACCTCGGGTTCGACCTCGACCACGGCTACTGGGCGACGCTCACCGTCGCCTTCGTGCTCGGTGGCTCGTTCGGCGAGACCGTCGCCCGCGCCCGCACCCGCCTGCTCGGGACGGTGGTGGGGGTCGCGGCGGGGTTGGCGGTGGGGCTGACCATCGGCGACGCACTGGCGATCGGCGCGACGCTCGCCGTCGCGGCCTTCGCCCTCGCCCTCGTGACGATGCGTGATCGCTACGACGTGTCTTGCGCCTGCGTCGCCTTCGGCGTTCTCCTCGGTCTGCATCTGATCAGTGGATTGGGAGCGGCGGGCATGATCGCCCGCCTCTACGACACCGCCATCGGCGCGGCCGCGGCACTCCTCTGCGCCCGCTTCGTGCTGCCGGTGGCGCTGGTCGACCCCACGAAAGCCGAGATCACCGCCTATCTCGCCCGCTGCCACACCGTGTTCGCCCGCCTCTGGCCCGCGGAAACCGAGGAAACACCGATGTCTCCGATGGCCAGCAGCCTGCCCGGGGCGACCGATACGCCCGCCAGCCTCGCGTCCGCGGCTCTCGATCTGCGCGACCGCCTGCCCCGGCTCAACGACGAGGCGGCGCTCGGCTTCCGCGCCACCGACGGCATCGTCCGGCTGATTTCGCACACCGAGACGATCGCCA
>CALRZT010000275.1:0-6985 GCA_943372725.1 Pseudoxanthobacter soli DSM 19599
GCCGCCGCGCAATCCCAAATGAAAACGGGCCCCGGTCTTGCGACCGGGGCCCGCTTCGCGACGGTGCGCCGAGCACTCGACGGGCGGGGGGAGGGCCCGCCCGGAGCGTCTCAGAAGCGCACGCCGTCGAAGGACTTCGGGTCGATCCCGAGGACGCGCAGATCCGAGGCCGCGGGGCGGCGGCCGGCCTGGGCGGCGGCGGAGGCGTTGCGGGCGGCGCCGAGGATCGCGAACATCGTGCCGATGCCGCCGAAGAAGCCGCGACCGGCCTTGGTCGGGGTGGGGCTCATGGGGTGATCTCCTGTGAAATCGTCCCACCCCATATCGGTCATGCTGCACTGCAATAGAAGTGCGCGATTCGCAGCGCCGCCATGCAGCGCACGCACGGCACGCGGCAAGGCTCCGGCAAGGATTTCCTGGATTGAGCTGCGCGGCGCGGCCGGCATTTAGGCGAGGGGCGGGGCGGGGCCTGTGCCGGGACCCGCGGCCGCCGTCGTGGGCGGCCGATGGCGGGGCGCCCGTGGCGGCACCCCCTCCCTGCCCTCCCCCGCGAGGGGGGAGGGTTCACGTCAAGAGAGAGGCCGGCCGGCTCAGCCGGCGGCGGCGAGCTTGGCCGGCTGCACGGCGGTGGCGTAGTCGTCCATCAGCGTGCGGGTGATCTCGCCCGGCGTGAAGGTGTAGGGGCCGATCTCGGAGACCGGCGTCACCTCGGCGGCGGTGCCGGTGAGGAAACACTCGGCGAAGCCCGCCATCTCCTCCGGCGCGATGCGCCGCTCGACCACCTCGAGGCCGCGGCGCTTCGCGAGCTCGATGACGGTGCGGCGGGTGATGCCGTCGAGGAAGCAGTGCGGCTCCGGCGTGTGGATGCGGCCGTCCTTGACGAAGAACACGTTGGCGCCGGTCGCCTCGGCGACGTTGCCCTCGTAGTCGAGCATCAGGGCGTCGGCGTAGCCCTTGTTCTCGGCGGCGTGCTTCGACAGCGTGCAGATCATGTAGAGACCGGCGGCCTTCGCCTTCGAGGGGATCGTCCGCGGATCCGGGCGGCGCCACTCGGCCATGTCGAGGCGGATGCCCTTCAGGCGCTGCTCGGGGGCGAAGTAGCTCGGCCACTCCCACGCCGCGATGGCGAGGTGGATGGTGTTGTGCTGCGCCGAGACGCCCATCATCTCGCTGCCGCGCCAGGCGACCGGGCGGACGTAGGCGTCGGTGAGCTTCATGCGGCGGAGCAGCTCGCGGCTCGCCGCGTTGATCTCCTCGGCCGAATAGGGGATCTGGAAGCCCAGCACCTTGGCGGAAAACAAGAGCCGCTCGGTGTGCTCGGCGAGCTTGAAGATCTCGCCGCCATAGGCGCGCTCGCCCTCGAACACGGAGGAGGCGTAGTGCAGCCCGTGGGTGAGCACATGGACGGTCGCCTCCGACCACGGCACGAACTTGCCGTCCATCCAGATGACGCCGTCGCGTTTGTCGAAGGATTGTCCCGCCATTGTTCTCTGTCTCCCGGTCCTCGGCGCCCGGCCGGCGGCCCGTTCGGTCCGTCCGTGTCCGGTCTAGCATGTCGCCGGCGTGGTCGCAGCCGCCGGCTCCGGCTCGTCCGCGCGCCCGCCTTTTTTGCGTCGCGGCAAAGTTGCCGGTATCCTCCCGCGCGGCCGCGCCGGCCGGGAGAACGTCCGATCCTTTCGTCCGGACGGCCGTCTCAGTAACAATCGTACGTGAATATGTCAATATGACTGACGTAATTTCGAGCGAGGCGATCCGCCCTGCCGCCCCGGCGCCGGGCGGGCGCGGCCCCGTGCCGGGGGACGAGCCGCTCTACGAGCTGATCGAGCTCCTGTTCTTCGCCTACCGCGACTTCGTCGGCGGACCGGACCGCATTCTCGCCGAGTACGATTTCGGCCGGGCGCACCACCGCGTCCTGCACTTCGTCAACCGCAACCCGGGCATGCGCGTCACCGACCTCCTCGACATCCTGAAGATCACCAAGCAGAGCCTGGCGCGGGTGCTGAAGCAGCTCGTCGACACCGGCTTCATCGACAGCCGCACCGGCGCCGCCGACCGGCGCGAGCGCCTGCTCTATCCGACGGAGGCCGGCCGGGCGCTGGCGCTCCGGCTGGCGCGGCTGCAGTCGACGCGGCTCGAGGCCGCCGCCGCGGCCCTCGGTCCGGGCGGGACCGAGGCGGCGAAACGCTTCCTCGCCCTCGTCGTCAACGAGGAGGAGCGTCCCGCCGTGATGGCGCTCGCCCGCAAGGACAATCCATGACGCGTTCCGCCACCGCCGCCGCTCCCGCCGCGTCGGCCCTGCCCGACGACGCACCGCACCTGCTCGTCGTCGACGACGACCAGCGCATCCGCACGCTGCTGCGCCGCTATCTCGTCGACAACGGCTACCGGGCGACGATGGCGGAGGACGCCGCCGCCGCTCGCCGCTCGATGGGCCAGCTCGAGTTCGACCTGCTGATCCTCGACGTGATGATGCCCGGCGAGAGCGGCGTCGACCTCGCCGCCTCGCTGCGCACCGTCTCGGACGTGCCGATCCTGATGCTGACCGCGCGCGCCGAGGCGGGCGACCGCATCGCCGGCCTCGAGGCGGGTGTCGACGACTACCTGACCAAGCCCTTCGAGCCGCGCGAACTGCTCTTGCGCGTCCAGAGCATCCTGCGCCGCCGGGCGCCGCGCGCGACCGGGCCGGCGGAGGTGCGCTTCGGGCCGTTCACCTTCCACCTGCAGAAGATGGAGCTGATGCGCGGCGACGTCGCCGTCCGCCTCACCGACCGCGAGCGGCGGCTCCTCAAGGCGTTCGCCGAGCAGCCGGGCGAGACCATCGCCCGCCACCAGCTCGTCGAGGGCGAAGGCAGCCTCGGCGAACGGACGGTGGACGTGCAGATCAACCGCCTGCGGCGCAAGCTCGAGGTCGACCCGGCCAATCCGGTGCACCTGCAGACGGTCCGCGGCATCGGCTACAAGCTGGCGACGAGCTGAGACGGCGGAGGACGCGCGCTTGGCCGACACCGGCACGGGAATGGACTGGGCCCGCGTCGGCGACCGCGCCAAGCGCCTGCTGCTGGTGCCGGCGCTCGGCCGCTTCCTGCACCGGACGCTGCCGAAGCGGCTGTTCCCGCGCTCGCTGCTGATCATCGTGCTGCCGATGATCCTGCTGCAGTCGGTGGCCGCCTACGTCTTTCTCGAGCGGCACTGGGAGCTCGTGACGCGGCGGCTGTCGGAGGCGACCGTCCGCGACATCACGGCGATCATCAGCGTGCTGCAGTCCTATCCGCAGGACGCCGAGTACACGACCCTGAAGCGCATCGCCCGCGACGACCTCAAGCTCACCATCGAGGTGCTGCCGAAGCAGCCGCTGCCGCCGCCGGCGGAGAAGCCGTTCTTCTCGCTCCTCGACCGCACGCTGTCGCGGATGATCTCCGAATCGATCGGCAAGCCGTTCTGGATCGACACCGTCGGTCGCTCCGACTTCGTCGAGATCCGCATCGACCTCGGAGAGCAGCAGCTCAAGGTCTATGCCCGCCGCAGCCAGACCTACGCGGCGAACGCCCACATCTTCCTCGTCTGGATGGTCGGCACCGCCCTCGTCCTGCTCGCCATCGCCATCCCTTTCCTGCGCAACCAGATCCGGCCGATCCAGATGCTCGCCGCCGCGGCCGAGGACTTCGGCCGCGGCCGGCCGGTGGAGGGCTTCCGGCCGCGCGGCGCGCTCGAGGTGCGGCAGGCGGCGCACGCCTTCCTGGAGATGCGCCGCCGCATCGAGCGCCAGATCGAGCAGCGCACGACGATGCTCGCCGGCGTCTCGCACGATCTGAGGACGATGCTGACGCGCTTCCGCCTCGAGCTCGCCTTCCTCGGCGATGGCGAGGATGTGGCGGAGCTCAAGAAGGACGTCGACGAGATGCAGGCCATGCTCGAGGGCTACATCGCCTTCGTGCGCGGCGACGGCGACGAGCAGGCGGCGGCGATCGACCTGTCGGCGATGCTCGCCGAGATCGCCGCCAAGGAGGCGTCCGAGGCCTGCACGGTGACCGCCCGCTACGAGGGCGAGCCGCAGGTGACGGTGAAGCCGAGCGCCTTCCGGCGGGTGATCGTCAACCTCGTCGGCAACGCCCGCCGCCACGCCGCGACGGTGGAGGTCGCCGGCCGCCACGCCGACGGCTGGATCACCGTCATCGTCGACGACGACGGGCCGGGTGTGCCGCCGGAGATGCGCGAGGAGGTGTTCAAGCCCTTCGTCCGCCTCGACGAGGCGCGCAACCAGGACGAGGCCGGCACCGGGCTCGGCCTCGCCATCGCCCGCGACATCGTCCGCGGCCACGGCGGCGACATCGGCCTTGAGCAGTCCCCGCTCGGCGGCTTGCGCGCGCGGGTGCGCGTTCCCGGCTGAGATCGCGCGGATGCGCGTTCCGGGCCGAGATCGCCGCCGGGAACAGGGTTCAGATCGTCGGAATTCCCGCGCGTCCCGGCCTGCGGCCCTTGCGGCGCCCCCGGCGGCGCCATACCTGCGCTGCGACATGAGGGAAGGGTCCGCGCGATGATCGACACGAAAAAGCTCCTCGACCAGTTTCTCGGCGCCGGTGCCGGCGGGCAGGGAGGGGGACTCGGCGGTGGATTGGGCGGCGCGCTGGGCGGAATGCTCGGCGGCGGGCGCCCCGGAGCCCAGGGTGGCGGTCAGGGCGGTGGCAACCAGGGCGGCGGTCTCGGCGGCCTCGGCGATATGCTTGGCGGCGTCCTCGGCGGTGGCAAGGGCGGCGGCGGCGGCCTCGGTGGCGCGCTCGGCGGCAGCATGGGTGGCCTCGCCGGCGGTGCGCTCGCCGGTGGCCTCGTCTCGGTGCTGCTCGGCTCGAAGGGCGCCCGCAAGCTCGGCGGCAAGGCGCTGACCTATGGCGGCCTCGCCGTCGTCGGCGCTCTCGCCTATTCGGCCTATCGCAACTGGCAGGCGCAGCAGTCCGGCCAGCCGGTGCCCGCCCCGGTGCAGGCCGGCCAGCCGCTCGCCCTGCCGCCGCCCGAGACGCCGTTCCATCCCGCCCACGCCCCCGGCGGCGAGGGCACGCTGGCGCTGACGCTGCTGCACGCGATGATCGCCGCGGCGAAGGCCGACGGCCACGTCGACGCCGACGAGCGGGCCCGCATCGTCGGCCGCCTCGACGACATCGGCCTCTCGGCCGAGGATCGCGACTTCCTCGAGGAGGAGCTCGCCGCGCCGATCGACATCGAGCGCCTGGTGCGCGAGGCGACGACGCCGGCGGTGGCGGCGGAGATCTATGCCGCCTCGCTGCTCGTCATCACGCCGGACCATCCGGCCGAACAGGCCTACCTGCAACTGCTCGCCGCCCGCCTCGGGCTCGATCCGGGCCTGAAGCTCGAGCTCGAGAAGGCGGTCGCGGCCGCGACGGCGGGCTGACGCGCGCGGAGCGCTCCGCCGCCCGGCTCAGCCGGGCGGCGACGGCGTCAGCACGACGGCCCGGTGCGCCGCCAGCAACGGCCGCAGGATCGCCACAACGGCGAGCACGATCGCGACGCCGATGAGCATGCCGGCGACGCGCTCCACCACCGGGGCGATGGTGTCGGGCGGCCCGGTTCCGGTCACCATCGCCAGGATGAAGGCGAAGCCGCCCTGGGCGCCCACATAAGTGTAGGCGCCGCGGCCGTGATAGAGGTGGGCGAGCGCCACCAGCCCGCCGAGAAACAGGACCGACCAGACGAAGAAGGACGACACGCCCATTGCGGTGATGGCGAGGCCGGCGCCCCCGCCGACGGCGCAGCCGAGGATGCGCTGCAAGCTCTTCGCCCGCATCACGGCGATGTCGCGGTCGACCACGGCGAGGATGCTGACGACGATCTGCAGGATGCTCGGCAGGTCGTACCAGGACCACAGCGTCATCCCGGCGAGGAGCGCCGTTCCGGCGATGATGGCGGCGTGCAGCGCCTCGAGCCTCTCCTCCGCCGCGCCGGGCTCGAAGCCCTTCGGCTTTTCCGGCTGGTCGACGCCGAGGACGAGCGCCGCGGCCATCGCCGCGAAGACACCGATGCAGATCTCGAGCCCCCGGTAGACGACGAACGCGTAGAGGGTGGCCGGGTCCGTCATCGAGCCGACGAGGGCCATCGCCACCGTGATGGAGCCGAGCAGCCACGCATAGTCGAAGCGGCTGCGATAGCGCATGACGATGCCGGCCATGGAGACCGCGGCGAGGACCAGCGCCTGCGCCACCGGCTGGCCCTCCAGCACGAGGGCGAGGTTGTAGCCGAGGATGCAGGCGATCAGCGTGCTGGCGACGCGCATGCCCGACTTCAGCACCAGCGCGTCGCGGTTCGGGTTGGCGACCACCCAGGCGGAGATGCACGCCCACCACGGGTCCGACGAGCCGGCCCAGAACGCCAGCACGGCGGCGAGCCAGCACCCCGTCGCCGCCACTAGCGCCTGGCGCTCGCCGCCGATCATTGCCTCGCCGGCTCCTGCGATCCAGCGGTGGGCGCGGGTTCGGTGGCGAAAGTGTTCGCCCACATCAGCACGCGCGCATCGGCGCCGGAGAACAGCGGCACCCGGCCGACGAAGCCCTCGATGTCGATTTCGACCGGAAAGCGCCGCGGCAGCCGGATCCACTCCGTCGTCGGCGACACGTAGGGCAGCACCCGCAGCGGGTCGGGCTGGCGGGCGATGCCGCGCGGGATGGAGCGGATGGTGGCCCGGTGCAGCCGCCACGGGTCCGACGAGACGTGCACCCACACCGGCTGCCCGACCGCGAGCGCGCCGAGATAGTAGTCCGGCAGGTTGGCGACGATCCGCCAGCCGCGGTCGGCGACCACCGCCATCACCGGCGTGCCGACGTTGACGAAATCGCCCTCCTTCACCTCGTAGGGTGCGATCGAGCCGGCGACGGAGGAGACGACGCGCGTCTGGGCGAGGTCGTACTCGGCCTTCGCGAGCGACGCCTCTGCCGCGCCGATGGCGGCGAGCTGCACGGCGATGTCCTGCTGCGCCGTC
>CALRZT010000276.1:0-6976 GCA_943372725.1 Pseudoxanthobacter soli DSM 19599
GGAGACGTCCTCGACGCCGACGATGCCGGCGCCGCCGGGGACGGTGAGGTTGCGCACGGAGAGCAGCGGCGCGGACGGGGCGATCGTGCGGGCGACGTGCGGCTCGGCGTCGGGATCGCTCGCGCCAGCGCCGAACATCAGCCGGACGATCTCCTCGGTCGCCGCGGCCTCGTCGAGGGCGGCGAGGCGCTCGGGCGGGATCTCGCCGACCTTGCGTCCGAGGCGGAGCACCGAGATGCGGTCGCCGAAGCGGAAGGCCTCGCCGAGCTTGTGGGTGATGAAGACGACGGCGAGGCCGCGGGCGACGAGACGGCGCATCAGTGCGCCGAGCTCGTCGATGCCCTTCGGCGTCAGCATCGAGGTGGCCTCGTCGAGGATCAGCACGCGGCTGTCGCGCAGGAGCGCGCGGACGATCTCCACCTGCTGCTGCTCGCCGAGCGAGAGCTCGCCGGTGACGGCCTCGAGGTCGACGGCGAGGCCGAAGCTGTCGGTGATCGCGGCGACCTTGGCGGCGAGGCTCGCCTTGTCCGGACGCTTCCACCATGGCGCGCCGAGGATGAGGTTCTCCGCCACGGTCAGGGTGGGCACCAGCATGACGTGCTGGAACACCGTGCCGATGCCGAGCGCCAGGGCATGGCGCGGCGAGGTGATGCGCTGCGGCCGCCCGTCGACGCGGATCTCGCCCTCGTCGGGCTCCTGCAGGCCGGAGAGGATGCCGATCAGGGTCGACTTACCGGCGCCGTTCTCGCCGAGCAGCACGTGCACCTCGCCCGGGCGGAGCGCGAGATCGACCCGGTCGTTGGCGACGACCCCGGGGAAGCGCTTCGTCACCTCGACGAGCTCGACGAGCGGGACGGCCGGGGCGGCGGCGCTCGCCGCGCGTGCCGTGGCGGCAGGCGTCATGGTCTGCGGTCTTTCAGTCTCGGGGCGTGCCGTGGTCGGCGGCGAGCGCGGATCGGGGCGCGCCGGTGCGACGGTTCAAAGGCGCGGCCCCGGCGGGCACGAGGCCCGCCGGGACGCTGGACGGTGGGGTCGGGCGCCGATCAGGGAGCCGCGACGTCCGTCATCATGGCGCGCACCTTGGCGGCGTCGAACTCCGGCGTCACCGTGATCTTGCCGGCGACCATGTCGTCCTTCAGCGCCATCACTTCGGTCCACTTGTCGGCCGGCACGTTCTTCGTCTCGAGCAGCTTCACCGAACCGTCGGCGAGGCCGATGGCGTAGCTCTTGGTGCCGAACTTGTCGGCCTTCAGGTCCTCGATCATGGCGACGTAGACCGGCGTCATGTCCCAGACGACCGACGTCAGGAGGTTGCCCTTGTCGAGCGAGCTCTTGTCGCCGATCACGTCGATGAAGAACACCTTGCCGCCGTCGGTCGCCTTGGTGGTCTCGACCGCCTGCAGCATGCCGAAGGACGAGCCGTTGCCCTGGCCGAAGATCACGTCGGCGCCGGCGGCGATGACGGACTCCGTCACGCGCTTGCCGCCCGCGGCGTCGGCATAGGCGGCCGGGCCGATCACGGCATAGCGGATCTTGACGTTCGGGTTCTCCGCCTTGACGCCCTCGGCGAAGCCGGCCGACTGCGAGTTCCACGACGGGGGCTCACCGGAGACGACGACGCCGACGGTGCCGGTGCGCGTCACCTTGGCGGCGAGACGGCCGGCGAGGTAGGCGCCCTCGTGGCCCGACAGCGTGTAGTCGGCGACGAGGCCGGGCTTCAGGCCCGTGGGCGTGTCGACGATCGCCACCGGGACCTTGGTCTCCTCGGCGATCTCGGGGGCTGCGGTGTTGTATCCCGAGGCGTGGGCGATCATCAGCCCGACGCCGTCGGCGGCGAGTTCGCGCAGCGTCGGCCGCACGTCGCCATAGCCGAGGCCCTCGGCGACGATGACCTCGACGCCGGTCTTCTCGCCGGCCGCCTTGGCGGCGTCGACGCCCTGCTGGTTCCAGCCAAAGTCGGTGCCCTGCTCCGGCGTGAGCACCGCGATCGACTTCACTTCGGCGGCGTTGACCGCGCCGAACGACAGCGCCAGCGCGATCGCGCTGACGCTCAGCTTCAAGCCCGTCATCCTCATCTCCCACTCCCCTGTTCGCGATGGCGAAACCGCATCGGCTGCCATCTAACCAGTCATGACTTCATCATGTCAAATAATAATTGTTGCAGATTAAGCGTCTGAGTTGAATAATAGGCAGAAGGTCGCGCGCAGACGCGCATCCTCAAAGATGAATTGGCTGACGATGTCTCTTCACCGAGTTCTTCTGGCACTTCCACCTTTGGCAATACTGCTGTCTTCGGGAGCCGTGGCAGCGGAACCGGCGGTCCGCGGCAGCGCCGGGCTGTCGCCCCTCACCGTCTCCGTCCGCAACACCGGCAGCGAGCCGATCGCCTGCGGCGCCGCCGTGGCGCACTGGTTCTCCGTCGAGCTCGGCACCGCCGCCGCCGGCGCGACCGTGACGATCCCCTTGTGGCGCGATCCGGCGACCGGGGCCGTCTTCACCCTCAACCCGTCGCAGGACCGCCTGCCGATCGAGCGGCTCTGGTGCGGCCTCGAGGGTCGCTCCTGGGCGACGCGGTCGGAGATCACGCTGCCCCGCAGGCCGGGCGCGGCGGACGACATTTCGCTCGCCTGCGCGCCCGACGTCGAGCGCCTCGCCTGCCGGTGAGGGGCGGCGCGCGCAGCGCCCGCCCCCGCCAGCAATGCGACCGCTTCCGCCGGTCCGGGCGCGATGGTGACCGCCGTCCTCACTTGCCGGCCTTCTCCTCGACCACCTTGTAGAGGATGTCGTACTCGGCCTTCACGGCCGGGTTGGCACCGACGACCTCTTCGCCGATCTTGCGGAAGCTCGCCATCATCGCCTGCTGCTGGTCGGCCGGCAGCTTCAAAACGACGCCGCCGTTGTCGGTCCACACCTTGTCGGCGCGGGCGAGGTTCTCGACGCCCCACGGGAAGACGCTCACCTCGGCGGCGCGGCCGGCGGCGCGGATCGCCTCCTGCACCTCCGGCGTCTGCGACTGGAACCACGCCTCGTTGACGAGGGCCACCGACAGGATCTGCGTGAAGTTGAGGTCGGTGACGTTCTTCGCCACGTCGTAGTACTTGAAGGCGGTGAGGATCGGCATGCCGGCGAGCATGCCGTCGATGCCGCCCGACTGCAGCTGCGGCACCACTTCCGACAGCGGCAGCGGCGACGGGATGGCGCCGAGCGATTCCATCGGCTTCATCTGCAGCGGCGAGGCGAAGGTGCGGATCTTCAGGCCCTTGAAGCCCTCGAGGGTATCGACGGGCTGGCGCGTCAGCGCGATCGTCGGCGAGTTGAAGATCGCCCCGATGACGCGCACGCCCTTGTCGAGGAACATCGTCTCGAGGTGATCGCGGTAGGCCGGGTCGTGGACGACGGCGACGAGGTTCTCCGGCGAGGCGAACAGGCCGGGCACGTCGAAGATCTGGAAGCGCGGGTCGACGGGCGTCAGGAAGGCGGTCGGCGAGATGAAGCTCTCGATGGTGCCGAGCACGACGCCCTCGGCCATCTGCGGGATCGCGCCGAGCTGGCTCGCCGGATAGATCTCCGTCGTCACCGCACCACCGGCGCGCGTCTGCAGCTCGGCGGCGAACTGCTTCTGCCACTCGTGCTGGACGTCGTTGATGGTGGCGTTGGCGAGCTTCATCACCGACTGCGCGGCGGCCGGCGCGGCCGCCAGCGTCAGCGCGAGGGCGGTGACGGCGAGCCGCCCGAGAGTGGAACGCATCTTCCAGGTCGACATCGCGGAAACCCTCCTCAGGAAACAAGACCGGTGAGCGCCAGCGACAGCGCCGGCCAGTAGGTGATGACGGCGAGCGCCACGATCTGCACCGCCGCATAGGGCAGCACGCCGGCATAGATCTCCTGCAGCGGCAGCTTGAACAGCGACTGCGCCACGAAGACGTTGAGGCCGAAGGGCGGGGTGAACATGCCGATCGACAGGTTCACCGTCATGATCACGCCGAAGTGGATCGGGTCGATGCCGAGCGCGCGCACGATCGGCATGAGCAACGGCGTCAGCACCAGGATCGCCGAGGTCGGATCGAGCAGGCAGCCGACGACGAGAAGCAGGATGTTGACGGCGATGAGGAAGCCGACCGGCGTCAGGCCGAGATCCGACACGAAGGCCGTGATCAGCTGCGGCACCTGCTGGGTGGTCAGGATGTAGGAGAACAGCCCCGCCGCCGCGACGATGATCAGCACCTGCGCCGTCAGCGCCGCCGCCTCCACCGACGCCTCGAGAATCTGTCGCCAGCCGAGCGTGCGGTAGAAGACGGAGCCGACGACGATCGCATAGGCGCAGGCGAAGCCGCCGGCCTCGGTGGGCGAGAACCAGCCGAGGAAGACGCCGCCGAGCACCAGCACCGGCATCAGCAGCGCGCCAGCCGCCCGCACCGTCGCAGTCAGCGCAGCCGCGGCCGAGAAGCTTCCGCCGGCACGGTCGCCGCCGCTGCGGCGGGCATGCCAGACGACGGCGACACCCATCAGGAGCGCGATGAACAGCCCCGGCAGGATGCCGGCGATGAACAGCTTCTGGACGGATTCCTCCGCCGCCGCGCCGTAGAGGATCATGGCGATCGAGGGCGGGATGACGATGGCGATGGAGGCGCTGGAGGCGATCAGGCCGGAGGCGTTGCGCGGCGTGTAGCCGACCTTGAGCAGCCCGCTGTAGAGGCTCTTGCCGACGGCGGCGACCGTCGCCGGGCTCGAGCCGGAGACGGCGCCGAGAACGGTGCCGGTGCCGAGAACGGTGAGGCCGAGGCTGCCCGGCACGTGCCCGATCAGCGACTGCACCCAGACGATCAGCCGGTCGGCGATGCCGCTGCGCTGGATGAGCTCACCGGCGAGGATGAAGAACGGCACCGCCAGAAGCGCGTAGCTCGACAGCGAGCCGAACATCACCTGCTGCAGCACGATCGGCGGGATCGGCAGCACGAAGACGAGGGTGGCCACCGCGCCGGCGAGGAAGACGACGAAGATCGGCGCCCCGAGGAGGAGGAGCCCGACCGGCAGCAGCGCCAGCGTGAAGGTCATCGCGCCCCCTCCGCGTGGCGCGCTTCGCCCCGCACCAGCGCCGTCAGGTCGGCGACGACGAGCGCCACGGCGACGAGGGCGGTGGCGACGAAGCCGATGAACAGCCCGGCGTGCGGGATCGCCATCGGCAGCTCAAGCGCCATGCTCTTCTGATCGAGGGCGGCGATGCGGCGGATGAAGCCGAGCGACTGCCAAGCGGCATAGCCGCAGGCGAGTGCGGTCACAGCCCCGGTGAGCGCATCGCGCAGTCGCCGCAGCCGCACGGCGCCGCCGCCGGCGAGAAGGTCGAGCGCCAGGTTGCGCCGCTCCGCCGTGACGACGGCGAGCCCGATCATGACGATCCACACTTGCGAATAGACGAGGAACTCGTCCGAGCCGATCCATTGCACGCCGGCGACATAGCGCGCCGCCGCGTTGACGACGTTCACCGCCACCATCACCAGCAGGATGATGCCGAGCAGCACCCGCAGCACGCGCTCGGCGGCGAGCGCGAGGCCGTGGCCGGCCTGCGGCACGGCGCTGTCACCCGAAGTGGGGGTAGCGGCGGCCATCAGGGTTCCCGCCCCTCGAGCGCACGCCGCACGGCAACGAGCCGCCTCGCTCGCTCGGCCTGCAGTTCGGCCACCCGCTCGGGCGTGTAGGAGAACAGCCCCTCGCCCGACTTGATGCCGAGCTTGCCGGCGTCGGTCTTCTCGGTGACGAAGGTCGAGACGTCCTTGCGGTCGGCGAGGTCCGCGTTGAGGAAGCTCGAGACCGAGCGGTAGATGTCGAGCCCGGCCATGTCGAGGAGTGCCATCGGGCCGATGACGCTGAGCTTGTAGCCGATGCCCCAGGAGACCACCGTGTCGAGACCCTCGGCGTCGATGACGCCGCGCTCGACGAGGTCGATCGCCTCGCGCAGCAGCGCATAGAGCACGCGGTTCTCGACGAAGCCGGGCACGTCCTTCTTCACCACCACCGGCAAAAGGCCGAGCTGGTGGATGAGGGCGACGATGGCCTCCACCGTCGCCGGCGCGGTCTTCTCGCCGCCGATCACCTCGATCATCGGGATGATGTGCGGCGGGTTCGACCAGTGCATGCCGACAAGGCGCCCCGGGTTCGACAGGAAGCGCTGCAGCTCGGTGATCGGAATGCCCGAGGTGTCGGAGGCGACGATGGTGTCGGCCGGTACCAGCGGGTCGAGCGCCCGGTAGACCGCCGCCTTCACCTCGAGGTTCTCCGGCACGTTCTCGATGACGAGATCGGCCCCGGCCACCGCGGTGGCGAGGTCGTCGGCGAAGCTCACCTCGCCCTCGCCGCCGTCCGGCACGGCGACGCCGAGGCGGTCGAGCACGCCGCGGGCGAGCGGCAGCATCGCCTTCGCCCGCTCCACCGCCGCCGGCGCCGTGTCGTGGACGCGCACGGCAAGACCGCCGCGGGCGAGGCGGGCCGCCATGCCCGGGCCCATCGTGCCGAGCCCGATGATCGCCACCGTGCGCATCGTCTTCGCTCCGTCTCAGGCCGCGGACGCGGCCGGCTTGGCGCCGGTGGCGGTCTGGAAGGCCGCACGTGCCTCGATGCCCTTCAGCCAGCGGGCGATGTTGTCGCTCGGCGCCCGGGTGATCGGGAAATCCATGCAGCGCTTCAGGATCGGCGCCAGCGCGATGTCGGCGATGGTGAGCTTGCCGAGCGCCAGGAAGTCCTTGCCCGCGAGGTGGGCGTCGACGAGCGCCAGCTGGTCGGCGAGGTCCTTCTCGGCCGCGGGATAGCCGGGGCTGCGCTCCTCCGGCTTCAGCTTCGACTCCTTGAAGGCGGCGAGGTAGCCCGGGTTGATGGCGGCGAGGACGAAGTCCATCCAGCGCTCGACCTCGGTGCGCTCGGCCGGCGTAGCGCCGGTCAGGCCCTCGGCCTTGGTGGCGGCGAGGTAGCGCAGGATGGTGTT
>CALRZT010000277.1:0-6947 GCA_943372725.1 Pseudoxanthobacter soli DSM 19599
CCGCCGCACCGAGCCTCGCCGCGCCGACTGCGGTGCCGGTTCCGGCCGCCGCACCGGCGACGGGCGAAGCCCCGGCGACCGCAGAGACCGCCGCGGCCGCCCCGACCGAGACGGCAGCCGCCGCCCCGGCGGAGAACGGCAACTTCCTCTCGAAGGCCTTCGGCTCGCTGTTCGGCGGCTGAGACACGCGCCCGCCCCCCGTGGGGCGCGCGCGAACGGGCGTCGGCCGGACCGGAGCGTCTGGCGGGCCTGCGCCTCCGCCTCACGCACGCCCCTCCGCTCTAAGCGGGGGGGGGCGCCATCCTCAGTTCACGTTCTGCCGCTTGCCGCCACCCGCGCCCGTCAGGTTCGGCCGCTGTCCAGCGCCGGGACCATCGTCGACCGGTGCTGATTGGCGGCGCCCGTCAGGGTCACCGCACTTGCCCCCGGTCGCGCCGGCGCCGTGACGACGGTCTGGACCGACGCCGCCGGGAGCGGGACGAACTCGACGGGCCACGGCCAGTCGGCGATCGCATAGGCGGCCACCAGCAGACCGACCACCGCAGCCACCAGGGCGAGGTCGAGCAGGGGACGGCGGGTGATGTCGAAGCGCGGGCGCACGGGCGGTCTCTCCGGAGGCCGGCACCCCCGGCTGGCGGAGATGTCGCTTGAGACCGCCTTGTGCCACCGCCCGCCTGAACCGGCGCTGAACCACCGCCGGTGGCCGGCGCCCGACGGAACCATGTCGGGTCCCTGCCATCGCTGAATCGTCGCGAGAGGCACGGCCCCCGCCGAACCACCACGGCAGGCTGCGGGCCTCGATGTGGTCGTCCGGACGTGCGGGGGCGGCCGTGACGTGCCGCCGTCAGATCCCCTCGGGCACGAAAACGGCGAGCGCGCCACGCTGCACCGAGAAGGTCGCCGGCGTCTCGGTGGAGATCTCGCCGTCGGTGTTGATCGGCATCGGCCGGTTCGTCTCGATGCGCACGTCGCGGCCCCGGAAGGTGCGGGTGTGCGGGTTCGTGTCCTGCAACCCGAAGCGGATCGCCGGGGCGGCGTGGATGAGGTCGGCCAGCGTCTCCGCCTCGATCGCGAAGACGTCGAGCAGGCCGTCGTCGATCGCCGGGCTCGAGCCGACCCGCATGCCGCCGCCGAAGCGCTCGCCGTTGCCGACGGTCACCTGCAGCGCCTTCAGTTCGCTCCGCTCGCCGTCGACGGTAATGCGCACGGTGAAGCGCCGGATGGTGCGCAGCGCCCGGATAGTGGCGATGACGTAGCTGAAGCCCTTGAGACGGCGCTTCAGCTCCGGATCCTGGCTCTGCGCCACCATCACCGGCAGCCCGAGGCTGGCCGCATTGACAAAGACCTGGTCGTTGACGTGGCCGAGGTCGATGCGCCGGCTGTGGCCGGCGACGATGACGGCCGCCGCGGCGGTCGGCGAGACCGGCACGCCGAGCGTATGCGCGAGGTCGTTGGCGGTGCCGAAGGGCAGGATGCCCATCGGCCGGTCGATGTCGGCCATCGCACCGGCCGCGGCGTTGACGGTGCCGTCGCCGCCGGCGACGACGACCGCGCCGAAGTCGGGCCCGCGCGTGTGGATCGCCTCCTTCATCGCCTCGGCCGACCGCGGCCGGGCCACCTGGAAGTCGACGTCTGCCTCGACGAGGACGTTGAGGGCGGCGGCGAGGCCTTGCGCCGCGCGCCCGCTCTTCGGGTTGGCGAGCACGAGCATGCGGACGGGATGGGTCAAGGACGGGCTCGCGCGTAGAGCGGGACAGGGGCGCCGAAGCCGTCGAGGGAGTGGTTGCCGACGGCGCGCCAGTGGCTCGGGGCGGTGAGGGCGACGCGCTCGGTGGCGAGCACCGGTTCGCCGATCCGCTTCGTCATCTTCTCGATGCGGGCGACGGCGTTGACGGTGCTGCCGATCACCGAGAAGGACAGCCGGTTCGGGATGCCGATGTTGCCGAACATGACGTCGCCGACGGCGAGCGCGATGCCGAACTCCAGCGCCGGCACCAGGTCGGTCACCGGCGTGATGCGGGCGATCGCCGCATCGGCGGCCGCGGTCGCCGCCTCCGCCGCCGCCTCGACGCCGACCTCGTCGGAGACCGGGAAGACGCCGAGAACGGAATCGCCGATGAAGTCGAGGACCTCGCCGCCCGCCTCCATGACGGCCCCGGCGGTAATCTCGAAATAGCGGTTGAGCAGGGCGAGGTAGGCGTCGGGCGGGAGCCGCTCGGCGAGCGCCGTCGAGCCGCGCAGGTCGGAGTACCAGATCACCGCGCGGATGGTGTTGCCGTCGCCGCGGCGGATGCGTCCGGCGAGCACGTCGCCACCGGCCCGGCGGCCGAGATAGGTCTCGGCGATGTTGGTGGCGATGCGCGCCAGCAGCGCCCCGCGGCAGGTGATGGCGAGCGGCCGGGTGAGGCGGCGCAGGAAGTCGAGCTCCCAGTCCGCGAAGCCGCCCAGCCGATCGGTCGTCCAGCTGACGACGAGGCCGCGCTCGTCGCTGTCGATCCTCGGAATGTCGAAGCGGACGATCCACGCCTGGTAGTCGGTGTCACCGAGGGCGGCGAACTCGGCGCAGAGCGGGAAATCGAGAACCGCGTCGGGGCCGGTGAGGCGGCGACGGAGCTCCAGCAGTCGATTGTCCAGCATGTGGCGGATCGGGCTGTTCAGCCACGACTCGATCTCGACCTCGCGGTGCGGGTACTGGCTGAACACCGGCCCGTCGTCGCGCGTCCAGGTCACCGACTCGGCGGTGAACAGGGGGTGCAGGATCGCCCAGGCGATGGAGCACCGCCGCACGCGCACACCCGAGGCCAGCACGCGCTGTGCCATGCCGTCGACGAGCTCGTCGAGGGCGACGGCCCTCAGGGCGTTGTCGAGCAGCCAGTCCTCGAGTGCGGCGCCGCTGGTGGTCTCGGCCATCGGCCCCCTCTAGCGGTGGCCCGCGCTCAGGCGAACTGTCCGTGGCAGTGCTTGTACTTCTTGCCGGACCCGCAGGGGCAGGCCTCGTTGCGGCCGACCTTGCCCCAGGTGGCGGGGTCGTTCGCCATCCGCGCCGTCGCCTCGCGCCGCGGCGGAGCGAGGGCGACGCCAGCGATCTGCTCGTCGGCCAACGCCATCTCGTCCTCGCCGGTGAACGGATCGAGGTGATGGGCTTCCATCATCGGCAGATCGTCGTCGGAGGGCATCGTCGGCGGCGACTGCACGAGTTCGACGCGGGCGAGCTGCGAGGTCACCTGCGTGCGCAGGTTGGACAGGAGCGCCTCGAACAGCGCGAAGGCTTCCGACTTGTACTCGTTGAGCGGATCGCGCTGGGCGTAGCCGCGCAGGTGGATCGCCGAGCGCAGGTGGTCGAGGGTGGCGAGATGCTCGCGCCAGAGGTGGTCGAGCGTCTGCAGCAGCACGGCACGCTCGATCTGGCGCATGATGTCGGGCGAGAAGCGCTCGGTCTTGTTGGCGATCGCGACGTCGGCGGCCGCCTTCAGGCGCTCGCGCACCTCCTCGTCGGCGATGCCCTCTTCCTTGGCCCAGTCGGCGACCGGCAGGTCCTGGTTGAGGGTGTTGCGCACGGCCTCGGCGAGGCCTTCCACGTCCCACTGTTCCGGATAGGCATTCTCCGGAATGTGCTTGGCGACCAGGCTGTCGATCACCTCGTGGCGCATCTCCGCGACCATGGCGCCGACATCCTCGGCGCCCATCAGCTCGATGCGCTGCTCGAAGATGACCTTGCGCTGGTCGTTCATCACGTCGTCGTACTTGAGAATGTTCTTGCGGATGTCGAAGTTGCGCGCCTCGACCTTCTGCTGCGCCTTCTCGAGCGCCCGGTTGATCCACGGGTGGACGATCGCCTCGCCGTCCTTCAGGCCGAGCTTCTGCAGCATGCCGTCCATGCGGTCTGAGCCGAAGATGCGCATCAGGTCGTCCTGCAGCGACAGGAAGAAGCGCGAGTGGCCCGGGTCGCCCTGACGGCCGGAGCGGCCGCGCAGCTGGTTGTCGATGCGGCGGCTCTCGTGGCGCTCGGTGCCGATGACGTAGAGGCCGCCGGCGGCGAGCGCCTTCGCCTTCAGGCGGGCGATGTCGGCGCGGATGCGTGTCTCGCGCTCCGTCCGCTCGGGCCCCTCCGGCATGTCCGCGAGTTCCTGGCGGAAGCGCATCTCGGCGTTGCCGCCGAGCTGGATGTCGGTGCCGCGGCCGGCCATGTTGGTGGCGATCGTCACCGCGCCCGGCACGCCGGCCTGGGCGATGATGAACGCCTCCTGCTCGTGGTAGCGAGCGTTCAGCACCTGGAAGACGAGCTCGTCGTCGGCGTGCGAGGCGTCGAACAGCACCGAGAAGTCGCGCTGCCGGAAGCCCTGGGACTTCAGGAGGTCGGCGAGCGTCTCGGACTTCTCGATCGAGGTGGTGCCGACCAGCACCGGCTGGCCGCGCTTCTTGCAGTCGCGGATGAGCTCGACGATGGCGCGGTTCTTCTCGAGCACCGAGCGGTAGACCTCGTCGTCGTCGTCGACGCGGGCGACCCCGACGTTGGTCGGGATCTCGACCACCTCGAGCTTGTAGATGTCCATGAACTCGTCGGCCTCGGTCGAGGCCGTGCCCGTCATGCCGGCGAGCTTGCCGTACATGCGGAAATAGTTCTGGAAGGTGATCGAGGCGAGGGTCTGGTTCTCCGGCTGGATGGCGGCGTGTTCCTTCGCCTCCAGCGCCTGGTGCAGGCCATCGGAATAGCGCCGGCCCGGCATCATGCGGCCGGTGAACTCGTCGATGATGACGACCTCGTCGCCGCGGACGATGTAGTCCTTGTCGCGCTGGAACAGCTTGTGCGCCTTCAGCGCCTGCTGCAGGTGGTGGACGAGCGAGACGTTTTCGATGTCGTAGAGCGAGCCCTCGCGCAGCAGGCCGGCCTCGCCGAGAAGCGTCTCGAGCTTCTCGTTGCCCACTTCCGTGAAGGCGGCGGTGCGCTGCTTCTCGTCGACCTCGTAGTCCTCGGGCACGAGCTTGAGCACGAAGGTGTCGACGGTATTGTAGAACTCCGAGCGGTCCTCCAGCGGACCGGAGATGATCAGCGGCGTGCGCGCCTCGTCGATCAGGATCGAGTCCACCTCGTCGACGATCGCGAAGCCGTGACCACGCTGCACCATCGAGGCGCGGTCGTACTTCATGTTGTCGCGCAGGTAGTCGAAGCCGTACTCGTTGTTGGTGCCGTAGGTGATGTCGGCGGCATAGGCACGGCGGCGCTCGTCGTCGGTCAGGCCGTGGACGATGACGCCGACCTCGAGGCCGAGGAAGCGGTGGATCTGCCCCATCCAGTCGCTATCGCGCTTGGCGAGGTAGTCGTTGACGGTGACGACGTGCACGCCCTTGCCGGCGAGCGCGTTGAGGTAGCTCGGCAACGTCGCGACCAGGGTCTTGCCTTCGCCGGTCTTCATCTCGGCGATGCGGCCCTCGTGCAGGACCATGCCGCCGATCATCTGGACGTCGAAGTGGCGCTGCCCGAGGGTGCGCTTGGCCGCCTCGCGGACCGTCGCGAAGGCCGGCGCGACGAGATCGTCGAGCGAGCGGCCGTTGGCGATCTGCTGGCGGAAGTCGTCGGTGCGGGCGCGCAGCGCCTCGTCCGACAAGGCCGAGACCTCGGCCTCGAGCGCGTTGATGGCGGCGACACGGGCGCGATACGCCTTGACGCGACGATCGTTCGCCGACCCGAACATCTTGCGGGCTAGGGCACCAAGGCCGACCATGATCCGTCCTCTCGGAGGCGTTTCGACACCGACCGTTCCCGGCCGGCCCGACGAACGGGTTCCAACGCGCCGCCACCATCGGCCGGAAGCCAGAACCCGGATGGAACGCTCGCGCTGGAAGAGGGCGGCGTCGTGGCCGGCATCGGATCGTTCGTCCGGCACCGTCCGGGCACGAACGCACGGCTCCGCAGGCCCTGTCCGAACCGGCACCGGCCGGAGACATAAGAACCACCCCCGAGGTTGTCAACGTCACGGCTTTCCGACAGAGTGCCGCCGCCTCGACGGGGGGCGCCCCAGCAACCGACGGGCCCCGATCCCGCGGGCCAGAGACGGAATTCCATGACCTTTTTGAACCTCAAGCGGTTGGTCGTGCCGGCGGTCCTCGCCCTCACGCTCACCACCTCCTCCGCCCTCTCGCCGCTGTCCGCGCAGGACGCGTCGCCGGCGACCCCCACGACCACCGAGGGCCTCGCCGCCGCCCTGGCGCCGGCCGCGCCGCCGCCGCCACCGGAGACGGTTCTGGCCACCGTCAACGGCCAGCCGATCACCCAGGGCGACATCGAGATGGCCGCCGAGGACTTCGCCGACGATCTCGCCCGCGTCCCGGAAGGCGCCCGCCGCGGCATCATCCTCGACGTCCTGATCGACATGCACGTAATGGCCGACGCCGCCGCCAAGGACGGCGTCACCGAGACGGCGTCCTTCAAGGAGCGCCTGGCGTTCATGCAGCTGCAGGCGGCCCGCAACGCCTATGTGCAGGACAAGATCGCCGGCGCCGTCACCGATGCCGAGGTGAAGGCGCGCTACGACCAGGAAGTCTCGAAGTTCGGCGACAACATGGAAGCGCGCGCCCGCCACATCCTCGTCGAGACCGAGGACGAGGCCAAGGCGATCATCGCCGACCTGAAGAACGGCGGCGACTTCGCCAAGATCGCCGCCGAGAAGTCGAAGGACCCCGGCTCGGCCGCCCAGGGCGGCGACCTCGGCTACTTCTCGCGCGGCCAGATGGTGCCGTCGTTCGAGGAGGCCGCCTTCAACCTCGAGGTCGGCTCGATCACCGAGACGCCGGTGAAGTCGGACTTCGGCTTCCACGTCATCAAGCTCGAGGACAAGCGCAAGCAGGCGCCGCCGGCCTATGACCAGGTGCAGGCGCGGCTGCGCGACCTGCTGATCCGCGAGAAGTTCGCCTCGACGCTGGCGAGCCTCAAGGAGAGCGCCAAGATC
>CALRZT010000278.1:0-6940 GCA_943372725.1 Pseudoxanthobacter soli DSM 19599
GATGCTGGTCAGCACGGCCGCGCTGGTGGTCCGCCCTCGCGACACGCGACGCCCCCTTTGCCGGCTCGATGGTCCGATGTGTGGACCAGCGAACGCTATCGGCCGCCGTCCGAAACTGTCAACGGCCGCGCGCATGGCCGACTGCGCGCGCCGTCGTGACGTGCAAAGGGCCCCGGATGTGCCGGAGCCCTTCGTCGTGATCCGGCGCCCGGGCCGTGCACGCGCCCGGCGCGACGGCCGGGCTGCGGGAAGCCCTCAGCTCCAGCCGGCTCGCTTCGCCACCTCGAAGATCGACTCGCGCGCCTTCGTCGCCACCTCGCGGAAGTCGACGGCGGTGAACTGGCCGTTCTGGCGCAGCATCCGACCGTCGACGAAGACGGTGTCGACGTTGCTCGGCGCGGCGAAGTTGATGAGGGCGTCGTAGGGATCGCCCACCGGCGCCATGTTCGGGTCGGTGGTGCGGATCAGGATGATGTCGGCGCGCTTGCCCGGTGTCAGCGAGCCGACCTTCTTGTCGATGCCGAGATCGCGGGCGCCGTCGATGGTGGCGAGCTGCACGAGCCGCTTCGTCGACAGCGGCACGTCGGGCAGGCGGTGCTTGTGAAGGGAATAGAGCAGCCGCATGCAGTTGAAGCAGTCGCAGTTCTGGTCGGCCGAGACGTCGATCGACATCGACACCTTCACGCCCGCCTCGATCAGCTCGGCGAGCTGGATCTCGCCGCGATCCTTGGCGCGCTTCGCCTCGCCGAGCGGCGAGGTCGAGTAGCTGACGCCGCGCGCCGCCAGGATCTTGCGATCGTCCTCGGAGGTCATCAGCGGATGCACGAGCTGCACGTCGGGCCCGAGCAGCCCGGCGTCGTCCAGCATCTTCACCGGGCTGCCGGTGGAGGTGTGCAGCGTGATCGGCAGGCCGAGCTTGCGCGCCGCGCCCCAGTCCTCCTGCGCCATCTCGATCGAGATAGCCGCCCGCTGCGCATTGTTGCCCGAGACGTTGCGCGAGCAGATGCCGAGGGTCAGCAGCCCGTCCGGGGTGATCCACTCCTTCTGGACGCGGGCGAGGTCGGCGGCGTCCATCGGCTTGTCGGTGGCGCCCTTCTGCGGCGTGCCGTAGGCGAAACGACCGCGCACGCCCATGTCGCGCATCGCCCGGAGCTCGGCATCGGCGTGCTCGGGGCTGCGGGTGTTGTGCGCCCAGTTCTGGAACGACGTCACGCCGCCGGCGAGCGCCTCGGCGAGGCCGAGACGGACGCTGTCGTAGGCATCGTCCGGCTCGTAGAACGGCCCGAGCGTGCCGGTGATGGGGAAGTAGCCCTTCTCCGGGAAGTTCGAGTTCGCCAGCGGCCGGGTGCTGCACGTCCACAGGTGGAAGTGCGTCTCGACGAAGCCCGGCATGCAGATCATGCCGTTGCCGTCGATCGTCGTGGCGTTCGGGGCCACCACGGTCTCGCCGACGGCGATGATCTCGCCGTCGCGGACGTGCACGTCGCCCACCGGCAGCTCACCCAGGGTGTCGTCCATCGTCAGCACGGTCGCACCCTTGATGACGAACTCGCCGCGGCTCGGCAGGCCGTTCGCCGCGGCGGCGGTGCCGGTCGCGGAGGGTGTGCCCGCGTCCTGCGCCCGTGCCGCGGCCGGCGCCAGCGCAACCGAGCCGAGCGCCGTCGCGCCGAGCAGCAGCTTGCGCCGGTCGATGCTGAAGTCTTCCATGTCTCTCTCCCCGTTCTGTCCCGGGACGGCCTGGTTGCGCCGGTCATCCTCGGGAGCGCCTCGTGGGCGAATCCTGTCGCTGCCGGTGTCGACCGCGACTTGCACCATATGACAATATGATTGCCTGACAACACCTCGCCGTTGGCGCGCACTGCTCGGGGCTCCCCCGGCTTGAAACCACCGCGTGCAGAACCCATTCAACTCCGGGAAGGATCGATCGGCCGCGGCCGGCCGCCGCGCCCCGGCCGCCATTCACCCGCCCGGAAGCTCGGGCTACGATCATTCCAACGTTCGCGAGACCGGTCACAGGAGGAAATCATGGACGCCAAGACCGATGAGAGCGCAGGCAAGTGTCCGATGTCCGGCGTCGGCGCCCGTCATGGCGGCAACCGCGCGTGGTGGCCCGACGCCCTCGACATCGAGATGCTGCACCGCAATTCCAATCTCTCCGACCCGATGGGGCCGGACTTCGACTATGCGGCCGAGTTCAAGTCGCTCGACCTCGACGCCGTCGTCCAGGACCTGCACAAGGTGATGACGGATACGCAGGAGTGGTGGCCGGCCGACTGGGGCCACTACGGCGGCCTGATGATCCGCATGGCCTGGCACAGCGCCGGCACCTACCGCATCACCGACGGCCGGGGCGGCGCCGGCGCCGGACAGCAGCGCTTCGCGCCGCTCAACTCCTGGCCGGACAACGCCAACCTCGACAAGGCGCGGCGGATCCTCTGGCCGATCAAGCAGAAGTACGGCCGCAAGCTCTCATGGGCCGACCTGATGATCCTCGCCGGCAACGTCGCGCTGGAATCGATGGGCTTCAAGACCTTCGGCTTCGCCGGCGGCCGCAAGGACGTCTGGGAGCCCGAGGAACTGTTCTGGGGCCCGGAGGGGACCTGGCTCGGTGACGAGCGCTACAGCGGCGAGCGCCAGCTCGCCGAGCCCCTCGGCGCCGTGCAGATGGGCCTCATCTACGTCAATCCGGAGGGACCGAACGGCAAGCCCGACCCGCTCGCGGCGGCCAAGGACATCCGCGAGACCTTCTACCGGATGGCGATGAACGACGAGGAGACGGTGGCGCTGATCGCCGGCGGCCACACCCTCGGCAAGACCCACGGGGCGGGCGATCCGTCCTTCATCGGGCCGGAGCCGGAGGCGGGCGCGCTCGAGGACCAGGGCCTCGGCTGGAAGAGCACCCATGGCACCGGCTTCGGCGCCGACGCCATCACCGGCGGCCCGGAGGTGATCTGGTCGCAGACGCCGACGCGCTGGAGCAACCACTTCTTCGAAAACCTGTTCGGCTTCGAATGGGAGCTGACGAAGAGCCCGGCCGGCGCCTTCCAGTGGACGGCGAAGAACGCCGAGCCCTCGATTCCCGACCCCTTCGATCCGTCGAGGAAGCGCGTCCCGACGATGCTGACGACGGACCTCGCGCTGCGCGCCGATCCCGCCTACGAGACGATCTCGCGCCACTTCCACGCCAACCCCGACGCGTTCGCCGACGCCTTCGCGCGCGCCTGGTTCAAGCTCACCCACCGCGACATGGGGCCGGTGGCGCGCTATCTCGGCCCGCTGGTGCCGAAGGAGACGCTGATCTGGCAGGACCCGATCCCGCCGGTCGACCACCCCCTCGTCGACGCCGCCGATATCACGGCGCTGAAGGAGAAGGTGCTCGCCTCGGGCCTGACGGTGCAGCAGCTCGTCTCGACGGCTTGGTCGTCCGCCTCGACCTTCCGCGGCTCCGACAAGCGCGGCGGCGCCAATGGCGCCCGCATCCGCCTCGCGCCGCAGAAGGACTGGGAGGTCAACGAGCCGGCGCAACTCGCCACCGTTCTGGCGACGCTCGAGCGGATCCAGGGCGAGTTCAACGCCTCGGCCGCGGGCGGCAAGAAGATCTCGCTCGCCGACCTCATCGTGCTCGCCGGCAATGCGGCGGTCGAGAAGGCGGCGCGGGATGCCGGCGTCACGGTGACCGTGCCGTTCGCGCCCGGCCGCATGGACGCGTCTCAGGACCAGACGGACGTGCAGTCCTTCGCCCCGCTCGAGCCGCGGGCCGACGGTTTCCGCAACTACGTCAACCGCAAGCGCCACCAGTTCATGCAGGAAGAGGAGGCGCTCGTCGACCGCGCGGCGCTGATGCGGCTCACCGGCCCGGAGATGACGGTGCTCCTCGGCGGCCTGCGCGTGCTCGGCGGCAACGTCGGCGCCACGCCACACGGCATCTTCACGAAGCGCCCCGGCGTCCTCAGTAACGACTTCTTCGTCAACCTCCTCGACATGGGCACCGCCTGGCAGGCACCGAACGCCGAGGGCATCTACCAGGGTCGCGACCGCAAGACGGGCGTCGAGAAGTGGACGGCGACGCGCGTCGACCTGATCTTCGGCTCGCACTCGCAGCTGCGCGCCTTCGCCGAGGTCTACGCCTGCAGCGATTCGCTGGAGAAGTTCGTGAACGACTTCGTCGCCGCCTGGACGAAGGTGATGAACGCCGACCGCTTCGATCTGGCGTGATCGGGGCGGCTGGCGGGTTTCGCCGGCAGTGAAGGAGAGAAACGTGGCCGCGGGCGGAAAACGCCCGCGGCAATTGCTGCCGGCACGGCTGTCGAGCCGGACCGGCCGGACGATGTCAGTCGTCGAACTTCAGCCGGCAACCGAGGACGGTCTTGCCCTCCACCTGCACGACCACCTTGGTGTCCTTGCGGACCTTGGGGAAATCCTTCGGGATCGGGTTGCCGTCGCGGCCGAGGTTGAGATCACCGACGATGTCGCCGTCTCGCGCCTTCGTCAGATCGACGGAACCGACCGCGATCTGCTTCACGAGAACGGTCATTCGCTGACCCGCCTTGAAGGCGCCGCGCGGAGCCGCTTCGAACTCGGCGGAGAAGCGCTCGCGGGTGCCGTCGCGGGTCTCGTAGCGGGCATCCATGGAAATGTCGCCGGCGCCTTCGGCTTCGCACTCGAGCCGTTCATCACGGGCGTGGGCGGGCAGGGTGAGGGCGGCGGACAGCACGGCGAGCGAGCCGGCCGCGAGGAGGGTCTTCAGCATCGGGGGTACTCCAACAGAACTGGAAACAGCAGGCACGTTCGCAAACCTGCCCGCCTCAAGCCGCCAGGACCGGCAAACGTTCCGGATGGTCGGGAGTTTAGGCAGGCGGGGGGGGGGCGGTCGCTGGAAGGATGGCGCCCTGTTCGAAGGCGTCGAGGCGCCGCCCCGTTCCACGCGAGCAGACATACGCGATTGCAACCTGCGCTGTGGACAGCGGCGATGGGGCAACTGCGTTCAACGCGCGTCGAATGGTGAGTGGCGGTGCCGGCCTTGTCGGTCGCTCCGGAACTGCGCCCACGGCATCACCACGCCGCGGCGGATCGGCAGCCTGGCCCCTTGGTTCAGTCTGAATGTGGAGCCCAGGAAGGAGGTGTTTCGCTTTGAAGCAACTCGTAGCGCCGCTGCCAGGCAAGGTCGCTCATTCTCTTGCGCAGGGCCGTCAGTCTTGTGCCGAAGTCGTCTGTCGGGCGAAATCGTCGTCCTCTGCCCACATACTGGAACGGCATCGGCGTGCGGTACTCGGCCCGCGCCCGCCGGTGAAAACCAGAGTGCTCCGCAAACACCGGCTCAATCTGCGGAACTGGAAAATGCACAAGCCACCGTGGTCCACGCTTCGGGTTGGGAAACAGTATCCAAGGCCTTGGATACTGAAAGACCGGCCGGTACGTTCTCTTCTTGGGCAATGACAGGCAAGCCTGCCGAAGATGCAGCGGAGCGGGAACCGGCTTCATCGGCCGCCGACCTCGGATGCTGGACCATGTATCGAATCTTCGGCGTCTTGGCTGTGAACCAACAAGCTCATGCCATTCCCAAGGGTCCGAAACCGGCTCGATATCACAGTCACCGGCGTGGTTATCGAAGCGCAGCGTGAATTCGTGAGCAGAGTTGTTCATTGCTGCAGAATACACGCGCGACCGGCGCGTGGAAGCCCATGCCATCGACGAGAGGCTGGCGAACCTGCAAGCACAGACGGGTGCCGGAGGTCGGGGCGCACCTCAGCCGACGGACGTCCACCAGCAAGGACGCCGCCGATCCGCGATCAGCCTCAGACTGAGAGGAGCAAATCCGGCCGCCCAAGCTGGGGAGCTATCACCGCTAGGCGCGACGACGGGCGCCGGGTGAGTGCAAGGCCGCCGCAAGAACGGCTGTGGTCGAACGATGAGTAGGTCGTTGCGCAGCCTCTGAATTTCATGGTGAGCCCGGTGGGACTCGAACCCACGACCCCATGATTAAAAGTCACGTGCTCTACCGGCTGAGCTACGGGCTCGTGCGCGAATCCCCGCCTGGGTGGCCGGCGCGGTTGCGGCGCGGCGGGGTCGGCGGCCTCGGGTTAAGCGGTGGCGGGGGCCGCGTCAACCGGCGAGACCGCGTTGCACCCCCTGCGCGGCGCTCCGCCGCTCGTCAGGTGAGACGCGCGGCGCCGGGTCAACTCGCCCCGCGCGGCGGCGCGGCCGGCGTTCGCCACCCGCCGCAGGCCGCCGCCGCTTGCACCAAACTCCCGCCTCAGGCGGCTGCCGGCTTCACCAGCGCGTCGATCGCCATCAGCGAGGCGACGAGGGCCTCGAACTCCGACAGGGGCACCATGTTGGGCCCGTCCGAGGGGGCGTGGTCGGGGTCGGGGTGGGTCTCGATGAACAGGCCCGCGACGCCCACCGCCACCGCCCCGCGCGACAGCGGGCCGACGAACCGGCGGTCGCCGCCCGACGAGCCGCCGCGGCCGCCCGGCGACTGCACCGAGTGGGTGGCGTCGAAGATCACCGGCGCGCCGGTCTCGGCGAGGATCGGCAGGGCGCGCATGTCGGAGACGAGCGTGTTGTAGCCGAAGCTCGCGCCGCGCTCGGTGGCGAGCACGCGGGTGTTGCCGGCCCCGGTCACCTTGGCGATGACGTGCGCCATGTCCCAGGGGGCGAGGAACTGCCCCTTCTTGACGTTGACGACGCGCCCGGTCGCGGCGGCGGCGATCAGGAGGTCCGTCTGCCGGCACAGGAACGCCGGGATCTGCAGGATGTCCACCGCCTCGGCCACCGGCGCGCACTGCTCGGCACCGTGCACGTCGGTCAGCACCGGCAGGCCGGTCGCCTCGCGGATCTCGGCGAAGATCGGCAGTGCCGCCTTCAGGCCGACGCCGCGCGCGCCGCCGAGGCTGGTGCGGTTCGCCTTGTCGAACGAGGTCTTGAAGACGAGGCCGAT
>CALRZT010000279.1:0-6933 GCA_943372725.1 Pseudoxanthobacter soli DSM 19599
AATCCTTCGAGCGCGAGGCGACGACGACGATGCTGCGCGACTTCCACCAGCCGAACCGGTCCGTCGCGCTCGGCGTCAACGGCATGGCGGCGACGTCTCATCCGCTCGGGACGCTCGCCGCCGTCGAGGTGCTGCGCAACGGCGGCAACGCCGTCGATGCGGCGATCGCCGCCGCGGCCGTGCTGTGCCTAGCCGAGCCGCACATGACGTCGATCGGCGGCGACTGCTTCGTCCTCTATTCGCCGGCGGGCGGGCTGCCGATCGCCCTCAACGGCTCGGGCCGTACGCCGGCGGCGGCGACGCTCGACTGGTACCTGGAGCGCGGCTTCACGGCGATCGACGAGCGCACACCCCACGCCGTCACCGTGCCGGGCTGCGTCGACGCGTGGTACCGCCTGCATGCCGACCACGGCACGCGCGACATGGCGGAGCTGCTGCAGCCGGCGATCGACCTCGCCGACGCGGGCTGTCCGGTGGCACCGCGGGTCGCCTTCGACCTCGCCGGCTCGTCACGCCAGATTGCCGACGACCCCGTCGCGGCAGACATCTTCCTGCGCAACGGCGCGCCGCTCGACTGCGGCGACCGGGTCGTCAATGCCCGCCTCGCCGCAACCCTGCGGACGATCGCCCGGGGCGGGCGCGAAGCCTTCTACGAGGGGCCGATCGCCGCCGACATGGTCACCCGCCTGCGCAACCTCGGCGGGCTGCACACCCTCGAGGACTTCGCCGCCCAGCAGTGCGTCTACGAGACGCCGATCGCGTCCCCGTACCGCGGTCACGACGTCTACGAATGCCCGCCGAACGGCCAGGGCGTCGTTGCCCTGATGATCCTCGGGACCCTCGCCGGCTACGACCTCACGGCGACCGGACCGAGCGACGCTGATCGCATCCACCTCTATGCCGAGGCGACGAAGGCCGCCTACCGAACCCGGGACGCCGCCATCGGCGATCCGAGCGGGGCGCCCGCCGACTTGTCGCGGTGGCTCGACCCGCGTCATGCCGCCTCCGTCCGCGCTCGCATCCGCCCCGACGCTGCGTCCGAAGCCGTCGACTGGGACGAGCCGGAGCACAAGGACACCGTCTACATCGCCGTCGTCGACCGCGACGGCAATGCGATTTCGTTCATCAACTCGCTGTTCGCCGAGTTCGGCAGCGGCATCATGGCGCCGGATAGCGGCATCCTGCTGCACAGCCGTGGCTCGATCTTCCGCGTCCTGCCGGGCCATCCGAACGCCATCGCGCCGCGCAAGCGGCCGCTGCACACGATCATTCCCGGCATGCTGGTGAAGGACGGCCGCGCCGTGATGCCGTTCGGCGTCATGGGTGGGCACTACCAGGCCTCCGGCCACGCACAGTTCCTCTCGGCGATGCTCGACGCAGGCCTCGACCCGCAGCAGGCGTCCGATGTGCCGCGCAGCTTCGCCTTCGGCGGCACGCTGCAGCTCGAGACGACGATTCCGGAGAGCACCGCCGCCGAACTCGCGCGGCGCGGCCATCGCGTCGAACGGGCGGTGAAGCCGCTCGGCGGGAGCCAGGCGATCTTCATCGACCATGCGCGCGGCCTGCTCATCGGCGGCTCCGACCCCCGCAAGGACGGCTTTGCGCTTGGCTATTGAAGAGACCGGATGTCCGGCGGTCGTCTGGTCGGCGATACCAGGGCACTGATTTCGCCGTCGTAGCCGACCGGCGTGTCGATGCACGTGCCGTTGCGCAGAACGGCCGTCGGGGTCCGGCGAAAAAATCTTTCCCCCTACCCAAGGAACGCCCGTTTCGGCGCGTCCAACTCCTCGACAGCGCCCGAACGGACTGCCGGACCGCTCGTCCGGCGCCCCGATGGGCAGCGCAGGACGGGTGCGGCGTGCGGACGAGCGGCGTGACGGCAGCGGCCAGACAAGCCACGGCAGCGGGGCCGGCGGAGAGCGACGACGGCCTCGTGGCGCGCGCCCGGGCCGGCGACCGGCGTGCCTTCGCGGCGCTGGTGGCGCGCCACTACCCGACGATCCACCGGCTCGCCTGGCGCTGCTGCGGCGACAGGACGGAAGCCGAGGACATCGCTCAGGAAGTGTGCGTGCGGGTCGCCAGGGGGCTCGCCGGCTTCGAGGGGCGGTCGTCGTTTCCGAGTTGGCTCTATGGCATCACGCTCAACGCGGCGCGCGATGCGGGCCGCGCCCGGGCGCGACGGACGGCGACGCTGCAGAACGCCGCCGTGGCCGCAGAGATCGACGCGGCGGAGCCCGAGGACGCCGGCGAGGACGCCGCGCTCTGGCAGGCGGTGCGCGAACTGCCGCCGCGCCAGCGCGACGCGGTGATGCTCGTCCACGTCGAGGGGTTGACGCACCGCCAGGCGGCCGAGGCGCTCGGCTGCGCCGAGACGACGGTGTCGTGGCACCTGTTCACGGCGCGCCGCCAGTTGAAGACCATGCTCGCGAGGGCCTCGTAATGGCCGACGACGATCTCGACCGCGCGCTCGACCGGCTGCGCAACTCGCCGGTGCCGGCGGCGACCGACGACGCGAAGGCGCGCGCAATCGCCGCCGCGATGCAGGCTTTCGATGCGGAGGCGGCCGAAAAGAATCCTGCGGCGCGGACCCAAGGACCGGCGGCGCGCCGCCGTCTCATCTCCGGGGCTGGCCAATCGGCCTGGAGACGGATCATGCAGAACAGGATCGCATTCGGCGGCATCGCGGCGGGCGTCATCGCCTTCCCGCTGGTCGCCGCCCTGGTGGTGGAGCGCGGCGTTTTCGTGCCAGCCCAGCCACCGGTGTTCGACGCCACGCCGCCACGGCAGCAGGCGGGACCGAACGTGCCGGCGGAGACGCGCGGACGCGGCATCGTCGACCCGCCGAAGACCGAGGCCGTGGGCGCGCCAAATGAGCAAGCGGCGGACCTCGCGCTGCCGCAGGACGGCTATGCGGACCTGCCCGTTGCGCCGGGCCCTGATGGCGAGGCCGACATCGCGGTGGCGCCCGAGCCGGCACCAGAGGCTGCCGGCGCAGCCGCTCCGCCGCCCCCCTCCCCGCTCGGCGGTGCCGCACCGGCGCGGCTGGAGCGCAAGCTCGCGGCGCCGATGAGCACGACGGCCGCCTTCGACGCCGCGTCGCAGCAGGCTCCCGCACGTGACCGCTTCGAGGCGGCCGATCCGAACGGCGTCAAGGTCACGGCCGAGGCGCCGGTGTCGACCTTCTCGATCGACGCCGACACCGCCTCATACGCCTGGGTGCGCCGCTCGCTCGCCCAGGGCGCCCTGCCCGCACCGGATTCCGTGCGCGTCGAGGAGCTGATCAACTACTTCCCCTACGCCTACCCGCTGCCCTTGAGCCGCGAGGAGCCGTTCCGGCCGACGGTGGCGGTCTACCCGACGCCGTGGAACGCCGACACGCGCATCGTCCACATCGGCATCAAGGGCTACGACGTCGTGCCGGCGGAGCGGCCGGCGGCGAACCTCGTGTTCCTCGTCGACGTCTCCGGCTCGATGGACGCCCCCGACAAGCTGCCGCTCGTCAAGGCGAGCCTGAAGATGCTCGCCGGCCGGCTCTCCGACCGTGACCGCATCGCCATCGTCACCTATGCGGGCGAAGCCGGCGTGGCGCTCCGGCCGACGCCGGGCTCCGACCTCGCGACCATCACGGCCGCCATCGACCGGCTCGGCGCCGGCGGCTCGACGGCGGGGGCGGCCGGCATCGAGACGGCCTACGCGCTCGCCCGGGCGAACTTCGTGGACGATGGCGTCAACCGCGTCATGCTCGCCACCGACGGCGACTTCAACGTCGGCACCTCCGACGACGACGGGCTGACGCGGCTGATCGAGGAAGAGCGCAAGTCGGGCGTGTTCCTGTCGGTGCTGGGCTTCGGCCAGGGCAACTACAACGACGCCCTGATGCAGCGCCTCGCCCAGAACGGCAACGGCACCGCCGCCTACATCGACCAGCTCGACGAGGCGCAGAAAGTCCTGGTCGACGAGGCGACCTCGACGCTGTTCCCGGTCGCCAAGGACGTGAAGATCCAGGTGGAGTTCAATCCGGCCGCGGTCGCCGAGTACCGGCTGATCGGCTACGAGACGCGTCTGCTTTCCCGCACCGATTTCAACGACGACACGGTGGACGCCGGTGAGGTCGGCTCTGGCGCCACGGTCACCGCGCTTTATGAGATCGTGCCGGTCGGCAGCCCGGCCCGGCTCTCCGATGATCTTCGCTACGGTGCTTCCCGGCCGGCCCCGGCGGCCTCCGCCGACGGCGAGTACGGCTTCCTGAAGATCCGCTACAAGCTGCCGGACGAGGACACGAGCCGGCTGATCGAGCAGCCGATCGACCGCAGCCTTGAGACGGATGCGCTGGCCTCACTGTCCGACGACGTCCGCTTCGCGGCCGCCGTGGCCGCCTTCGGCCAGAAGCTGAAAGCGACGCGCAACACCGAGGCGATGCCTTGGGACGCCGTCATCGCGCTCGCGGAGGGGGCGCGCGGCCCCGACCCGTGGGGATACCGCAACGGCTTCGTGCGGCTCGCCCGGCTGGCGAAGAGCCTGTCGGGACACTGACGCGAAACGGCCGCACCGGTTCTACGGTGCGGCCCCAAGCACGACTTCGTGGTCTTCTATCGCAGCGCATACACGGCGGGTCTTGCCCGGCCTAGCCCGCCACGGCGAGGCGAATGAGGAACGCCACGCCGCCCACCGCGGCGAGGCCAGCGAGCCACAGCCCGACGAACCAGAGGAGGCGCGAGACGAGCGGCGGCGCCGTCAATGGTAGCCCTCCTCGGGGTCGATCTTGCCGCGGAACACCCAGTAGGCGTAGCCGGTGTAGGCGAGGATAAGGGGAATGAGGACTGCCGCCCCGACGAGCAGGAAGACGAGGCTCGACTCCGGCGCCGCGGCCTCCTGGATCGTCAGGGCGCCGGGCACGATGTAGGGATAGAAGCTGACCCCGAGCCCGACGAAGCACAGCACGAATAGGGCGAGCGAGGCGAGGAACGCCTGCAGTTCCCGGTCGGACAGCAGCCCGTGCCACAGCGCCACGGCGCACAGCGCGATCATGAACGGCACAAGACCCGAGAAGATTGCGGTCGGGAAGGAAAACCACCGGCCGAAGTATTCCGCGTCGATGAACGGCGTCCACAGCGAGACGACGCCGATCAGCGCAATCGTCCCGGCGGCCGTGGCCTTCGACAGCATCTTCGCCCGATCCTGTAGGAGACCGGTGGTCTTGAGGTTGAGCCACGTCGCCCCGAGCAGGGCGTAGCCGACGGTGACGGCAAGACCCGTCGTCAGCGTGAACGGCGTCAGCCAGTCCCACCAGCCGCCTGCATAGGCGCGATCGGCGATCTCAATGCCCTGCACGAGCGCCCCGAGCGCGATGCCCTGCATGAAGGCGGCCGCACCGGAGCCGAGGCAGAAGCCGACGTCCCACCAGACCGAGCCGCGCTGCGTCCGCCAGCGGAACTCGAACGCCACCCCCCGGAAGACGAGGCCGAGCAGCATGATGATGATCGGCATGTAGAGCGCCGGCAGCACGGTCGCGTAGACGACCGGGAACACCGCCAGCAATCCCCCTCCCCCCAGCACCAGCCAGGTCTCGTTGCCGTCCCAGACGGGGGCGATCGAGTTCGTCATGACGTCGCGGTCGTGGCGATCCGGGAAGAACGGGAAGAGGATGCCGACGCCGAGGTCGAAGCCGTCGAGGATGACGTAGGCGAGAACGGCAAAGGCGATGATGCCGGCCCAGACCGTCGGAAGGTCAATAGGCATGCTTGCCTCCCTGACGAAGCGGGCCGTCGTCCGACGCGTCGGGATTCTGGGCCGGGCCGGGATTGATGCCGGCGGCCCGGACCGGGCCCTTGTCGAGCTCGTGGTCGTCCTCGAGGGCGGGAACGCGGGCGAACAGGCGGAAGAGGTAGAAGACGCCGGCGCCGAAGACGAGGAAGTAGACGACGACGAAGGCGGCAAGCGAGGCGCCGACGGCGGGTGCTGCGACCGGCGACAGGCTCTCGGACGTGCGCAGCAGGCCATAGACCGTGAAGGGCTGCCGCCCCACCTCGGTGGTGAACCAGCCCGCCAGCACCGCGACCAGCCCGGACGGCCCCATCGCGATGGTCGCACGGTGCAGCCACGTGTTGGTGAACAGGCTGCCGCGCCAGCGCGCCCACAGCGACCACAGCCCGATGCCCAGCATCAGGAACCCGATCCCGACCATGATGCGGAAGCCGTAGAACGGGATGACCACCGGCGGACGCTGGTCCGGGGGGAAGGCGTCGAGGCCCTGCATGGGTGCGTCGAGGTCGTGCTTCAGGATGAGCGAGCCGAGCTTCGGGATCGCGATCTCATAGTCCATCCGCTGCTCGGCCTCGTTCGGGACGCCGAACAGGATCAGCGGAGCACCGTCGGGATGGCTGTCGAAGTGGCCTTCCATCGCGGCGATCTTGGCGGGCTGGTGCTCGAGCGTGTTCAGCCCGTGCAGGTCGCCGGCGACGATCTGGATCGGCGTCACCACCACCGCCATCCACATCGCCATCGAGAACATGATGCGCGCCTGGCGGTTCGCGCGGTCGCGCAGCAGATGCCAGGCACCGACCGCGCCGACCACGAAGGCCGTGGTCAGGAAGGCGGCCAGCACCGTGTGGACGAGCCGGTAGGGGAACGACGGGTTGAAGACGATCGCCCACCAGTCCTCGGGCACGAAGTTGCCGTTGGCGTCGATCGAGTAGCCGGCCGGCGTATGCATCCAGCTGTTCACCGACAGGATCCAGGTGGCGGAGATCAGCGTGCCGATGGCGACGATGACGACCGCGACCATGTGGAGCGTGTCGCCGACGCGCTTGCGGCCGAACAGGGCGATGCCGAGGAAGCCGGCCTCGAGGAAGAACGCCGTGAGGACTTCGTAGCCCATCAGCGGCCCGATGACCGCGCCGGCACGATCCGAGAAGACCGACCAGTTCGTGCCGA
>CALRZT010000280.1:0-6917 GCA_943372725.1 Pseudoxanthobacter soli DSM 19599
TCTACGAGGCGGCGGAACTCGACGGCGTCGACGGCTGGCAGGCGTTCACGGCGATCACGCTGCCGCACCTCGCCCCGATGATCCTGCTCGCCATTACCTTCCGCCTGCTCGACGCCATCCGGCTGTTCGACACCATCTTCATCATGACGGGCGGCGGGCCGGGCACGCAGACCTACACGGCGTCCTACTACCTCTACACGGTCGGCTTCACGCAGTTCCACCTGTCGCAGGCGACGGCTGGCAGCTGGCTGTTCCTGATCTTCACCGCCGCCGTAGTGACGTTCCTCGTCCGCCGGCTGCTGAAGGCGGAGGTGGCGTGATGGCGGTTGCCGCTGCCCCCCGCCCGCGCCGCCGCCGGCGTTTCCCGACCGCGACGATCGCCCGCGTGCTGCTGCTCGGCTTCTTCCTGATCTTCGTGCTGTGGCCGATCTACTGGATGTTCAACACGTCGATCAAGCCGAGCGACGACTACCTGGCCATCCCGCCGGTGTGGTTCCCCGACGAGCCGACCATCGTCCACTACACGGCGGCGCTGTTCACCTACCGGGGCCTGCAGGGGCTGATCAACAGCCTGATCGTCTCGACCTCGGCGACGGCGCTGTCGGCGCTCCTCGGCACGCTGATGGCCTACAGCCTGGCGCGCTTCAACACCGGCGGGCCGCATCTGTCGTTCTGGGTGCTGTCGCAGCGCTTCCTGCCGCCAATCGCGATCGTGCTGCCGATCTTTCTTATCTATCGCAACATCGGCATCTACGACACCCACATCGGCCTGATCCTCGCCTATACGGTGTTCACCCTGCCGGTGACGGTGTGGATGATGTTCGCCTACTTCCGGCAGATGCCGCGCTCCATGGAGGACGCGGCGCTGGTCGACGGCTGCACGCGCTGGCAGGCGTTCTGGAAGGTGGCGGTGCCGCTCGCCGCCCCCGGCATCGTGGCGGCGGCGGTGTTCGCCTTCATCGCCTGCTGGACCGAGTTCTTCTTCGCGCTGCTGCTCACGAGCCGCGATGCCTTCACGCTGCCGACGGTGTTCCGCGCCTTCATCGGCTTCCAGGGCGCCCAGTACGGCGAGGCGGCGGCGCTCGCCATCGTCTCGCTCGGCCCGTCGATCGCGCTCGGCGTCCTGGCGCAGCGCCACCTCGTGCGCGGGCTGACGCTCGGCGCCGTGCGCGGCTGACAGATACCAGGGAGGAAGACGCCGCCGATGGCCCCCGTTCGTATCGTCGGTCTGCACAAGCGCTACGGCGGCTTCCATGCCGTCCGCGGCATCGACCTCGACATCGCCGACGGCGAGTTCACCGTGCTCGTCGGCCCGTCCGGCTGCGGCAAGAGCACGTTGTTGCGCACCATCGCCGGCCTTGAGGACATCAGCGAAGGCGAGATCTGGATCGGCGGCGAGATCGTCAACGACATGCGCCCGCGCGACCGCGACGTGGCGATGGTGTTCCAGGACTACGCGCTCTACCCGCACATGAGCGTCGAGAACAACATCGGCTTCGGCCTCAAGGCCCGCAAGCTGCCGAAGCCGGAGATCGACACGCGGGTGGCCGCGGCGGCCAAGATGCTCGGCATCGTGCCGCTGTTGCAGCGCCTGCCACGGCAACTCTCCGGCGGACAGCGCCAGCGCGTCGCCATCGGCCGGGCGATCGTCCGCGACCCGCAGATCTTCCTGTTCGACGAGCCCCTCTCCAACCTCGACGCGCAGCTGCGCGACGAGATGCGCGGCGAGATCAAGCGGCTGCACCAGGAAATCGGCACGACGATGATCTACGTCACCCACGACCAGATCGAGGCGATGACGCTCGCCGATCGTATTGTCCTCATGCGTGACGGCGTCATCGAGCAGCAGGGCTCGCCACTCGACCTGTTCGAGCGGCCGGCGTCGCGCTTCGTCGCCGGCTTCCTCGGCTCGCCGAAGATGGGCTTCCTCGCCGGCCGCCTGGCGCGCGGTGGGGAGGGGGACCGCGTGGTGCTCGCCGATGGCGTGACGACGCTGCCTCTGCCGCGCGGACGCATCCGCAACGGCGCCGCCGACGGCAGCGCCGTTCTGCTCGGCCTCCGCCCCGAGCACATGACGCGGGCGCAGGGCGAAGCCCCGCCGCCGGGCGTGGCGCGCCTCGACGCGACCATCGAGCTCATCCAGCCGACCGGCTCGCGCAGCTACGCGACGTTCCGCCTCGGCGGCGAGCCGGTGATGGCGGAGCTGCAGGCCCACGACGTCAGCCGGCCGGGCGAGCGGCTCGCCCTCGACATCAACCTCAACCGCGCCGCCGTCTTCGATGCGGCGAGCGAGCGGGCGCTCTAAGGGGAGGCGAGGATGCAGCCGGACACGAGCCGCGCGGTGCGCCTCTGCGGCACCGAGACGACCGATCCGCCGAGCCGCACGCTCATTGCCGGGCCGCTGAAGGCTGAGTTCGAGAACGGCGCGCTGCGGACGATCCGCATCGCCGGCGTCGAGGTGATCCGCGCCATCGCCTTCCTGGTGCGCGACGAGAACTGGGGCACGTTCACGCCGGCGATCGACGGGCTCGCCATCGAGGAGGACGACACCGGCTTCCGCGTCCACTACCGCGCCACCTGCTCCGATGCGAAGCGGCGGCTGGTCTATTCGGCGACCATTGTCGGAAAGCCCGACGGCTCGCTTTCCTTCTCGGCAGTGGCCGAGCCGGTGACGGACGTCGAGACCAACCGCACCGGCTTCATCGTGCTGCATCCCGTCGACGGCGTCGCCGGCCGGCCGGTGAAGGTGGAGCACACCGACGGGGGCGAGGAGGTCTCGAGCTTTCCGGCGCTGATCGACCCGGTGCAGCCCTTCCTCGACATCCGCGCGCTGTCGCACGAGGCGCTGCCCGGCGTCTGGGTGACCTGCCGGATGGAGGGCGACGCCTTCGAGATGGAGGACCAGCGCAACTGGAGCGACGCCTCCTACAAGACCTATGTCCGCCCGCTCGCCCGGCCGTGGCCCTATCTGCTGAAGGCGGGGGAGGCGCTCCGCCAGTCCGTGACGCTGACGGTGTCCGGCGCGCTGCCGGCCGCCACGGCCGCCGGCTCGGACGGCCTCGTCGTCGAGATCGGCGGCGAGAGCGGCCGCACGATGCCGGCGATCGGCCTCGGCGTGCCGGTGGCAGAGGCGGTGAACGCGCTGGCCGTCGCCCCGCTCGTCCGCGCCCTCAGGCCTCGCCATCTCGTCTGCGCCTTCGACGCCCGCCGCGACGGCGCCGACGTGGTCGCTGCCTATCGCGACCTCGGTGAGAAGACCGGCGCGGTGATCGTACTGGAAGCGGTGATCGCGGGCGACGACCCCGATGCCGAGCTCGTGGCGCTGGCGGAGACCGTGCGGTCGGCCGCCCTGCCGCTCGCCGGCCTGACGGTGTCGCCGGCGGCGGACCTGCGCTCGATCCTGCCGGGCACGCCGTGGCCGCCGGTCGCTTCCGCGGAATCCATAGCCGCTGCGGCCCGGGCCGCCTTTCCCGGCGTGCCGCTCGGCGGCGGCATGTTCTCCTATTTCACCGAGCTCAACCGCAAGCGCCCGCCGGCAGCGCTGCTCGACTACGTCACTCACACGACGTGCCCGATCGTCCACGCCGCCGACGACCGCTCGGTGATGGAGACGCTGGAGGCGATGCCGTCGATCCTGTCGTCGACGCGCGCCTTCATCGGCGACGTGCCCTACCGTATCGGTCCCTCCGCCATCGGCTGCCGGCAGAACCCCTACGGCAAGGCGACGACGGCGAACCCGCGCGACGAGCGCGTCTGCCTCGCCGAGAACGACCCGCGCCAGCGCGGCCTGTTCAACGCCGCCTGGACGCTCGCCTACGTCGCCGCCTGCGCCCGCGGCGGCGTCGAGGCGGTGGCGATGAGCGCGCCGACGGGTCCGTTTGGGGTGCTGCACCGGAAGGGGGAAGTGGCGAAGCCGGGCTTCGACGGTGCGAGCGATGTGCTCTATCCGGTGTTCCACGTCCTCAAGGCCTTGGCCGGCCTGTCGGGCAAGCGGTTGCTCGACACGACGGTGTCGCGGTCGGGGCTGGTGGCGGCCGTCGCGGTGGCCGACGACGATGGCGGCGGCGCGACGCTGTTGCTCGCCAATCTGACGCCGGTGGAGCAGACGGTGCGCTTGCCGTCTGCCGCCGCTGGCGCGTCCGCCGCCGTCCTCGATGCCGACAGCGTTGTCCGCCCCGCGGCCGACCCCGCGATGCTCGACGCGTTCGACGCGCCGCTCGCCGGCGACACGCTGACCCTCGACGCCTATGCCGTCGCGAAGGTCCGTCTGCGGGCGGTCTGAAGGGCCTCTGTCTCAACGCCCTGGCAGCGAGCCGGAGGCCCGTGAACCTCCCCACCATCCCCACGGAACCGCTGCGCACCCGGCCGCGTTTGCGATCCGCCGTGTGCGCTGCAGCAGCGCCGGCTCCGAGGGGACACCGATGCGCACCGATCCGATTTCGTCGACCGCCGGCTCTGCGACCGCCATCGAGCCGGGCGATCCCTACCCCCTTGGTGCGACGCCCATGGAGGGCGGCACCAACTTCGCCGTCTTCTCCGACCACGCCGAGCGCATCGAGCTCTGCCTCTACAGCGAGAACGGCGCGACGGAGGTCGCCCGCTACGACCTGCCGGAGTGCACCGACGGCTCGTGGCACGGCTTCATCCCCGGCGTCGGCGCCGGCACCACCTACGGCTACCGCGTCCACGGGCCCTGGGCGCCGGAGGCCGGCCACCGCTTCAACCCCGCAAAGCTTCTAATCGACCCCTATGCCCGCGAGCTCGCCGGCCCCTTCACCTGGGACGACGCGCTGTTCGGCTACACCGTCGGGCCGAACCCCGATGCCGACCTGACGCGCGACGATCGCGACAGCGGGCCGTTCATCCCCAAGGGTCGCGTCGTCGGGACGCTGCAGCGCCGGCGGCCGCCGCGCCGGGTCGAGTGGTCGCAGACCGTCGTCTACGAGGCGCACGTGCGCGGTCTGACGATGCGCCATCCGCTGATCGCCGAGGATATCCGCGGCACCTTCGCAGCGCTCGGCGCGCCGCCGATGGTCGAGTACCTGAAGCGGCTCGGCATCACGACCCTCGAACTCCTGCCGGTGCAGGCCTTCCTGCAGGACCGCCACCTGCTCGAGCGCGGCCTGTCGAACTACTGGGGCTACAACACGCTCTCCTTCTTCGCGCCGGAACCGCGCTTCATGGGCCCGGGCGGGCGCGACGAGATCGTCGGCGCGGTGGAGCGGCTGGCGTCGGCCGGCATCGAGGTGATCCTCGACGTCGTCTACAACCACACCTGCGAGGGCAACCATCTCGGCCCGACGCTGTCGTGGCGCGGCTTCGACAACGCCGCCTACTACCGCCTGCTGCCGGGCGACCCGCGCTACTACGACGACCTCACCGGCACCGGCAACTCGCTCGACACCAACCATCCCCGCGTCCTGCAGATGGTGATGGACAGCCTCAGGCTGTGGGCGAGCGAATACGGCGTCGGCGGCTTCCGCTTCGACCTCGCCACCACGCTCGGACGGCGCCCGGACGGGTTCGATCCGCAGCATCCCTTCTTCCACGCCATCCTGCAGGACCCGGTGCTCGGCCGCCTGAAGCTGATCGCCGAGCCGTGGGACGTCGGGCCGGGCGGATACCAGCTCGGCAACTTCCCCGCCGGCTTCTCGGAGTGGAACGGCGATTACCGCGACGTCGTCCGCGACTTCTGGAGCGGCCGCGACGGCACCATGCCGGATTTCGCCCGCCGCTTCGCCGCCTCGAGCGACCTCTTCGCCGAGGGCCGGCGCCGGCCGTGGTCGAGCGTCAACTTCGTCACCGCTCACGACGGCTTCACGCTCGCCGACGTCGTCTCCTACAACGACAAGCACAACGAGGCGAACGGCGAGGACGGCCGCGACGGTCACGACGACAACCGCAGCTGGAACTGCGGCGTCGAGGGCGAGACCGACGATGCGGAGATCCTGGCGCTGCGCGCCCAGCAGACGCGCAACTACCTGACCACGCTGATGCTGTCGCAGGGCGTGCCAATGCTGCTCGCCGGCGACGAGTGCGGCAACTCCCAGGGCGGCAACAACAACGCCTACTGCCAGGACAACGAGATCGGCTGGATCGACTGGCACGGCGCCGACTCAGACCTGATCGCCTTCGTCCGCAAGCTGATCGACTTCCGCAACAGCCGCTCCGCGATCAACCGGTCGGAGTTCCTGACCGGTTCGCGCGATGACCGCGGCCGACCTGATGTGACGTGGTATTCCGCAGGTGGTCACCGCATGACCGAGGAGGAGTGGCAGACCTCCCACAACAAGTGCCTGAGCGTGCGCCTGTCGCCGAAGGACGTGCGCGAGCCGATGGTGCTCGTCATGCTCAACGGCGCCCACCACGGCGTCGAGTTCACGGTTCCGGGCGCCGACACCCGCTGGAAGCTCGTCATCACCACGGTCGACCGTGAGGAGCAGGGCGAAAACCGCGCCTCGGGCGAAACCGTGACGCTCGCCGGCCGCTCGCTGGTGGTGTGGGAGCAACTGGCGTGACGGCCGCGATGAATGGTGCGTCGGCGGGCGAACGGCCGCTGGCGATGACCTATCGCCTGCAGTTCGGCGAGGACCTCGGCTTCGACGCGGCGATCGACCTTCTGCCGCACCTCGATCGGCTCGGCGTCAGCCACCTCTATGCCTCGCCGATCACCCGGGCGCGACCGGGCTCGACGCACGGCTACGATGTCGTCGACCCGACGGTGGTCTCGCCGGCGCTCGGGGGACGAGAGGCGCTGGAACGCCTCGTCGAGAAGCTCCACACCCGCGGCATGGGGCTCATCATTGACATCGTGCCGAACCACATGGCGGCGCACCCAGACAATTCTGCCTGGATGGACACGCTGGAACTGGGTCGTGCGGCGCCGTCGGCGGCGGTGTTTGACTTCGACTGGACGG
>CALRZT010000281.1:0-6899 GCA_943372725.1 Pseudoxanthobacter soli DSM 19599
GGAGGATCAGGGGGGTGACGGAAAAGTGCTGCAGGACCGCGATCGCAAGTCCCACGGCGAGGCCGGCCAGCAAGCCGACCGCCAGGATACGTCCGAGCATGGCCCGCTCAGTGGCAGGGGAAGGCGAGCGTGTGCCGGGTGTCGTGCGCGGCGTTGTGCAGCGCATCGGAGTGCGCGAAGCCCACGCCGAAGACCATGAAGGCGCCGATCGAGAACGCGATCGCAGCGGCGATCAGGGCCTCGGAGCGGGCTTGGGGCCGGGTGGCAGCGCGTTCTGTCGAAAAGTCCGTCATGTCATCCTCCGCGGCCGCCCCTCCGGCGGCCGAACGAGTGCTGCTGTGACGGCAGGTCTCCTGGCTCACGGGTCACCGCCCGGCGCCGCCTTCCCAGAACCGACGGTTCCAGTGGCCTTCGACGCGGGCTCGCCGCTCACAGTTGCGGGGGCAGCCGCGGATTTGGCCCTCTCCTCGCGAAGAAAGCCGCACCGCGTTCCCTTTTCACCTTCCGAACAGGGAAGGACCGTCGAGGATTTGGTACAGGACTGAGACGCCGGACGTCAATCGAGACGGCCGGGCCGGAGAAGACGCATGCCCCGGGACATCGACGAGGCGAAGGCGGCGCGCCACAAGGCGAAGGCCGAGAAGCGCAAGGCGGTTCAGGACGCCGAGGTGGCGGCCAAGACGGTCGAGAAGGGCCTCCTGATCGTCACCACCGGCCCCGGCAAGGGCAAGTCGACCGCCGCCTTCGGCCTGGCGCTGCGCATGCTCGGCCGCGGCCGGCGGGTGGCGGTTGTGCAGTTCATCAAGGGCGCCTGGGACAGTGGCGAGCGCGCCGCCCTCGAGACGTTCGGCGACCGGGTGGTGTGGCGTTCGATGGGCGAGGGCTTCACCTGGGAGACCCAGGACCTCGCCCGCGACATCGCCGCCGCCGAAAGGGCGTGGGCGCAGGCGGAGGCCTTCCTCGACGACCCGTCCTTCGGCCTCGTCGTACTCGACGAGCTCAACATCGCGCTGCGCTACGACTACCTGCCGCTGGAGGCGGTGGTGGCGCGGCTGGCCGGGCGGCGCGCGGGACTGCACGTCGTCGTCACCGGCCGCAATGCGAAACCGGAACTCGTCGCCGCCGCCGACTGCGTCACCGAGATGGCGGCGACGAAGCACCACTTCGCCGCCGGCGTGAAGGCGCAGGAAGGGGTGGAGTTCTGAGAGCAGGGTCCCCTTCGCGTCGCGCGCACTTGACCGGCGCGATGCGGCGACGGACACAACGGACGGAACGACACGGCGCCGCGGCCTGACGCGGCGAGCGGGGAGTGCGGTGGTGCGGCGAGGCGAAGAACGGGTCCGTCTGGCGGGATCGGTGGCGCGATGACAGCGCCCCGCTACGACTATGTCCGCGACGGCACCGGCATCTACGAGCGCTCGTTCGCCATCATCCGCGCCGAGGCCGACCTCTCGGCGTTTTCAGACGATGAAGCCGACGTCGCTGTCCGGATGATCCACGCCTGCGGCTCGGTGGAGGCGGCGTCCGCCATCGCGTTCGCGCCCGGAGTGGTGGCGGCGGCGCGGGCGGCGCTCGCGGCCGGTGCGCCGATCCTGTGCGACGCCGAGATGGTCGCGCGCGGCGTCACGCGGTCGCGGCTGCCGGCCGACAATGCGGTGATCTGCACCCTCAACGACCCGCGCACGCCCGGCCTCGCCGCCGAGATGGGCACGACGCGCTCGGCGGCGGCGGTGGACCTGTGGGACGAGCACATGGCCGGCGCCGTAGTGGCGATCGGCAACGCGCCGACCGCGCTCTTCCGCCTGCTCGAGCGCCTCGATGCTGGCGCGCCGCGACCGGCCGCCATCCTCGGCATTCCCGTCGGTTTCGTCGGCGCGGCCGAATCGAAGGAGGCCCTGACCGAGCATCCGGCCGGCGTGCCGTGGATTGTCGTGCGCGGCCGGCTCGGCGGCAGCGCCATGACAGCGGCGGCGGTGAACGCACTGGCGAGGCCGGGGCTGTGAGGGAGTCGGAGGGTCGAGCGGCGATCCGGTCAACCGGCCGAGGATGCGGCGCGTGACCGACGTCCCGACGAGCGGCGCAAGCCCGTCGTCCGGCCGGCTCTACGGCGTCGGCGTCGGGCCGGGCGATCCGGAGCTGATGACGCTGAAGGCGGCGCGCGTGCTCGCCTCGGCTGACGTCGTCGCCTGGTTCGCCAAGGCCGGCAACGGCTCGAACGCGCGCGCCTGCGCGCTCGCCCACCTGCGCCCGGGCATCACCGAGCTGCCGCTGCTCTATCCCGTCACCACGGAGATCCCGAAGGCGGACGCCGCCTACCGCACCGCCATCGACCGCTTCTACGAGGACAGCGCCGCCGCGGTCGCCCTGCACCTCGAAGCCGGCCGCTCGGTGGCGGTGCTGAGCGAGGGAGATCCGCTGTTCTACGGCTCCTACATGCACATCCACGTCCGCCTCGCCCACCGCTACCCGACCGAGGTGGTGGCGGGCGTCACGGCGATGTCGGGCTGCTGGTCGCTCGCCGGCGTGCCGATCACCCAGGGCGACGACGTGCTCACCGTGCTGCCGGGCACGCTGCCGGAAGACGACCTCGCGCGCCGGCTCGCCGGGGCGGACGCCGCCGTGATCATGAAGCTCGGCCGCAACCTGCCGAAGGTGCGCCGTGCGCTCGCCACGGCCGGCCTGCTCGAGCGCGCCGTCTATGTGGAGCGCGGGACGATGGCGACGGGGTCGGTGGTGCGGCTCGCCGACAAGGCCGACGACAAGGCGCCTTACTTCTCGCTGGTGCTGGTGCCCGGCTGGACGGGGCGGGCATGACGAGCGGCGGGGGCCAGGGCGAAGGCCGCCTCGCCGTCGTCGGCATCGGGCCGGGTGCCGCGGACCTAGTGACGCCCCAGGCGGCGGCGGCGCTCGGCGAGGCCGAGGCACTCTACGGCTACGGCCCCTATCTCGACCGCGTGCCCGTGCGGCCCGGCCAGGTCCGCGTGCCCTCCGACAACCGCGAGGAGCGCGCCCGCGCCGATGCGGCGCTGACGGAGGCCGCTTCCGGCCGCAGCGTCGCCCTGGTTTCCGGCGGCGATCCGGGCGTGTTCGCCATGGCGGCGGCGGTCTGCGAGGCGATCGAGGCGGGGCCGGAGGCCTTCCGCCGGGTGGATCTCCTCGTCGTGCCGGGCGTCACGGCCATGCTCGCAGTCGCCGCCCGCATCGGCGCGCCCCTCGGCCACGACTTCTGCGCCATCAACCTCTCCGACAACCTAAAGCCCTGGTCGCTGGTGGAGGCCCGCCTGGACGCGGCGGCGACGGCCGGCTTCGTCATCGCCCTCTACAACCCCGTCTCGAAGGCGCGGCCCTGGCAGCTCGGCGCCGCCATCGAGCGCCTGCGCGGCCATCTGGGCCCCGACGTGCCGTTCGTCTTCGGCCGCGCGGTGTCGCGCCGAGACGAGCGCATCGAGATCATGCGGCTGGCCGACGCCGACGCGGCCCGCGCGGACATGGCCACGCTGGTGCTGGTCGGCACCGCCGAGACGCGCGTCGTCGAGCGGCCGGGCCTGCCGCCGCTCGTCTACACGCCGCGCTTCGCCCGCGAGGCGGCGAGATGATCGATCCACGCGACTGCCGCCTCGACGGTGGCAACGGCCGGCACGTCGGGCACAGCGGGACGGCGCACCATCAGCACCGGCAGGCCGAGGCGGCGGGCGGCCGCGATCTTGGCGTAAGAGGCGTCGCCGCCGGCGTTCTTCGACACCACCACGTCGATGCGGTGCTCGGCCAGCAGGCGCACGTCGTCCTCGACGCCGAAGGGGCCGCGGGCGGTAACGTAGACGGCGTCCGGCACCGCGAGTGCCGGCTCGACCGGATCGACGCTGCGGATCAGGTAGGCGTGCTGCGGCAGCGCCTCGAAGGGGGCGAGTTCCTGCCGGCCGAGGGCGAGAAAGGCGCGGCGGGGCCGTTCGCCCAGCGCCACGGCGGCTTCCGCGACACTGTCGGCCTCCGCCCAGCGGTCGCCCTCCACCCATTCCCACGCCGGGCGGCGCAGCGCCACGAGCGGCACGCCGGCTTGGCCGGTAGCATCGGCGGCGTGGCGCGACATCTGCGCGGCGAAGGGATGGGTGGCGTCGATCAGCCCATCCACGGCATGCTGTTCGAGATAGGCCGCGAGCCCGGCGACACCGCCGAAGCCGCCGCTGCGGACGGGCACCGGGATCTTCAGGGGATCGAGCGTGCGGCCGGCGAGCGACAGCGTCACGCGGAGGTCGCCGCGATCGGCGATCCGCTCGGCGAGCCGGCGGGCCTCCGTGGTGCCGCCGAGGATGAGGAGGCGCGTCGTCATGTCGGCGGTCGGACCTGAGCGGCTGCTGATGGCGGTCGATGGCGCCCCGGAGGTCGACTCTCCGCCGACCGTCACCACGGCGGCCGACACTGCCCGGCCGGGACGCTGGCTGTCCATCGTCGGGATCGGCGAGGACGGCGTCGACGGACTCTCGACAGCCGCCCGCGCTGCGATCGCGACGGCCGAGGTGGTGTTCGGCGGCCGGCGGCACCTGGAGCTCGCGGGCGCGCTCATCCGCGGCGCGGCGCGGCCGTGGCCGAGCCCGTTCGACGCCGCCTGTGCCGCCGTCGTGGCCGAGCGCGGCCTGCGAGTCTGCGTGCTCGCCTCGGGGGATCCGATGTGCTTCGGCGTCGGCGCGACCCTCGCCCGCTACGTTGCGGCCGACGAGACGACCGTGCTGCCCGCGCCCTCGGCCTTCAGCCTCGCCGCCGCCCGGATGGGCTGGGCGCTACAGGACGTCGTGACGCTGTCCGCCCATGGCCGCCCGCTGGCGCTGGTGCGCCCGCACCTGCACCCGGGCGCGCGGCTGATAGTGCTCACCTCCGACGGCGCCGGCCCTGCGGCGCTGGCCACGCTGATGACCACTCTCGGCTTCGGCCCCTCACGCCTCGCCGTGCTGGAGGCCCTCGGCGGCCCGCGCGAGCGCCACCGCGCGACGACCGCCGCCGGCTTCGATCTCGCGGACGTCGGCGGCCTCAACGTCGTCGCGATCGAGGTGGCAGTAGACGCCGGCGCCGCCATCCTGCCGCGGGCGCCGGGGCTGCCGGACGAGCTGTTCGAGAGCGACGGCCAGCTCACCAAGCGCGAGATCCGTGCGCTGACGCTGTCCGCTCTCGCCCCCCGCCGCGGCGAGCTTTTGTGGGACGTCGGCGCCGGCTCCGGCTCGATCGGCATCGAGTGGATGCTCGCCGACCCGTCGCTCACCGCCATAGCCGTCGAGGCGCGGAGCGACCGCGCTGCCCGCGTCCGCCGCAATGCCGACGCGCTCGGCGTGCCCGGCCTTCGTCTCGTCGAGGGCGAGGCGCCGGCGGCGCTCGCCGCCCTGCCCGCCCCCGACGCCGTCTTCGTCGGCGGCGGCGCCACCGACCCCGGCGTGCTCGATGCGGTGATCGAGGCGCTAAGGCCGGGCGGCCGCCTCGTCGTCAACGCCGTGACGCTGGAGACCGAGGCCGTGCTCGCCGCCCGCTACGCGGCGCATGACGGCGACCTTGTGCGCCTGCAGGTCGCCCGCGCCGCCCCCGTCGGCGGCATGACCGGCTGGCGCGCGGCAATGCCGGTGACGCAGTGGCTGTGGACAAAGCCGATTTTGCCGGCTGCGGACGACGAAACCGGGGCATCCTCGGCCAGCGCCCCACGCGACGCAGAGGGCGCCCCGTGATCGTCGCCGGCATCGGCAGCCGCAAGGGCGTCTCCGCCGCCGAGGTCGTCGCCGCCCTCGACGCGGCGCTCGGCCGTGCCGGGCTCGCGCGCGCCGACGTCGGCGCGCTCGCCACTCCCGCGGTCAAGGGCGGCGAGCCGGGCATCACGGCGGCCGCCACGGCGCTCGGCCTGCCGCTGGTGCTGGTGCCGCAAAGGACTCTGGAGGCCGCCGCCGGCCGGACCCTGACGACGTCCGACCGCGTGATCGCGCTGCTGGGCGTGCCCTCGGCCTCCGAGACCGCGGCGCTCGCCGCCTGCGGCCCCGAGGGCAAGCTGATCGCGCCGCGCACCGCCGTCGGCCCGGTCACCTGCGCCCTCGCCCGGCGGGAGGCGGCGCCGTGACCGTGCACTTCATCGGCGCCGGCCCCGGCGCGGCGGACCTCCTCACCTTGCGCGGCCGCGACATCCTCGCCCGCTCGCCGGTGTGCCTCTATGCCGGCTCGATCGTGCCGCCGGAGATGCTTGTGCACTGCCCGCCGGGCGCCCGCCTCGTCGACACCGCGCCGATGAGCCTCGACGAGATCGAGGCCGAGTACATCGCCGCCGACGCCGCCGGGCTCGACGTGGCGCGGCTGCATTCGGGCGACCTCTCGGTCTACAGCGCGGTGGCCGAGCAGGTGCGCCGGCTCGACCGCCTCGGCATCGCCTGGACGCTGACGCCGGGCGTGCCCGCTTTCGCCGCCGCCGCAGCCGCCCTCGGTCGCGAGCTGACGGTGCCGGGTGTGGCGCAGAGCCTCGTCATCACCCGCATCGACGGCCGCGCCTCGCCGATGCCGGCGGGCGAGAGGCTCGCCGCCTTCGCCGCCACCGGCGCGACGCTTGCCATCCACCTCGCCATCCACGCTCTGGAGCGCGTCGCGACCGAGCTCGTCCCCCACTACGGCGCCGACTGCCCGGTGGCCGTGGCGGCGCGGGTGTCGTGGCCCGACGAGCGCATCGTGAGGGGGACGCTGGGCACGATCGCGGCGCAGGTGGCGGCGGATCCGATCGAGCGGACCGCGGTGATCCTCGTCGGCCGCGCGCTGTCGGCCCACGACTTCCGCGACAGTGCGCTGTACGACGCGGCGTACCAGCGGCGGTTCCGGGGGCGTGAGGGTCCGGAGCGGGGGTGACCGTCCTCCGACAGGATCGTTGCTCGTTGTGAGCTCGATCG
>CALRZT010000282.1:0-6895 GCA_943372725.1 Pseudoxanthobacter soli DSM 19599
GGGCCGCAAGGGCGAGGCGGTCGGCGTGCTCTCCCGCGCCGTCGCCACCGAGGCGAGCGCGGCGGTGCTGCAGGACCTCGCGGCGCTCTACGAGGAGGTCGGCGACACCGACGCCGCCTGTGCGACCTACGAGCGGGCCACCGCCGCCGATCCGGGCAACGTCGCCGCGTGGATCGCGCTCGCCGGCATCGCGGCCCGGACGGCGTCGGCCGCGCAGGCGCGGGCGATCCTGACGAAGGCGCGGGCGGTCGCCGGTGACGAGCTCGCCCTCGTCTTCGCCGAGTTCGATCTCCTGCGCCACATCGGCCTCGACGCCGCCGCCGAGGTTTTGCTCGAGGCGGCGCGAGCGCGTGCTCCCGCGGACGCGCGCCTGCGCGGCCGCCAGGCGACCCTCGACCTCGATCACGGCCGCTTCGATGCCGTCGCCGAGACGGTGGCGGCCATGGAGACGCAGACGCCGCGGCAACAGGTGACGGCGGCGATGGCGGCCGGCCGTCTCGCCGAAGCGCGCTGGCGACTGCCGGAGGCGCTCGACGCCTTCAACCGCGCGCTCACCCTCGACCCGGACAACGCAGCCGCCCACTCCGCCGCCGCCCGCGTGCTCGTCGGGCTGCTGCGCCCGCTCGAGGCGCGCCGCCACCTCGCTACCGCCAAGCAGCTCTCGCGCGAGGCCCAGCTGTCGCGCGGCCGGTCGCTGAACCCGTCCCAGAGCCTCGTCGGCCAGCTGATGAGCGAGTGCTGGAGCAACCAGGCGGCGATGCAGCTCGGCTGCGCCGCGATCGCAGCCGACCGGCTCGACGCCTTCCTCACCCTCGCCCACGAGGAGCCCGACTACACCCCCGGCGCCATCGCCTTCTTCGTGTTCCTCCGCCGCCACGGGCTGCTCGACGTGCAGCCGCCGTCAGAGGGCACCGTGTCGGTCCCCCGCCGCATCCTGCAGTTCTGGGACACCGAGGCGGTGGCCGACGACATCGTCGAGCTGATGGCGAGCTGGCGGGAGGGAAATCCCGGCTTCGACCACGTCCGCCATACCGATCGCACCGCCCGCGCCTATCTCGAGAGCTTGCCCGACCCGCGCATCCGCCGCGCCTATCGCGCCGCCCGCAAGCCCGCGCAGAAGGCGGACCTGCTGCGCCTGGCACTGCTCTTCCACGAGGGCGGCGTCTATGTCGACGCCGACGACCGTTGCACGGCGCCGCTCGACCCGCACCTCGCCGGCCGCACCCTGGTGGTGGCGCAGGAGGGCCGCGGCTCGATCGGCAACAACTTCATCGCCGCCGTCCCCGGTCACCCGCTGATCGGCCTTGCCCTCGAACTCGCCGTGACGGCGATGCTGCGCGGCGATGCCGACACCATCTGGCTCTCCACCGGGCCGGGCCTGCTGACGCGGGCGCTCGCCGCCCATCTCGCCGGCTCGGAGACCAACCGGGCCACCCTCGGGCGGGATCTCGTCGTGCTCGAGCGCTTCGAGCTCCGCCGCTTTTGCGCGCTGAACTGCCGGGTCGCCTACAAGACCACCACCCGCCACTGGTCGAAGGAAGAATTCGGCCAGGCGGTCTGACGGCGTGGGGAGCCGGTCGGCGGCCAGCACTGGTCGGCGGCCGGTCCCGGCCCGGTCAGACGGTCCGCATCAGCCGTTCTCCCTGCGGGCCGCTAGCGGCGCCAGCCCGGCGAGCAGGGCCTCGATCACCGTCATCGCCGCCCCGGCGTCCCCCTCCGCTGCGGCGTCGAGGGCCGCCCGGTCGAACAGCGCCGACAGCAGCGAGGTCAGCGCCGGCAGCGGCAGGGCGCAGAGGTCCCCGGCCGCGATCGCCTCCTCGAGCCCCGCGCGCAGGGTCCGCTCGGCGTGGCCGCCGTCGATGGCGCGAACCTCCGGCGCGCCCAGCACCGCCGGCGCTTCCACCAGCAGCAGCCGCGTCCGCCCCGGCACCGCCATCGCCGCGAGGTAGGCCCGCGCGCCGGCGACGAGGCTCCGCATCCCGTCGCCCGGCGCTGCAGGGATGGCGCCGCTGGTGCTCTCGGCGGCGCCGGCCGCTGCAGCGTCCTCGATCGCCGCCGCCACCGCGGCGGCTTCCGCCTCCACGACGGCGCGGAACAGCGCCTGCTTGTCCGCGAAGTGGTGATAGAGCGCCCCGCGCGTTACGCCGGCGGCAGCCACGATCTCCGGCGTGCCGGTGTCGGCGTAGCCCTTGTCGACGAACAGCACCCGGGCCGCCGCGATCAGGCGCCCGCGCATCTCCTCGGTCCGCTCGCGATTGCTCCGCCGCTCTTGCATACAGTCTGCCTGTTTGTTATTGAAAGGAAACATGCAGACTGTATGCGAGTGTCGCGAAGGAGGAAAGCGATGCGGGCGACGAGCTACTACCCGGTCCTGATGGTGGACGACGTGGCCGCCTCGGCCGCCTTCTACGTCCGCCACTTCCGCTTCACGCCGCTGTTTGCGAGCGACTGGTACGTCCACCTGCAGTCGGCGGAGGACGCCACCGTCAACCTCGCCATCCTCGACGGATCCCACGCGACGATCCCCGCCGTCGGTCGCGGCCGCGCCGGCGGCGTCATCCTCAACTTCGAGGTGGACGACGTCGACGCCGAGTTCGCCCGCGTCGAGGCGGCCGGCCTGCCGGTGCTGCTGCCGCTGCGCGACGAGGCCTTTGGCCAGCGCCACTTCATCACCGCCGACCCGAACGGCGTCCTGATCGACATAATCACGCCGATCCCGCCGACCGGCGCGTTCGTCGATCAGTACACGCCGGAGGCGCTGCCGCGCTGACGACGCCCTCCCGGCGGCAGCCTCACGCCTGCGACCGCGTCCGCATGGCGTAGAAGGCGTAGAGGAGGCACGCGGCGGCGGCGAAGATCGGCAGGCCGTGCACGTGCCTGTCCATGGCGAAGCCGGCGAGCGCCGGGCCGATGAGCAGGCCGCCGCCCCACGACAGCCCCATCACCGCATAGACGCCGACAAGGTCGCTGCCCTGGAAGCGGCTGCCCACCACCGTCAGCATGATCGTGTAGATGCCGACGAAGGCGCCACCCCAGAGGAACAGCAGCGGATAGGCAATCAGCGGGTCGTGCAGCACGAACGGCCACGCCGCCGCGCCGAGGGTGGCGACGATCGCCAGCAGCACGACGAGCTTGCGCCGGTCCATGACGTCGCCGAGGTAGCCGACCGGCACCTGGCAGACGATGGCACCGAACATCATCGTCGAGATCAGGCTCGCCGCGCCGGATTCGTCCCACCCCTGGCCCATCGCATAGAGGGCGAGGAACGACAGGCCGGAGGACTCCAGCGCCGCGATCAGGATGGTCGTGGCGATCGCGAGCGGCGCCAGCCGCACATAGTGCAGTGGGTTGGAGACCTCCGGCTCCTCGAAGTGCGGCGCCTTCACCATCGGCACGGCGACGAGCACCAGCGCGCCGATGCAGAGCACCGTGCCGATCAGGTAGGGAAGCGCCCCCTGCGAGCCGACGATCGACAGGATCAGGGGGCCGAGCGCCATGCCCAGCGACATCGCGATCATGTAGGCCGCCATCGAGCGGGCCCGCGTCTTCTCCTCGGCGAGCGAGTTCGTCCACGTCTCCGACAGGACGAACAGCACCTCGCTTGCCGCTCCCAGCACGAAGCGCAGCGGGAACCACAGCCAGAGCAGCGGCGCGGCCGGGAACAGCGCCAGCGTCACCGCCGCGACGGCCAGCGCGATGATGACGATCCGGCGGGGCCCGATCTTCGCCACGAGCCGCGGCAGGATCGGCGCTACCAGCAGCGTGCCGAGGGCGTGCATGGCCGCGTTGAAGCCGATCATCGTCTCGCCGTAGCCGCGCTCGGCGAGATCGATTGCGATCAGCGCCGCCGACAGCGAGTAGGTCAGTCCGAAAATCATCGCGACGGCGATCACCGCCGCCATCGAGACGATGCGCACCCGCGGCGCCAGGACGAGGTCGGCCGTCATCGCTGCGTGTCCCTGTCGGTTGGCGTCATGCCTCGGTGCCCGCCATGCTCAGACAAGGCCGTCCTTGCTGGCGGCCTCGATCTCCCGGCGGAGCTTCTCGAGTTCGCGGGTCTCGTGCCAGCGGCGGACGGTGTCCTGCAGCCGCCCGACATAGCCGCGGTCGAGCGGCTCGACGACCCGGCGGACGGCGCGGGCGTAGTCGAGCACCAGGCCCGGTGTCCACGTCATCGATTCGGCCCGGAATCGCAGCGTCGCGGCGAGCCAGAGGTCGGGGTTGAGCAGCAGCAGGAAGAACCGGCTCCAGACGAAGCGCGAGTAGAGCGCGCCCTCGAGCGCCGCGTCGAGCGCCAGCGCGACGGCGATCGAACAGTTGCGGTCGGTGAGGTTGTAAGTGTCGTCGCGCTGGTAGACCTCCCACCAGGCGGCGAGCTTGGCGGCGTCGTAGCGGCGGAACTTGACGTTGGCGTCCGCCTCGCACCACTGCGACACCTCGTAGGCGTAGGAGGGCTGGAAGCGTCCCTTGACGTCGTTGTCGCCCGAGGCTTTCAGCAGCGCGCCGAAATCGTCCGGCGAATGGTCGATCTCCACCCCCGGATAGTGGCTGACGTAGATGTCGGGCTGCAGTTCCAGCGAGGCGTGGCCGGTGGAGATGACACCCTTGCCGTCGACGGCGGCGATGTAGCGATCGATCAGCGGCCGGCGCTCGGCGTCCTCGGCCGAGCCGACCGGCGTCCAGACGTGCACGACGAGCGGGATGCGCGCCTCGCGGGCGACCGGTGTCGGTGCCTCCGGCGCATGGCCGCGCCAGGAGCGCAGCGTGAACATCGGCAGCGCCGACAGCGAGGCATCCCGGCCGATGTGGCGCAGCAAGAGGCCGATGCGCAGGCAGTTCCAGCCGGTGATCAGCATCGCCACGGCGACGCAGAACGGCACGGTCTTGTAGTAGGGGATCGGCCAGCTCGAGAAGCAGATGACGGCGAGCGCCATTTCCAGCAGCCCGCCGATCGCCACCACCTGCCAGCGCCGGTAGCGGATCACCCAGGCGGTGGCCACCCGCACGAAGCCGTCGACCAGGAAGGCGAGGCCGAACAGCACGCTGTTGGCGATCGAGTTCTCGAAGGGGAAGTCCAGGATCAGGGCGCCGAGCACGACGAGCCCGCCCGCACGCGCAAGCAGCACGCCGTTCGCGCCGCCGGCGCCGATCATCATCAGGAGCGCCACGGCGCCCTCGACGACGAGGAAGTAGCCGAAGATCCACGTCGCCGTGCGGCTCGCGCCGTCCACCATGTCGACGGCGACGACGACGGCGAGCACCATCCACAACAGGCCGATCGCCGCCAGCAGCTTCCACTTGCGCCGCATCGCATCGGCACCGACGAGCAGAACGGCGAGGCGGATCATCGGGGGGCGGACACGAGGAACGGCAGATTCGGCATCGGCGGGGGGCGCTCCGGTGCAGTGGCCTGCGCGACCTGACGGCAGACGTGCAGCGCAAGCGACCGCCAAGCGCTAGCAACAAGCGGCGGACGGCGCAACGCCGGCGGCGCGTCCCTCCCCTCCCAGGGGGAGGGACAGGCGACCGCAGGTCGCCAGGGTGGGGCCCGTCAAGCCGCACTCAGACGGCCGTTGGGTCGTGCATCTGGTTCACGAGCCCCACCCTGATCGCTTCGCGATCTGTCCCTCCCCCTGGCAGGGGAGGGACGCCCCATCACTTGAGCTCCCACTCAAGCAACCTTTCCCACGCCACCATTGCGCGACGATCGCCGCTCCCGCATCGTCACCGCTCTGCACGAGGGGAGGGCCACCGCCGATGGACGAGGTTTTCGCGCGTCGCGATCTGATCGAGCCGGCGCGGCTGCGCGCCCTCAGCGGCAAGTCGGACCTCGCCGGCTTCCTGCAAGTCGGCAGCCACCTCGGGGCGATCGCCGTCACCGGCACGGTGCTGTGGCTCACCTGGGGCACCTGGTGGGCGGTGCCGCTCTTCATCGTCCACGGCGTGCTGCTCAATTTCCTCTATGCCGGCCAGCACGAGCTCAGCCACTGGACGGTGTTCAAGACGCGGGCGCTGAACGAGTGGTTCGGCCGGCTGTTCGGCTTCATCGTCATCTTCCCGCGCGATTTCGACCAGCTGCAGCACTTCGCCCACCACCGCTACACCCAGGACTGGAACCGCGACGGCGAGCTGGTCCGCCCGCCCTACACCTTTACGTCCTACGTGCTCTACGTGCTCGGGCCGACCTACTGGTACTACCGCGTCCGCCGCATCGTCCGCTTCTCGCTCGGCATCGTCACAGAGCCCTACATCCCCGAGGGCCGAAAGGCCGAGGTGGTCCGCGAGGGACGCTGGCACGCCGCCGGCTACATCGCCATCGCGGTTCTCTCGGTCGTCTTCCAGACGTGGGCGGCGGTGATCCTCTGGCTCGCGCCGATGATGGTGACGAAGGTCGTCCACCAGCTGCAGAACACCATCGAGCACCTCGGCCTCGCCCACGAGCCGAACATCCTGGAAAACACCCGCTCCACCCGCACCAACGCCGTCATGCGCTGGATGGCGTGGAACATGCAGTACCACACCGCCCACCATGCCTTCCCCGGCGTGCCCTTCCACCAGCTTCCCGAGCTGCACAAGGCGCTGTTCACCGAGAAGGGCCGCGAGCCGCACACGATGAGCTACCTCGCCTTCCAGTGGGAGGTGTTGAAGGCGTTCGCCGGCGGCCGGACGGAGGCCGACTTCCCCGACGAGGAGATGTGGATCTCCGACCACGCCGCGAAGGCCCGCGCTGCGGCGAAGGCGGCCTGAGGACGGTCAGGTCGCCGGCCGGGCGATTTTCTGCAGGCAGCGAACCTGTCCGCGGGCGGAGACGCTCATCTCCCGGGAGAGCCCCAGGATGCGCTCCCGCTCCGCAGCTCCCCTGGCGAGCAGGCCGTCGGCGATCGCCAGGATCGTC
>CALRZT010000283.1:0-6890 GCA_943372725.1 Pseudoxanthobacter soli DSM 19599
CCCGGTCGCCGACGACCGAAGGCTCTACGAGAAGCTCTGCCTCGAGGGCTTCCAGTCCGGCCTCGCCTGGATCACCATCCTGCGCAAGCGGCCGGCCTTCCGCGCCGGCTTCGCCGATTTCGACGCCGAGACGGTCGCCCGCTTCGACGAGCGCGACGTCGAGCGCCTGCTGGCGGACGCCGGCATCGTCCGCCACCGCGCCAAGATCCTCTCGGCGATCAACAACGCCCGCCGCGTGCTGGCGCTGAAGCAGGAGACGGGCTCGCTCGCCGCCTTCGTCTGGCGCTACGAGCCGGACCCGGCGTCGCGGCCGAAATCGTTCGCGTGGGAGGACCTGCGCCGGCAGGTCGATTGCCCGGAATCGCACGCCCTCGCCAAGGAGCTGAAGCGCCGCGGTTTCTCGTTCGTCGGCCCGACGACGCTCTACGCCTTCATGCAGGCGGTCGGCATGGTCAACGACCACGTCGAGGGTTGCGCCGACCGCGACGCGGTTGAGGCCGCGCGCAACGCCTTCGCGCGGCCGGCCTGAGGGTGGACGGTGCGACGGCTCAGCCGCCGTGCACCACCGCCGCCAGCCGGTCGAGCATCGGGTTGTCGGCTGTGAACACCTCGTCCAGCGCCGACACCGTCACCGTCGCGGCACCCGCATGCGCCCGCAGCCAGGCGGCGCAGTCGTAGACGCGGCCAGCCGGGCAGTGCAGCGTCAGCACGGCGCCGTTGGTGCCGAACGGAATGGTGCAGCCGAAGCGCTCCGCCGCCTCCATCGCCACCGCCGCCGGGTGCGCAACGACGGCCGAGACCGCCTTCAGTGCCCGGCCGCGCGCTTCCGCCGCCACCCGGTCGAGGATGGCGCCGGCAGCCGCCAACTGGTGCGGTGCCCAGGCGGCGCGGCGGGCGGCGACGAGGTGCGCCTCCGATTTCAGGATCGTGCCGCCCTCGATCTGCTTCAGCGCATTCGCGGCGAGCGTCGAGCCGGTGGTGGTGATGTCGACGATGAGCTCGGCCGAGCCCGCCGCCGGGGCGCCCTCGGTGGCACCGGCGCTCTCGACGATGGCGTAGTCGACGATGCCGTGGGCGGCGAAGTGGGACCGCGTCAGGTGCACGTACTTGGTGGCGACCCTGAGCCGCCGGCCGTGGCGGGCGCGGAAGTCGGCGGCGACATCCGCGAGATCGGCCATGCCGCGCACATCGAGCCACGCCTTCGGCACCGCCACGACGACGTCGGCGTGGCCGAAGCCGAGCGGCACGACGAGGTGGACGAGGCGGTCGCGCGCCGCCGGCTCGGCGATCGTCTCGTGGACGAGATCGAGGCCGGTGATGCCGAGGTGGACGCCGCCGCCAGCGATCTCGCGGGCGATCTCGGAGGCGGACAGGTAGGCGATCCCGGCATCGGCGAGGCCGGCGACCGTCGCCCGGTAGCCGCGCGCCCCGCCCGCCTGTACCAGCGGCAAGCCGGCGCGGGCGAAGAAGGCGGCAGTGTTCTCCTGCAGCCGCCCCTTCGAGGGCACCGCGATGATCAGCGGCCCGCCGGCCGTTTCCCCGCTCATGTCCGCCCCCCGAAGCCGAGCCGGTCGAGCCAGACCGAGAAGCCGACCGCCGGCACCGGCGCCGCGGCGCCGAGCAGCGTCAGCATGCGGTCGTAGCGACCGCCGCCGACCACCTGCGCGCCGTCCGGCCGGGCCGGGTCGTAGAGCTCGAACATGAAGCCCGTGTAGTAGTCGAGCGGCCGGCCGAAGGCGGCCTCGAACGAAAGCCCGGAGGCGGCGACGCCGCGCTCGGCGAGGAGGTCGAGGCGGCGGCGGAAGGCGTCGAGCGCCGGTGCGAGCGCGGCGGCCACACCGTCGCCGACCTCGCCGGCAAAGGCCGTCACTGCGTCGGCGGCGGTGTCGGCGGTGGCTTCGATGGCGAGATAGCGGCGGATCACGGCGGCGGCTTCCGGTGCCGGCCGGGCACCGGCGGCGAACGCCGCCTGCTCGGCCAGCCGCTCGGCGATCTCGCCGGCGCCGCGGCCGCCGACGGTGGATAGCCCGGCGATCGACAGCATGTCCTCGACGAGCGCCCGCGCCGTCTCGGGCTCGGCGAAGGCGAGCGCACCGGCGACCGCCGCCCGCTCCGGCGCGGCCGTGCCGTCGAGACGGTCGAGGGCGGCTTCGAGCCGTTCGCCGTCGCCGAACAGCGCCGTCAGCCGCCGCCGCCAGGCGTCGGTGAGGTCGAGGGCGCCGACGACGGCCGCAAACAGCGCCTCGTCGCCGATGCGCACCGTCGGCCGCTCGAGACCGAGGACGGCCGCCGCCTCCAGGGCGCGGGCGAGCGCCTCGGCGTCGGTCGCCTCCTCGTCGGCGTGGCCGAGCCATTCGGCGCCGGCCTGCAGAAACTCGCTCGGGCCCTGAGGCCGCTGGCGAAACACCGGTCCGAGATAGGCGTAGCGCGCCTGCCGCTCCGCCGCGCCGGTGTCGAGGTGCAGGCGACAGACCGGGATCGTGTAGTCCGGCCGCAGGCAGAGTTCGCGCCCGTCGGTGGCGCTGGTCAGGAACAGCCGCCGCCGCAGGTCCTCGCCGGCGAGGTCGACGAACGGCTCGACCGGCTGCAGCACCGCCGGCTCGACGAAGGCATGGCCGGCGGCCTCGAGCAGCGCCCGCAGCCGCGCCAGCCGCACATCCGCCTCGAGCACGCCCATGGAAGCCGTCGGCGCCATCGCCGTCACCGGCCGTAGCGGGCGAGGAGGTCGCGGACGGCGGACACGAGGTCGGCGCGCGCCACGGTCTGCTGCGCCGGGCGCTCCTCGCGCCAGGCCTTGTTGTCCTTGATCGCCGCGGCGCGCTTCGCCCCTTCGACGAGGTCCTTGATCTCGAGCGTGCCGGCCTCGCGCTCGTTCGAGCCCTGGATGACGACACAGGGGGCGGCGCGGCGGTCGGCGTACTTCATCTGCGGCTTCATGCCGGAGGAGCCGAGGTAGATCTCGGACGCGATGCCGGCGCCCCGAAGCTCTGCGGCGATCGTCTGGTAGCTCGCCATCGCCGCGGGGTCGCGGTCGAGAACCAGGATCACCACTGGGCCGGTGCCTTCCACCGCCGCATCACCGCGGCGGGCCGCGAGCGCTGCGGCGAGCCGCGAGACGCCGACGGAGAAGCCGGTCGCCGGAACGTCCTCGCCGCGGAAGCGGCCGACCAGCCCGTCATAGCGCCCGCCGCCGCCGACCGAGCCGAAGCGCACCGGCTTGCCGTCCTCGCCGGTCACCTCGAACGTCAGCTCCGCCTCGAACACCGGGCCGGTGTAGTACTCGAGGCCGCGGACGACGGAGGGGTCGATGCGCACGCGGCCAGTGTAGCCGGCGGCGTCTACGAGGGCCGCGATGTCGGAGAGCTCCACGACACCCTGCCGGCCGAGGTCGGTGCCTTCGACGAGGGCCGAAAGCGCTGCGAGCGTCTCGGCGGCGGTCGGCCGGCCAGCGGCGACGAAGGCGAGGATCTGCTCGGCGGCCTCGGCCGCGAGCCGCGCGCCCGGGGTGAAGGCGCCGCTCTCGTCGAGCCGCCCGTCGCCGAGCAGCGCCCGCACGCCGTCGGCGCCGAGCCGGTCGAGCTTGTCGATCGCCCTCAGCACCACGAGCCGGCGGTTGCCGTTCTCCTCGCCGGCGAGGCCGATCGCCTCCATCATGCCGTCGAGGATCTTGCGGTTGTTGACCTTGATGACGTAGTCGCCGCGCGGGATACCGAGGCGCTCCAGCGTGTCGGCGGCCATCATGCAGATCTCGGCGTCCGCCGCGACGCTCGCGGTGCCGACCGTGTCCGCATCGAACTGCATGAACTGCCGGAACCGCCCCGGCCCCGGCTTCTCGTTGCGGAACACCCAGCCGACCCGGTAGCTGCGATAGGGCTTGGCGAGCTTTTCCCAGTTCTCCGCCACGTAGCGGGCGAGCGGCGCGGTGAGGTCATAGCGCAGGCTCAGCCACTGCTCGTCGTCGTCCTGGAAGGCGAAGACGCCCTCGTTCGGCCGGTCCTGGTCGGGCAGGAATTTTCCGAGCGCGTCGGCGTACTCGACGAGCGGCGTCTCCACCGGCTCGAAGCCGTACAGCGCGTAGCTCTCCTTGATCGCCGCGAGCAGGCGGTCGGTGGCGGCGATCTCCGCCGGGCCGCGGTCGACGAAGCCGCGCGGGGCGCGCGGCACCGGGCGGGCGTGCCCGGCGGCGCCCGCGCGCTCGTCCGGTCCGACCTCCGCCGCGTCCGCCTTGCCACCCTTCGCCATCGCCCTCGTCCCGCATGTGATGCGGCCGGCGCCGCGGAGCGCGGGCCGGCCGGAAAAGCGAGGCTGTCCTAGACGAAAGGGGGGAACGCGGCAAGGCGAGGCGGGTCTCGCGCGGTGCCGAAGACTGGCTGGACGTCCTCGGTCAGCAATGGCTCGCCAACGCGGCCGCGCCGACACGGGGCGGCTCCGCGACGTCTGCAACGACGGCGCCGCGCAGTCAGCCGTGGTCGCGGGTCTCGGTCGGGGGCACCGTCATCGGGCGGGCCGGCTCCCCCTCCGGCGCGCCGCAGCGCGTGAACGTGCGTTCGATCTGCCGCGCGGCGCCCTCGAGCGGGATATCGACCGGGCGGTCGAGCCCGCTCACCGTCACCGTCGCCCGCCGGCCGCGTTTCAGGGCGTCGGCGATCGCCCCGTGCTGAACCGACGAGTAGCGGGCCTCGGCCGTGGTGACGGTCCCCGACGTCTTCGCCGCATACGCGAAGCCGCCGACGCCCTTCCCATCGACAGAGAGCGTGATCCGGCCACGCGCCGGAACAAGGCCCCCGGTGATCCGGACCATCCACTGCATCGGGCCGCCCCGCCGGCAGGCGAGGGCGAAGCAGAACGCGCCGTCGGGTCTGCAGGCCATCGTGCCGTGCACGCCGCCGGTGCCGCTGATCGGCTGCCACGTCGCCGGCGCGGCAAGGCCGGGGGCGACGCGACCCGGCGCGATGCTCACGGCCAGGACCGCCATCGCCGCCGGCAACCACCCGCTCCGGTTTTCCGGACGGCTGGGGCCCATCCGACCGCTCAGCTCTTCGGGCAGATGGTGAAGGTGACGGTCAGCGGGCCGGTGCAGGTGTGGGTGCCGTGGGCGTCGTCATAGGCCCAGCCGTAGACCTCGTTCTTGCAGGCCTTGTCGATCAGCTTTACGTAGGACATCGACTTGATCGGCCCCTGCAGGCACGTCTCCTTGGTGTCGGCCACGCCCTTGCAGCAATAGTAGGCCGCCTGCGGGTCCTGCGGCAGGTAGTTGTAGCCGCCGAAGGCCTTGGCGTAGGTGAGCTTGCCGCAGGGCGAGAAGCAGCCGATGACCTTCTTGGTCTTCGGATCCGTCATGCGGAGATCCTGGTTCTTCAACGCCGGGTACTTGCCGTTGGTGCTGAGATCCTCTTTCGTCGGGCAGACGCTGGCGCTGGTCGACAGCGACGGGCAGGCCGCCTGGGTGCAGCCGGGAATCGTGTTCTTGGGCGCGTTCGGCTTCATCGTCACCGGCAGGGTGAAGCCGTCGACCATCGAGAGGTCGAAATAGGTCTGGCAGTTGCTGCCGGTGCACCAGGTCGCCTCGAACTTGGAATCGATCGGCGGCGTGCAGCCCTGCGCGGGGCAGGGCGCCATGGTCTGGCCCTGGGTGCAGTTCTCGCCGTTCTTGTCGCAGCCGGTCTTCGGCCACCAGCGGGTCGCCTCGATCAGCTTGTTGTCGGGAAGGTCGTAGGTGTACGCCTTGCCCTTGTCGATCTTCACCACCTTCTTTGCGCCGGGGACGTTCAGCTGCTCGATCCAGACCGGGATCGAGCACTGGTTCTGCACCACCACCTTGTTGGCGGCGGCGGTGCCGACCGATGCGATGAGCGCGAACGCCACCGCGGCGGCGAGTGCGGAGATCCGGCGCAACATGAGGGTGCCCTCCCGAGTTTCTTGCCCGTTCGGAACACGATAGCGGCCACCGCACCGCGGCGCGAGCCTGCGGGGCTGTGAGTGCCGGCCGGCACCCCGCCGCCGGCGATCACAGTGACGTCAGCTCTTCGGGCAGATCGTCAGAACAATGGTGACGTCGCCGGTGCAGGTGTGGGTGCCGTTGGCGTCGTCATAGGCCCAGCCATAGACCTGCCGGTTGCACGCCTCGTCGATCAGCTTCGCATAGGAGGTGTGGCGGACGGGTCCGGCGCCGCAGACCTCGGGCGTGTCGGCGACGCCTTTGCAGCAGTAGTAGGCGGCCTCGGGGTCCTGGGGCTTGTAGTCGTGGCCGCCGAAGGCCTTCGCGTAGGTGAGCTTGCCGCAGGGCGAGAAGCAGCCGGTGACCTTGCCGCTCACCGGGTCGCGCATGCGGAGGTCCTGGCCCTTCAGCGCCGGGAACTGGCCGTCGGTGCTGAGGTCCTCGTTGGTCGGGCAGACGCCTTTGCGGGTCGACAGCGACGGGCAGGTGGCGGGCTTGCAGGCGGCGCTGATGTTGTCCTTCGCCTTCGGCCGCATCGCCACCGGCAGCGTGTAGCCGTCGACCGCCGAGAGGTTGAAGAAGGTCTCGCAGCTGTCGCCGACGCACCACGTCGCCTCGAACTTCGAATCGATCGGCGGCGCGCAGCCGCCGGCCGGGCAGGGGCCGATCGACTGGCCGATCTTGCAGTTCTCGCCGGCCTCGTCGCAGCCCGTCTTCGGCCACCAGCGCGTTGCCTCCACGGTTCGGCCGTCCGGGATTTTGTAGGTCCGCTGTCGCCCGGAGGCGATCCGCGCCACCTTCGGCGCGTCGGGCACGTTGAGCTGCTCCATCCACACCGTGGCGGTGCACAGGTTGCGGACGACCAGCTTGCTGGCGTCGGCCGTCGTCGTCAGAAGCGCCGCCGCCAGCGCGACCGCGATCATCAGCCAGTTCTGTCTCTTCATAGCGACCT
>CALRZT010000284.1:0-6856 GCA_943372725.1 Pseudoxanthobacter soli DSM 19599
AAAGCCGGTCAGCGCCGACACGTCGACGACGGTGACGCCGCCGGCGGCGATCGTCTTCGCCGTGCCGCCGGTCGAGACGATCTCGACACCGCGCGCGGCGAGCGCTGCCGCGAAGTCCACGACGCCGGTCTTGTCTGAGACGGAGAGGAGCGCGCGGCGGAGCGGCACCCGGTCGGGCGTGGCGATCTGCTTGACCGTGACGGACATGGGGCGCGGCTCCGGCGGGGGGATGGTGGCGCGGCCGTTAGCACGGATCGGCGATGGCCGGAACCGCCCCGCGGCGCGGGCCGGCCATGCGCGGGACTCCAGCCCCGCAGCCGCACGACCGGCACCGCCGCTCACACCAGCGTCGGACCCTCGTCGCCGCCGCGACCCGTCCGGCGCGCCGCGCGCGGCTTGCCTTCCGCCTGCATCTCGAGCCGCCAGCCGAACTCCGGCACCAGCCGGGCGCGGCCGTAAAGCACGATCTGCTCGCTGCGCCGCGGCCCCTGCAGCCCGGCGAGGAAGACAGACGGCTCCAGCATCGCCTCTGTGCCGAGCGCGACGAAGCGCCAGGCCTCGCCGTCGGGAGCCACCAGCACCACCGAATCGCCGCCGAGCGAGCGGCTCGCCCGGATCGACGGGTGCAGATGGAAGCGCACGGCGAAGCGGTCGGCGTCGGTGCGCGGTCCGCTGCCGACCGGGCTCAGGCGGTCGGTGCCCTCGATCAGCTCGCCGGAGGCGTGCAGCAGCAGCACGCGCTCGGCGATCAGCCCGAAGCGGCGGGCATAGCCGTCGTGGCGGGCGACGATGGCGACGCCGTCCGGCCCCTCCTCGCGCTGCGCCTCGACCATGCCGGGCCCGTCGACGATCGGCGCCCCGACCCAGCGCACCAGACGCGGCGTCGTGACGATCTTCGCCGTCGAGGCGTCCTCGACGACGATCGTCGAATGGGCGGCGGTCAGCCGGCAGGCACGGCGCCAGTCGCTGCGCAGCTGTCCCGGCGCGCCGCAGTTGACAATGAAGAGGTTGCGGCCCGAGCTCATCTCGAAGGCGAGCGTGCCGGCGTGGGCGTGGCCGCTGGCGGCGATCGGCGGCGGCCGGCCGACATCGGCGACCACCACCGTGCGCCCCGCCTCGAGCCGCTGGTAGCCGGAATGGCTGGCGTTCAGCGGCGGCGCGCCGCGGGCGTCGTCATAGGAGAGAACGGTCGCGAGCAGCCCGTGCGGCGTCGCCCCCATGCCGTTGAAGCGGGCGAAGGTGCCGTCTCCGAGGCGGAAGAAGCGCAGCATCGGCAGCATGCGGTCGATGGCGCCCATCACCGTCGAGCTCGGCGTCACCGCCCGCGCCGATAGCGCCTGGCGGATCGGCAGCAGGTCGACGAGGAGTTCCAGCACGGCGCCGGGGTCGCGCGAGACGTGGCCGCCGTCGGGCAGCACCTGTCGTTCCAGTGTCCGGTCGAGGCCGCGCAGGGCGACCCGCAGCAGCCGCTCCTGGCCGGAGATCGACACGCCGGCGGCGACCAGCGCGAGGCGCGCCTGCAGCTGCGGCAGCGTGTCGGGCATGTCCTCGATGCCGGCGCGCAGGCGCCGCACCTCGCGCCCGAGCGCCTTCAGGAAGCGGTCGTAGAAGGCGCCGTCGCAGCCGTCGAGGATCAGCGGCGACTGCGACAGCCACGACAACAGCCGCCGCGCCGCCACTTCCGGGCGCCGCGCGACCGGCGAGAGCTTGCCGCTGGTGCGGATCCAGTCGTCGACGAGGGCGCGGGCGTTCTGGCGGGCGATGACGGTGTCGGCGGCGCGCAGGTGGCGCAGCCAGCCGAAGCCGTGCAGCACGCGCTCCCACTCCTCCGTCGGCGGTTCCACCTCGAAGGGCGAGCGCCCGCCGACCTCGACGACCTGGCCGGAGAACACGAAGACGCCGCCATAGATGTCGGCGGCGACCGTCGGGTCGGTGGTGCGGATGTCCTGCGGGGCGATCAGCAGCCGGTCGGGCGCCGGCGTGACGAGGCCGGTGCCGACGAGGCCGAAGGCCCGGGCGCGCGCCCGCAGGGCGGCGACGCCGCGCTGGGCGGCGAGCCTCCACACCCGCATCCGGCGCGCCCGTCCCGGCCCCATACCCGTCCCGCTCCAACGCCCCGCGTCCCCGGCGCGGCGCCGAACGCGCCAAGCCCCGTCGTCGCCGATTCTAGCCGGCAATCCTTACCGCAAGAATTCCGCCGCGACGCCCGTCGCCGACTTCACGACACCGAGCGGCCCCGCCGGGAGGCCACGGAGAGGCCGTCTGGCGGTACCGTCAGGACGCGACGCGGCGCAACCGGGCGGCGAAGAAGCCGTCGCATCCGGAAAGCCGCGGGTCGGCGGCGGCAAGATGACACGGCAATGTCCGCACGTCGCCCTCCGCCGTCACCGCCTCGGTGAGCCCGGCGATCTCGTCGGCCGTCACTGGCACCCGCTCCACCGGCGCGCCGGAGGCGAGCAGGCTGGCGATCTGCGCCTCGCCCTCCTCGGGCTCGAGCGAGCAGGTGGCAAAGACGAGCAGGCCGCCGGGCTTCACCCAGTCGATCGCCCGCATCAGGAGCCGTCCCTGCAGGGCGGCGAGCGCGGCGACGTCCTTCGGACCCTTGGTCGAGCCGATGTCGGGGTGCCGGCGCAGGGTACCGGTGGAGGAGCAGGGCGCGTCGAGCAGCACGGCGTCGAACGTCCGCGGCGGCGGCAGGTCCTGCACGTCGCCGGCGATCAGTTCTGCCGGCAGGCGCAGGCGAGTGAGGTTTTCCGACAGCCGGATCAGCCGCTCCGGCGAGGTGTCGACGGCGGTGACGCGGGCGCCGGCGGCGGCGAGCTGGGCGGTCTTGCCGCCGGGCGCGGCGCAGAGGTCGGCGACGGTCAGCCCCGAGACGTCACCGAGAAGCTTCACCGGCAGCGAGGCGGCGGCGTCCTGCACCCACCAGCCGCCCTCGTCGAACCCCGGCAGCGCCTCGATGCGACCGTGCGACAGCAGCCGCACGCCGCCCGTCGGCAGCACGCTGCCGCCGAGGCGCTCGGCCCAGCCGCTCGCGTCCGACGTGACAGACACGTCGAGCGGCGGCTCGACCAGCAGGATCTCGGCGATGGCGCGAACGGTGTCGGCACCATAGGCCGCCGTCCAGCGCTGGCGCAGCCAGGTCGGCAGGTTGAGCATCGCCGCATCCTGGCCGGCGAGGATCTCCTCGCGCTGGCGCACCAGGCTGCGCAGCACGCCGTTGACGAGGCCGGCCCACGGCGCCGTGGTGCGGTCGGCGTTGGCGAGCGACACGGCGAGCGACACGGCGGCGTGCGCCGGCACCTCCATGAAGAGGATTTGGGCGGCGGCGGTGACGAGGATCGGCCGGACGTCGACCGCCTTCTTCGGCAAGGGCTTGGCGATCAGCCGCTTCAAAGCGGCGTCGATCTGGCCGCGCCGGCGCAGCGAGGTCGCGACGATCTGGCGGACGAGGGCGCGGTCGCGGTCGGGCAGGCGGGCGAAGGCGGGTGTCGCCGCCTCGCCGCCGAAATCAACGTGCTGGCCGGCGAGCGCCCCGCCGACGATCGCCGCCGCAAAGCGACGGGCCGGCAGGCCGGGAACGTCGTCCACGGCCGGCGGGCGAGATTTCCCTGCGGAACCTGACTTGTGGGACGGGCGGGGCTTGGCGGACGCGGGGGTGTCGGTCATCCCCAGGGGCCGCGTCGCGACCGGCCGCCGCTCTGCGGCACGGTGCCGCCACGGCCGCGGACGTTCTCCCGGTGGCGCCCGCCGCCCCACGGGCCGGACGGCTGTCCGCCGGCGGGCATGGCGCCGGCCGCGGGGCGCGGCTGACCGAAGCCCGCCGACGGCGCGAAGCCCGCGCCGCCACCGCCGCCACCGCCGCCGCCCGTCGCCCCCATCGTGCCGGCGAGCTGGCGCAGCGCGGCGATGCGGTTCTCGGTCGCCGGGTGGGTGGAGAACAGGTTGTCCATGCGGGCGCCCGACAGCGGGTTGACGATGAACATGTGCGCCATCGCCGGATTCGCCTCCGCCGGCTCGTTCTGCAGGCGCTGCGCGCCGGCCTGCAGCTTGGCGAGGGCCGACGCCAGCGACATCGGGTTGCCGCAGATCTCCGCGCCCATGCGGTCGGCCGCATACTCGCGGGTGCGGCTCACCGCCATCTGAACCAGCATGGCGGCGAGCGGGGCGACAATCATCGTCACCAGCATGCCGATCCAGCCGAAATGATTGTTGCTGTCGCGGTTGCCGCCGAAGAAGAAGGCGAAGTTCGCCAGCATCGAGATGGCACCGGCGATCGTCGCGGTGATCGTCATGATCAGCGTGTCGCGGTTCTTCACATGGGCGAGTTCGTGCGCCATCACGCCCGCGACCTCGTCGCGGGAGAGCAGGTTGAGCAGGCCCGTCGTTGCCGCGACGGCGGCGTTCTCGGGGTTGCGGCCGGTGGCGAAGGCGTTCGGCTGGTCTTCCTGGATCAGGTAGACCTTCGGCATAGGCAGCTCGGCCCGGCGCGCGAGCTCGCGCACCATGGCGAACAGCTCGGGCGCCTGGCTCTCGTTCACCTCGACGGCATGGTTCATCGACAGGACGAGCTTGTCGGAGTTCCAGTAGCTGAAGAAGTTCATGGCGATCGCGACGACGAGCGCGATCATCATGCCCGTCTGGCCGCCGATGACGAAGCCGACGCCCATGAAGATCGCCGTCAATGCGGCGAGGAGAAGGGCTGTCTTGGCGAAGTTCATGGCGGCTCAGGGTCCTCCGGGGATGAGATCGTGTCGGTGTGCCGCCGCGGGCGTGACCGCGGTTCGGAACGACCTATATGATGGGAGGCGCCTCCGGTAGTCGCAAGCCTGCCGGCCCGGGTGCCGACGTCGAAATCAGCGAGATCGAGTGCCGCGATGATCCCCGTCGAGCCTGCCGCTTCCGCCTCACCCGCCACCGCCTCCGAGGCGGCCACCGAGGCTGCGCCGCGGCCGCTGTCGGCGGCGGCTGAGCGGGCGCTGGCGGAAGCCGCCGAGCGCCGCCGCCTCGCCGAGGAGGTGCGCCCACGCGAAATCGGTGGCCGCGGCGGCAAGGAGCCGGTCCGCTACGGCGACTGGGAAGTGAAGGGCCTGGCCGCGGACTTCTGAGGTCGCGCGCGAGGGAAGCCGCAGCGCCCCACCCCGGGGCCACCGGCTCCCGTCCGTAGGCCGGTTTCGCATCCCGCCTCCGCTGTGCTTTGATCGGGCTGCCGCGGCACCGGCCGCCGCGGGCGAGCCACAACCCATGCGCCACTTCGATCCCGAGACGCTGGCGGCGTTCGTCGCCGTCGTCGACACCGGCAGCTTCACCGCGGCGGCGGCGCGCCTCGGCAAGACCCAGGCGGCGATCTCGATCGCGGTGACGCGCTTCGAGGAGCGCCTCGGCCGGCGGCTCCTGGAGCGCAAGCCGCGCGGCGTGCGCCTCACCGACGCCGGAGAGACCATGATCGGCTACGCCCGGCGGATGCTGGCGCTGGAAGACGAGGCGTTCGCCGCGCTGTGGCCGGAGGAGGTGGCCGGCCGGCTGCGCATCGGCATGCCGGACGACTACCAGGCTGTGTTCGGGCCGGCTCTGATCACCCGCTTCGCCGCCGAGAACCCGCGCGTCCGCCTCGAAATCATCTGCGACTTCTCCGAGCGCCTGGAGCCGATGGTGGCGGCGGGCGATCTCGACCTCGCCATCGTCACCCGCGAGCGCGGCAGCGCCGCCGGCGAGCTTTTGCGCCGCGAGCCGCTGGTCTGGTGCGCCGCCACGGCGCAGGCGCCGGAGCGGCTCGACCCGCTGCCGCTGGCGCTTTTCCCGGACCATTGCCGGGCTCGACCGCGCATCCTCGCCGCCCTCGACAGGGCGGGGCGGCGCTGGCGCATCGCCTGGACCTCCTCGCACCTGCCGTCGATCGAGTCAGCCGTGACGCTCGGCATCGGCGTGACGGCGCTGCCGGAATCCGTGGTGGCGCCGACGCTCCGCCGGCTCGGGCCCGCCGACGGCCTGCCGGATCTGGAGCCGCTCGAGCTCGCCGTCATCACCGCCGAGCTCGCCGGCCCGCCGGCGCGGCGGCTTCGGACGTTCGTGCGCACCAGTTTCGGCCGCCTCGACCCCGCCGACGCACCGCGCGCGGCCGAGCCGGCCTGATCCTCAGGCGAGAGCGACGGCGGCCGCCTCGAAAGCCTCGATCATCTCCGCCACCACCGCATCGTCGTGGGCGAGCGACAGGTAGAGCCGGCCGAACGGCGACGGCATGGTGACGACGCCGTGCCGGCGCAGCGCCGCGTGCAGGCGCTCCGTCTGCCCACCGTCGACGGCGGCGACAGCGGCGGTGTAGTCGCGCGGCGCTTCCGCCGTGAACCACGGCGTGAAGACCGTGCCGTAGCCGGCGGTCGAGGCCGTGATGCCGGCGCCGGCGAGGGACCGCACGAGGGCGGCGCGCAGCCGGTCACCGCGGGCGAGCAGCGCGCCGTAGTCGGCCTCGCCGAGAAGCCGCATCGAGGCGACGACGGCGGCGCTCGCGACCGGGTTGCCGCTGTAGGTGCCGGCGCGCACGGCGCGGCCATCCTCGGCCGCCGCCATCAGCTCCCGCCGGCCGACGACGGCGGCCACCGCGATGCCGCTGCCGATCGCCTTGCCGACGGTGGCGAGGTCGGGATCGAGACCGTAGTCGTGGCTCGTCAGGCCCGGCGCGAGGCGGAAGCCCATCAGCACCTCGTCGGCGATGACGAGCGCGCCGTGGCGGCGGGCGACGGCCTGAAGGTGGGCGAGGTAGCCGGGCTCCGGCAGCACGCAGCCGGCGTTGGCGAGCATCGGCTCGACCAGCACCGCGGCGATGCCAGGATCGTCGGCGAACAGCTGCTCGACGTCG
>CALRZT010000285.1:0-6847 GCA_943372725.1 Pseudoxanthobacter soli DSM 19599
CTCGACAAGGCGATCGAGCTGATCAAGCCGGGCGTCTCCACCGACAAGGTCGCGGCCGTGTGGCCGAAGGCCGAGGAGTTCGGCTTCCCGAACGAGCTCGCGGCGTTCGGACTGCAGTTCGGCCACGGCCTCGGCCTCGCCCTGCACGAGCGCCCGATCATCTCGCGGCTGGTCTCCATGGACCGGCCGATGGAGATCAAGACCGGCATGGTGTTCGCCCTCGAGACCTACTGCCCCGCGACGGACGGCTACTCGGCCGCCCGCATCGAGGAGGAGGTCGTCGTGACCGACAAGGGCTGCCAGGTCATCAGCCTGTTCCCCGCCGAGGAACTGCCGATCGCCAACCGCTACTGAGCTGCGGCGCCGGACAGCGTCGCGCCGGCGTGCGGGCCGCCACGGCTCGCAACCGCCGGCGCGGGCACCGGTCGATCCGGTCGTGACGGTGGCGTTGGCTGCCCGGTTCGCACGACGGCGTCGAACTCCGGCGGGAGGTTTCACCTCCCGCAAAAGAAGACTCGGACTCTGAACGGACAAGGGAGATCCGCCGTGAACGCACCGGGCAAGCCGGTCAAGAACGACGACATCGGCCTCGACACGCGGATGGAACTCTATCGCGTGCAGGTCGAGATCCGCGATTTCGAGAAGCGCGCCTTCGACCTCTTCCTGCAGAACCTCGTCAAGGGGACGAGCCATCTGTCGCTCGGGCAGGAAGCGGTGGCGGCGGGCTTCGCAGTGGCGATGAAGCCGGGCGACAAGTCGTTCTGCACATATCGCGGTCATGCCCACACGCTCGCCCGCGGCGTCGAGATGGAGAAGGTCCTCGGCGAGCTGATGCAGCGCGACAACGGCCTGATGCGCGGCAAGGGCGGGTCGATGCACCTGACCAGCGTCGAGCACGGCGTGATGGGCTCCTACGCCATCATCGGCGCTCACCTGCCGATCGCCTGCGGCTCCGCCTGGCGGGCGCAGTATCTCGGCCAGGACGACGTCTCGGTCTGCTTCTTCGGCGACGGCACGACGAACATCGGCGCCTTCCACGAGGCGCTGAACTTCGCGGTGGTGTGGAAGCTGCCGGTCGTCTTTGTCTGCGAGAACAACCTCTACATGGAATACACGCCGATCGGCGACGTCACGGCGGTCGAGCATCCGGCTGCCGACCGCGCCTCGGCCTATGGCCTCGAGCGGATCATCGTCGACGGCAACGACGCCGACGCCGTCTACCGCGTCGCGCAGGTGGCCTTCGCCAAGGCGCGGGCCGGCGAGGGGCCGTCGCTGATCGAGTGCATGACCTACCGCCACTCCGGCCATTCGCGCGCCGACCCGGCGAAGTATCGCCCGCCGGGCGAGCTCGAGGAGTGGATGAAGCGCGATCCGATCAAGGTCTACAAGCAGCGCCTCGCCGACTTCGGCGTGCCGCAGGCCGACGTCGACGCGATCGATCAGCAGACCAAAGAGAAGGTCGAAGCCGCGACGGAGGCGTGCAAGGCCTCGCCGATCCCGCCGGTCGAGATCATGACGACGGACGTTTACGCCGACGGGGGCTGGGCATGGCGGAACTGACTTATCGCGACGCGGTCGCGCGCGGCATCGCCCAGGAGATGCGGCGCGACGAGAACGTCGTCTTCCTCGGCGAGGACGTGGCCAAGGCCGGCGGCGTCTTCAAGGCGACCGTCGGGCTCTACGAGGAGTTTGGCGGCAAGCGCGTCCGCGACACGCCGATCTCGGAGCAGGCGATCCTCGGCGCGGCCATGGGCGCGGCGATGACGGGCCTTCGCCCGATCGCCGAGATCATGTTCTCGGACTTCCTGGCGGTGTGCTTCGACTACATCGCCAACGAGTTCCCGAAGTCGCGCTACATGACGAACGGCCAGGTCAAGTGCCCGCTCGTCGTGCGCACCGGCAACGGCGCCGGCTCGCGCTTCGGCGCGCAGCACAGCCAGTCGGTCGAGAACTGGGCGATGATGATCCCCGGCCTCAAGGTGGTCGCCCCGTCGACGCCGCTCGATGTCATCGGGTTGCTCGCCGCCTCGATCCGCGACGAGGATCCGGTGATCTTCTTCGAGCACAAGTCGCTCTACGCGACGAAGGGCGAGGTTCCGGACGGCGAGATCGTCGACCAGCTCGGCAAAGCGAAGATCGTCCGTCCGGGCAAGGACGCGACCATCGTCGCCCTGGCGCTGATGGTGCCGCGGGCGCTTGCCGCCGCCGAGAAGCTCCAGAAGGACTTCGGCATCGACGCCGAGGTGATCGACGTGCGCTCGCTGGTGCCGCTCGATACCCAGACGATCCTGGGCTCGCTGGTGAAGACCGGCCGGCTGTTCACCGTCGAGGAGAATCCGCGGCTGTGCGGCTGGGGCGCCGAAATCGCCTCCATCGCCGCCGACGAGTGCTTCTGGGACCTCGACGGCCCGATCGTCCGCATCACCACGCCTCACATTCCGTTGCCGGCTGCTGATAATCTTGAGGACATCGTCCTGCCGACGCCGGACCGGATCGCGGAGCGGGTGCGCAGGACGCTGGGAGCCTGATGATGAAGACGGAAGACATCCTGAAGGGCGTACCGACGCAGCTCTACATCGGCGGCCAGTGGCGCGATGCCTCCGACGGCGCGAGCTTCGCCGTCGAGAACCCGGCGACGGGCGAGACGCTGGCGACGGTGGCGAGCGGCACGGTCGAGGACGCCATCGCGGCCGTCGACGCGGCCCAGGCGGCATTCGCCGACTGGGCCGGGCGCTCGCCGCGCGAACGCGGCGAGATCCTGCGCAAGGCCTATGAGCTGATCGTTGCCGACAAGGAGCGCTTCGCGGCGCTGATCACGCTGGAGAACGGCAAGGCGCTACCGGATTCGCGCGGCGAGATCCTCTATGCGGCGGAGTTCTTCCGCTGGTTCGCCGAGGAGGCGGTGCGCAACGTCGGCGAGGTGATGCGCTCGCCCGCCTCTGGCGCGCGCATTCTCGTCCACCACAAGCCGGCCGGCATCGGCGTCCTCGTCACGCCGTGGAACTACCCGGCAGCGATGGGCACGCGCAAGATCGGCCCGGCGCTCGCGGCCGGCTGCCCGGTGGTGGTGAAGCCCGCCTCCGAGACGCCGCTGACGATGCTCGCCCTGATCCCGATCCTGGAAAAGGCAGGCGTGCCGAAGGGCGTCGTCAACGTCCTGCCGTCGCGGCGCTCCGGCGCTGTCGTCGATGCCATGCTGCACGATCCGCGGGTGCGGGTGATCTCCTTCACCGGTTCCACCGAAGTCGGCCGCAAGCTCTTGAAGTCGGCGGCCGATTGCGTCGTCAACCCGGCGATGGAACTCGGCGGCAACGCCCCCTTCATCGTCTGCGAGGACGCCGATGTGGATGCCGCCGTCGGCGGTGCCATGCTCGCCAAGATGCGCAATCTGGGCGAGGCCTGCACCGCGGCGAACCGCTTCTACGTGCATGACAAGGTGCACGACGCCTTCGCCGAGAAGCTCGCCGCCAAGATGGGGGCGATGAAGGTCGGCAACGGTCTCGAGGAGGGCGTTGACGTCGGCTCGCTCGTCAACCGCGAGACGCTCGACAAGGTGGTGGAGCTCGTCGACGATGCCGTGTCGCGCGGCGCCAAGGTCCTGACCGGCGGCAGTCTGCCGAACGGCCCGGGCTACTTCTATCCGCCGACCGTGCTCACCAACGTGCCGGACGACGCGCGCTGCTTCCACGAGGAGATCTTCGGCCCGGTGGCGGCGCTGACGCGCTTCTCCAGCGAGGACGATGCCGTCGAGCGGGCAAACGCCACCGAGTACGGCCTCGTCGCCTATCTCTTCACGAAGGACGTGAAGCGCGGGCTGAAGCTGTCGGAGAAGCTCGAGTTCGGCATGATCGGGCTCAATCGCGGTCTCGTCTCCGATCCGGCGGCGCCGTTCGGCGGCGTCAAGCAGAGCGGCATCGGGCGTGAGGGTGGCCACGAGGGTCTCATGGAGTTCCTCGAGACCCAGTACGTCTCCGTCGAGTGGTAAGCCGCCAGCAGGCGAAAGCAATCCGTCGCCGCCCGGCCTGGCCGGGCGGCACCGACCCCGGTGCGTGACGGCCTGTCGGACCGCGCGCGATCGGACGGGCGCCGCGGCGAAGCCGGGGCGTGGCGGGGAGGGAATTCAGTCCCGAGGTCTCAGGCAACTGTCCAGGGGCGTGAGGAGAGGCAGAGCATGGACGTCGTGATGCCGCAGCTCGGCGAGACCGTCGCCGAGGGCAAGATCGCCAGCTGGTTCAAGAACCTGGGCGACACCGTCGCCGAGGGCGAGACGCTGTTCGAGATCGAGACCGACAAGGTCACGATGGAAGTGCAGGCGCTCGGCGCCGGCGTCCTGTCCGACATCCGCGTCGCCGCCGGCGAGACGGTGCCGGTCGGCACCGTGGTGTGCGTGATCGGTGGCGACGTCGTCGCGCCGAAGCCGAAGGCTGCAGAGCCAGTGCCGGCTCCAGCTCCGGCTCCGGCAGCCGCAAAGAGCAATGGCGCGGCGCCGCCCGCGACGCCGATGCCGGTGGCTCCCGCCGCCGATCCCATCAAGACCGCACCGATGGACGTCTTTAACGAGGTGCGCACGCCGACCACCGGCTTCGGCCCGGCTGCGGCAACTGCCAACGGCGTCCGGATGACGCCGCTCGCCCGCCGCCTCGCTGCCCAGCAGGGCCTCGATGCCGCGACGCTGTCGGCCGCCGCCAAGGCTGCCGGCCGCGACCGCATCGGCAAGGCCGACGTGCTGGCGGCCGCGGCGAAGGCTCCCGTGTCCGCTCCCGGACCGGCTGCGGCTCCGGCCGCAGCGCGTGCGCCCGAGGCGCCGCGCCCCGGCACGCGCACTACCTTCAACACCGTGCGCAAGATGACGGGCACCCGTCTCACGCAGTCGTGGACGACGATCCCGCACGTCTTCCAGGCGACCGAGGCGGATTTCTCCAACGTCGACAGGGTGCGCAACGCCCGCAAGGCCGCCTTCAAGGATCGGCATGGCGTGTCGCTCACCTACCTGCCGTTCATCGCCCGGGCGGTCTGCATCGCGATCGGCGAGTTCCCGCTCGTCAACGCCCGCTTCGACGGCGACGGGCTGGAGGTGCCGAACGAGGTCAACCTCGGCATCGCGGTCGACCTCTCCCACAACGGCCTCGTCGTGCCGGTCGTGCGGAACGCCGACGAGCTGACGGTGGTCGGCCTCGCCAAGGCGTTCGCCCGCCAGATCGACAAGGCGAAGGCCGGCAAGCTGACGCCGGACGACTACAATGGCGGCACCTACACGATCTCCAACAACGGGTCGTTCGGCACGCTGTTCACGGCGCCGATCATCAACCCTCCGCAGGTAGCGATCCTGTCGACCGATGCGGTGAAGAAGAAGCCGGTGGCGATCGAGGTCGACGGCAGCGACGTCGTCGTCGTCCGGCCGGTCGGAATGCTGGCGCAGTCGTTCGATCATCGCGCCTTCGACGGTGCCTATTCGGCCGCGTTCCTCGCAAAGCTGAAGCAGGTGATCGAGACCCGCGACTGGGCCTCCGAGGTCGCCTGACCGACGCGTCGGCCTCGACCCGCCATCGCACCGGGCCGTCCCGCCAGAATCTCGCGGGGCGGCTTGGAAAACCACTTGAAATCGGAATGCAAACGATTGCATAGTGGGAGCGAGCGGGACGATCGCCGTCGCCTCATGAATCCGCCGGCGGCCGATCGGACCGCACCCCGGCGAACCGGAACGACATCCGCGACCGTCGGCAAGAACATTGTCGAGGAAGCGCAGCCTTAGAGCCCCTGGAGGGAAGTGATGCAGGTGAACAGGCACAAGATCGGCTGGATCGGCATGGGCCGGATGGGCTACCCGATGGCCGAGCGGCTGGTGAAGGGCGGGCACGACGTGCACGTCTGGAACCGCACGCGCGAGAAGGCGGAGCCGCTCGCCAAGAAGGGTGCGACGATCGTCGACAAGCCGTCCGACCTCGCCGGGGTCGACATCCTGTTCACGATGGTTTCCACCGGCAAGGACCTCGAGCAGGTCTACTTCGGCAAGGACGGCGTCCTCAACGGTGCCGGCAGCCCGGTTCCGAAGATCTTCGTCGATTGCTCCTCGATCGCCGTCGAGCAGTCGGTCGAGATGCGCCGCCGGCTCGGCGAGCGCGGCGCGCAGTTCATGGCTTCGCCGGTGAGCGGCAACGGCAAGTGCGTCAAGGCCGGCAAGCTGTCGTCGGTCGTGTCCGGCCCGGCCGACGTCTATGACGTCGTGAAGCCCTACATCGAGACGATCGCCGGCAACGGCGTGTCCTATGTCGGCGAGGGTGAACTCGCGCGCATCTGCAAGATCGCCCACAACGTCATGCTGGGCGTCGTCACCCAGAACCTCGTCGAGATCCTCGTTCTGGCCGAGAAGGCCGGCGTGCCGCGCCACGCCTTCCTCGACTTCATGAACAACTCGGTCATGGGCTCGATCTTCACGCGCTACAAGTCGAACGCGCTGGTCAACCTCGATTGGACCACGACGTTCACCCCGGCGCTCTTGAAAAAGGACCTCGACCTCGGCCTCGCCGCCGGCCGCGAGCTCGGCGTGCCGATGCCGGTGACGGCGACGACCCGCGAAGCACTGCAGGCGCACTTCGGCGCCGCCTCGTTGAAGGCCGACCCGAAGGCCTATCTGGAAGAGGACTTCGCCGCCCTTCTCGAGACGCAGGCGCTGCTCTCCGGGCTGACGCTCGCGAGCGAAGGCGTGAAGGTCCCGACCGGGCTCGAAGTTCCCGAGTAGGTCGGCCCCAGGCTCAGCGCTTGCGGGCGCGGAGCCACCCTCAATCGATGCCTCACGACGCGCACGCCGGCGGCCTCCCACCGCCGGCGTGCGCATGTCCGGGCGACG
>CALRZT010000286.1:0-6822 GCA_943372725.1 Pseudoxanthobacter soli DSM 19599
GGCTGCTGTCCCGCGCCCGGGGCCGGGGGGACGGCGGCGCCCGGCTGCGACGAGGGCGACGCGGGCGGCGACGCCTCGCTCAGGGCGGGCGGCATGCCGAGTTGCTGGGGCGCGGCCGCCGGGCTCGACTGCCGCACCCTCGACGGTTCCGCCACCGGCGTCGGGAGGCGATCGGTCGGCGCGCGGACCGGGCGCACCGCCGCTGGCGCGATCTCAGGTCGGCGCGTCGCACGCGGCGCGGCGGCGACGGCCGGGGCGATGCCGATCGGCGGGGGAGCGGCGGCGGCGGCGCGCGCGGCCGCCGCCTCGTCCGTCAGCGGGTTGATCGTGACACCGCGCTGACCGATCGACGGATCGGCGGGCGGCGGGGTGCCGAACGGGTTCCAGTTCGGATTGGGCAGGGTGGCGACGAAGGCGTAGCCGTACATCAGGGCCAGCAGCTGCGCGTCCGTCACACCGCGGCGGCAGAGCCGCAGCCGCAGACTGATCTCGCCGCGCGCGCTGGGCTCCTGGAAGATGTTGCGCTGGGCGTGGATGCGCTGCCACGCGTAGAGGCAGCGACCCGCCGAGTTGCCGCCGAACGCGAACCCGAACGGCCCGTAGCTGTTCTGCGCGAACTCCGGCGAGATCGCCATCGGCACCGGAAGCTTGGTCCGCATCTCGGCGGCGATCTCGGTCAGCGTGCCGGTGTCGCGCTTGAGGTTGCCGGCGTCGGGCGCCGCCTTCAGCGGGCCATAGAAGGTGACGTCGATGGTGTTCTCGCCGGACACGCTGCCGTCGGTCTGCAGGATGATCGTCTGCCGCACCGCGTTGCGGAAGGTCCGCTGGATCACCCCGATAACCAGTGGCCCGCCGACGGGTGGCGCAACGAACGCCGCCTCCGGTCCGAGCATGCGGTCCTGGGCGAGAGGCTCCGGATCGACCCGCTCGCCGTAGGGCGCGACGCAGCCGGCGAGCGCCAGCGCTACGGCGAACACGCCCATCAAGCCCAGTGCATGGGGCCTCACCTGAACCACCCAACGCCCCATCCGGCGACCCCGACCGCTCGCCGTTAACCCGATCTTAGGCAATCTGGCGGAGATTACAGGGTTGCGTAAAGCACGGGGGCAAAAGGCTCAAGCGCGGATGCCACCGCGGGCGGCACCATCCCCAGCCACGGCACAGGCCCGTTGCCGTTGCGGCGTCACCTCACTCGACGAAATCCGCGCAGCGGGGCGCCGGGGCGGCTCCCCACGGCATGATCGGCACCGACGACGTCGAGTTCTTCGGGCTGCCCTCGATGATGCGGTCTGAATAGACGAGGTAGACGAGCACATTGCGCTTGGTGTCGCAGCCCCGCACGATCTGCATGCGCTTGAAGACGAGCGAGCGCCGCTGGCTGAACACCTCCTCACCCTGCTCGAACTTTTCCTTGAAGGAAATCGGGCCGGTCTGGCGGCAGGCGAGCGAGATATCGGAGACCTCCTCGGCGAGGCCGAACATGCCCTTGTAGCCGCCGATGTAGGGCAGCGTGTAGTGGCAGGCGACGCCCTCGATGGCCGGATCGTCGATGCCGTAGACGACGAGCTTGGCGTCGGGCGAGAGCATCCGCCAGACCGTCGTCTTCTCGAAGATCTCGTCGGGCCCGTCGGCCAGGGCGGGGGCCGCAAGGCAGAGGGAGAGGGCAGCGGCGGCGACGAGGCGCAGGATGGACATCGGCGATCCTTCGTGAAATGGCGTCCGGTATCGATATAGGAAGCGGACGGCGCAGTTGCGACGGACGCGAACGGCCCTCGTCGGGCCGGCGGGGGTGAGCATGATCCCGGTTCTCATCGGCACTCTCGCGTGCCTGGTCGCGGTCGCCATTCATACGACCGTGGTCAGCGCCGTGATCGTCGCCTCGCCCCGGCTTGCCCGGGACGCGACGCGACACCGCTTCTTTCGCATCGTCCGCACGGTGCTGCCGTCGGCCATCACCCTGCTCGTCGCCCACATGCTCGAGATCATCGTCTGGGCGTCGATCTACAAGCTGCTCGGCGTCACGACCGACGGCGACGCGTCCTTCTACTTCGCCTTCGTCAACTACACGACGCTCGGCTATGGCGACGTGCTGCCGACGTCCGAATGGCGCCTGCTCGGGCCGATGGCGGCCTGCTGCGGCATCCTGCTGTTCGGGCTGTCGACCGCGGCACTGTTCGCAGTGCTCCGCCAGACGGCCCTGACCGTCGAAACGGTGGACAAGGCCGGGACTACTCGGCCGCGGCCCTGAGCGGCAGGTCCGGCAGTTGGTGGCCGATCGCGGCCAGCATGTTCTCGAGGAAATTGCGGGCCGAGGCCTCCCACGAGAAGCCGAGCGCATAGGCCCGGCAGCGGGAGCGGGGAATCTCCAGCGCGGCCAGCGCCGCCTTGCGCAGGTCGTTGTCGAGCACACCGGTGCGGCTGTCGCCGATGACGTCGATCGGTCCCATCACCGGGAACGCCGCGACCGGCACACCGCTCGCCAGGGCCTCGATGACGACGTTGCCGAACGTGTCGGTCAGGCTCGGGAACACGAACACGTCGAGCGAGGTGAAGTGCTCGGCGAGTTCTCGCCCGACCTTGGCGCCGGTGAAGACGACGTTCGGGAAGCGGCGCTGCAGGTCGGCGACGGCCGGTCCGTCACCCACCACCACCTTCGAGCCGGGCAGATCGAGTTCGAGGAAGGCGCCAAGGTTCTTCTCGATGGCGACGCGGCCGACATAGCCGAAGATCGGTCGCGGCAGATCGAGAACGCGACGGTGATCAGGATTGAACAGGCCGTGATCGACGCCGCGGTTCCAGCGCACGAGGTTGGTGAAGCCGCGCGCCGCGAGGTCGCGCTCCAGCGTCGGCGTCGCCACCATGCAGGCAGCGGCGGCGCCGTGGAAATAGCGCATCCACGCGTACGTCCAATCGAGCGGGACGGGAATGCGCGCCTCGACGTACTCGGGGAAGCGGGTGTGGTAGCTCGTCGTGAAGCGGACGCCGTTCTTGACGCACCAGCGCCGGGCAAGCACGCCGAGCGGGCCCTCCGTTGCGATGTGAATGAGTTCGGCACCCGAAGCGCGGAGCCTCCCGTAGACGGACCAAGGCGTCGCCAGGGCCAGTCTGATCTCCGGGTAGGTCGGACAGGGCATCGTCTTGTAGTCGGCCGGGGTCAGCGTCTCACACGACACCCCGAAGGTCTCGAGCTCTTCAAGGGTGCGCTCCAGCGTCCTGACGACGCCGTTGATCTGCGGGTGCCAGGCGTCGCTGACGAGGAGGAGTCGGCTCATGCGGCGGCGCGTGCGCCGGGCGCTGCGACCGGGACGAGGCTTCGCGACGAACTCGCCCAATAGACGAGCTCCAGCGTTCCATCATGGGATTCGACCACGGCCGTGCAGCTCTCCACCCAATCGCCGGTGTTAACGTAGCTCACACCGGCGATGTCGCGCAACGCGGCATGGTGGATGTGCCCGCACACCACCCCGTCGACAGCTCGGCGGCGAGCCTCGGCAGTCAGGGCGTCCTCGAACTTCCCGATGAAACTCACGGCGTTCTTCACCTTCAGCTTCGCCCAGGCCGAGAGCGACCAGTAGGTGAGGCCGATCTTGCGCCGGCCCACATTGAGCCATGTGTTAACCCCGAGGGCAGCAGTGTAAGCCCAATCTCCGAGGAAGGCGAGCCACTTGGCGTGCCGCACGACGATGTCGAACTGATCTCCATGGATGACCAGCAGGCGGCGGCCGTCCGCCGTCTCGTGGATGATGGAATCCACGACCTCGACGCCGCCGAAGTGGGTGCCGAGATAGTCCCGCAGGAATTCGTCGTGGTTGCCGGGCACATAGACGACGCGGGCGCCCTTGCGCGCCTTGCGCAGAAGCTTCTGCACGACGTCGTTGTGTTCCTGCGGCCAGTACCAGGCGCGCTGCAGCCGCCAGCCGTCGACGATATCGCCGACGAGGTAGATCGTTTCAGCGTCGTGGTGCCGGAGGAAGTCGAGCAGCAGATGAGCCTGGCAGCCGCGAGTTCCAAGATGCACGTCGGACAGGAAAATGGTGCGGCAGAGACGCGTCGGAGCGTCGTCGCTCATGGCGGAAACCTTGCTCGCAGCGGCCGACCTGTCGGGCGCCGCCACCGGAGGGCAGACTCGGCAGAACGAGCGGGCCGGAACTGCTTGAACCGGCGCGCCCCGGCCGCCGAAAGACACGATTCCGGTTTCAGGATTGTGACGTGGCCCGCGCGCCTCAGTCCGGCCAGAAGGCGTGGAAGTGGTGCACCGGGCCGTGGCCGCGGCCGATCGTCAGCCGGTCCGCCGCGGCGATGGCGGCGGCGATGAAGCGTTTGCCCTCGCCGACGGCCTCCGTGAGTGCCGCACCCTTGGCGAGCCCCGCGGTGATGGCCGACGACAGCGTGCAGCCGGTGCCATGGGTGTTGCGGGTGGCGATGCGCGGAGCCCGGAACCAGACGGGGTCGTGGCCCACCTCGACGAGCACGTCGGCCGATTCGGCCCCGACCGCGTGGCCGCCCTTCACGAGCACCGCCGCCGGGCCGAGATCGAGGAGCGCCCTGCCCTGGGCCACCATCTCGGCTTCGCTCGCCGCCGTCGCCGTGCCGAGCAGCCGGGCGGCCTCGAACAGGTTGGGCGTGATCAGGAGCGCCTTCGGGAACAGCCGCCGCGTCAGCACCGCCACCGCCTCGTCGGCGATCAGCGGATCTCCGGAGGCCGCCACCATCACGGGGTCGAGGACCATCGGCGGTCCGGGCCAGGCCTCGAGACCGGCCGCCACCGCCTCGATCACCTCCGGCCGCGACAGCATGCCGATCTTCACCGCGGCGACGGCGAGGTCCGAGAAGACGGAGTCCATCTGCGCCCGCACGAAGGCCGGCGGGATCTCCTGGATCGCCTGCACGCCCGTCGTGTTCTGGGCGACGAGCGCCGTCACCACCGTCGCGCCGTAGACACCGAGGGCGGAGAACGTCTTCAGGTCGGCCTGCAGGCCGGCGCCCGCCGTCGGGTCGGTGCCGGCGATGGAAAGGGCGATCGGCGTCGTCTTGACGGTCATGCGGAGGCCTCGGCACGGGCAGCATCGACGGCGCGGCGAAGCGCTCTCGTCGCAGCTTCGGGATCTGGAGCGGCGCAGACGGCGGAGATGACGGCGACGCCGTCCATCCCCGCGGCGATGACGGCGCCGGCGTTGGCTGCGGTGATGCCGGAAATCGCGCCGACGGGCATGGGCGCGCGCCGCCGGACGGTCGCGGCGATCGCGGCGATGCCGGTGACGCCGATCGGCGGCGGCGCGTCGGCCTTGCTGGCGGTGGCGAAGGCGCACTGGCCGCAGACATAGTCGAGGAGGTCGAGGTCGGCCGCCTCGGCCTCGGCGACGGAGTTCAGGCTGAGGCCGAGGATGGCGCCCTGCCCGAGCAGGCGGCGCGCGTCGGCGACGGCCATGTCGTCCTGGCCGACGTGGGCGCCGTCGGCACCGGCGGCGAGCGCCACGTCGATGCGGTCGTTGACGAGGAGCGGCACGCCGGTGCCCGCCAGCGCGGCGACGAGCGCCCGCGCCGCGGCGACCATCGCGCCCGTGTGGGCGCGCTTGTCTCGGTATTGCAGCAGCGTGGCGCCGCCGGCCACCGCGGCGCGGGCGATCTCCGTCAGCGGCCGGCCCCGAGCCGCGGCCGGGTCGAGGACGACGTAGACAGCGTGGTCGACGAGGCGGCGCCGCCGCGGACCGTCCAGCCGGGGCGAGCCGTCCGGCCGGACCGCTACGTCGGGAGACTGATCGAGGTGTGCGACCATCCCATTCCCTCCGCCGGCATGACCCGGTTCAGGTTCGAGGGGTTGGTCGCTCACGACCTCTCAGCCCGGACGGGCACCCCCATGAGGAGGGGGCACCGTAACGGCGGCGGGGTCGGGCTGTCAAAGCACCGGGGCTTGATCAGGGCTTGAGGATCACCGCCTCGAGATACTCGCTCGGCACGAGGAGGGTGTCGCGCCCACCCCGGTTGAATCGCTCCAGCAGATCGACGAGGTCGGCCTCGAGGGCTGCCTGTTCGGTCGCACCGAGAGCCGCGAAGGCGCGGTTGGTCGGGCCGTAGTAGGTCTTGAAGACGTCGAGCCAGTGCGCCGTGGAGCGGTAGCGGAAGGTGAAATGGCGGGGCGTCGCGGTGACCCTGCGGCACCCCGGGAACAACTCGGCAAGCCGGGCATCGGAGCCCCACAGCGCCGGCGAGCTCACCCCAGCCGGCGGCGGGACGTGTCGGCCGATGATCCGGAAGAGCTGGCCGATGAAGCCGTCCGGCGTCCAGTTCGCCAGCCCGATGCGGCCGCCCCGGCGCACGACGCGGGCCATTTCGGCGGCCGCCGTCGGCTGGTCGGGGGCGAACATCACGCCGAACGTCGACAGCACGACGTCGAAGCTGTCGTTTCCGAACGGCAGCGCCTCGGCATCGGCCTCGCGGAACGTCACCAACAGCCGCTCGGCGGCGGCGCGTTGCCGGCCGCGCTCCAGCAGCGCTTCGACATAGTCTGTGGAGGTGACGTCGGCGAAGTGGCGGGCTGCCGCCAGGGTGGCGTTGCCGTTGCCGGCCGCGACGTCGAGCACCCGCTCGCCCGCCCTGATGTCGACGGCCTCGCAGAGCCGCTCGCCGACGATCTGCAAGGTGGTGCCGACGACGGCGTAGTCTCCGCACGCCCACGTCGCCTGCTGGCGCGTCTTGATGGCGGCGAAATCGGGAGCGAGAGTGGCAATCGTCATGACAGGATCCTCGTCTTGCAGCGACCCGTCGCGTTCCTCGCCCCCGTGAGCAATCGTTCACGGCAGATGAGGTGGGTCCGCTGAACCA